>JBKOZH010000013.1:0-47199 GCA_046725765.1 Candidatus Methylomirabilota bacterium | reverse complement strand
GGACGGACCCGTCGCGCGGCGCCGAGGTCTCGCGGCCGGCGGCGCCACACGACGGCGACGGCCGCGGCCCGGCCGCGCGCGAGGAGGACGTCGAGCGCGAGCCGATGAGTCAGCTGCGCCGCACGATCGCCGCGCGGCTCGTCGAGGCGCAGCGGACGGCCGCCATCCTCACCACGTTCAACGAGGTCGACCTCGGCGAGCTGATGGCGCTGCGCGCGCGCCACCGCGAGCGCTTCAAGACGCGGCACGGCGTCGACCTGGGGCTCATGTCGCTGTTCGCGCGCGCGGTGATCCACGGCCTGCGCGAGGTGCCGATTCTGAACGCGCGCATCGACGGCACCGACATCGTGAAGTCGCGCCGCATTCATCTCGGGATCGCCGTCAGCACGCCGCGCGGGCTGGTGGTTCCGGTGGTGCGCGACGCCGACGGCCAGAGCCTGGCGGCGCTCGAGAAAGCGATCGGCGACGTCGCGCGTCGCGCGCGGGACGGTAAGCTGGCGCCGGGCGACCTCTCGGGCGGAACGTTCACGATCACCAACGGCGGCGTGTTCGGCTCGCTGCTGTCGACGCCGATCCTCAATCCGCCACAGTCCGGGATTCTCGGCATGCACAAGATCGAGGACCGGCCCGTCGCCCGCGACGGCCAGGTCGTGATCCGACCGATGATGTACGTGGCGCTCTCCTACGATCACCGCCTCGTCGACGGCGAGCAGGCAGTGACTTTCCTCGTGCGGGTGAAGGAAGCGCTCGAGGATCCCGCGCGCATGGTGCTCGAGGTATGAGCGTCCTGGCGCATACGCGCACGGGCAACGGCCCCCGCGCGCTCTTCCTGCTGCATGGCTTCCTCGGCTCCGGGCGCAACCTCGCGACCCTCGCGCGCGGCCTGACGCGTCGGCGTTCGGAGTACAGCGCGTACACATTCGACCTCACCGGGCACGGCGATTCGCCGCCGCTGCCGCCGCGCCCCGACGTCGCGACCATCGCGCGCGACGTGCTGGACACCGCGCACGCGCTCGACACGCCGCCGCCGTGGACGCTGATCGGCCACTCGCTCGGCGGACGCGTCGGTCTGCGCGCCGCCCTGCTGGAGCCGCGCGCGCTGGCTCACCTCGCGCTGGTCGACGTCACGCCGTCGCCGCGCCCTCCGGGCGGCGAAGTGGCGACGATCGTCAGGGCGCTGACCGACGCGCCCGACACGGCGCCCGATCGCAAAACCTTCCGCGCGTGGTTCCGGAAGGCCGGGCTCGCGCCCGAGGCCATCGACTGGCTGCTGCTCAACCTCGCGCACGAGGGCGACACCTACCGGTGGCGTATCGATCGACCGTCGCTCAGCGCGCTCTACAACGAGATCGGCGCCGAGGATCTGTGGCCGGCGGTCGAACGGCGCCGCCCGTGCGCCGTGCACGTCATCCGCGGCGGCGCGTCCGATCACGTGTCAGATGCGGACGCGGCCCGGCTCAGCGCCGCGGGGTGCGCCGTCGACACGATCGCGGGCGCGAGCCACTTCGTGCACGTCAACAGTCCCGACGAGTTGTTGGACCGGATCGTGCAAAGGCTCGGCTGAGGAGGCGCCGATGGCGATCCCGGAAGCCGACCTGGTCCGCGTGCGCGAGCGGGTGACCGCGACCATTCAGCACGGGACCGTGCTGCTCGCGGATCTCACGTCCGTCGACGACTGGCTACAGGAGCTGATGCCGGCGGTGGCCCGGTTGCCGGAATCCGAGCGCGAGGCGTTCGTGGCCCGCCTCTGCGGCTACGACGCGTCGCTGCCCGAACGGCTACGCGAGCTCATCGAGGGGCTGGCCGACCTGCTCGCTGGGCTCACCGCGAGCGACGGCGGCGCGGCGTGGGTGCGGCAGCACGTCGGGCGGCTGCAGGCCGGCGAGGAGACCGAAGCGGCCTGACGCGGCGCCGGCGTGCGGTAGCATGCGCGCATGAGCGACGCATTCTACGTGTGCGACGGCGAGACGTTCGTCGCGACCGTCCACACACGCGGGCCGTGGAGCGCGCGGCACCAGCACGGCGGCCCGCCGTCGGCGCTGCTGGCCCGTGCGATTGCCGCAGCCGCGCCGGACTTCGTGATCGCACGCGTGACCGTCGATTTCTTGCTGCCGGTGCCGATCGATCGGCTCGCGGTGCGCGTCGAGACGGTGCGCGCTGGCACGAAGGTGCAGCGCCTCGTCGCGCGGCTGCTGCACGGCGAGCGGCCGGTCGCGCAGGCGGTCGCGGCGCTGGTGCGCCCGTCACTCGTCGACGTGGCGTCCCCGGCGAACGATCCGTCGTTGCCGCCGCCGGAGGACGGCCGGCCGTTCGAGTTTCCATTCTTCAACGAGACGGTGAGCTATCACGCCATGATGGAGACGCGGCTCGTCCGCGGTGACTGGGGCAGCGGCCGCGTGGCGGCGTGGATGCGCCAGCGGATCCCGCTCGTGGCCGACACCGACACGTCGCCGCTCGAGCGCGTGCTGATCGCGGCCGACTCCAGCAGCGGCGTCAGCGCGGCCATCGAGCACAAACTCGTCACCGCGATCAACGCCGACCTGTCGGTCAGCGTGCACCGTCCGCTGCACGGCGAGTGGGTCGGCATGGACTCGCTGTCGATTTACGAAGGCAACGGCGTCGGTCTCACCGATACACGGTTGCACGACGTGCGCGGCCCGATCGGCCGCGCGCTGCAGCACCTGGTGGTCGAGGCGCGCGCCTAGCGCAAGACGCGCACGAGCCAGGCCGAGATGTCGGCGATCTCCTGCGCGCAGACCGCGTGCTCCATCGGGTAGTCGCGCCACTCGACGGCGTAGCCGGCGGCCTCGAGCAGCCGTCGCGACGCGAGCGCGCGCTCGATCGGGATCAGCGGGTCGCCGCTGCCGTGCGCCATGAAGATCGGCAGCCCGCGGTTGACCGGGCTCGCCTCGGCCGCCAGCGTCGTGGCGAGCGGCAGGTACGTGGACAGCGCCATGATCCCCGCCAGCCGCTCGGCGTGGCGCAGCCCCGTTTGGAGCGCGATTGCTCCGCCCTGCGAGAAGCCGGCCAGCACGATGCGCGCAGTGGGGATGCCGCGTGCCTTCTCGCGCGCGATGAGGTCCTCGACGCGCCCCTGCGAGGCGCGCACCCCCGCCGCATCCTCGCGGCGCTCTCCGTCGAGGCCATAGACGTCGTACCAGGCCCGCATGACCGCGCCGCCGTTGATCGTGACGGCCTGCATCGGCGCGTGCGGGAACACGAAGCGCACGGGCAACGCGTCCGGCAGATCCAGTTCGGGCACGATGGGCTCGAAGTCGTGGCCGTCGGCGCCGAGGCCGTGCAGCCAGATGACGGACGCCGTCGCCGGGCGTGCCGTCTCCAGCTCGATGGCGGGCAGGACTCGGCTCAGTGGACGACCGCCGCGAGCAGCCGCTCGAGGAAGCCCTGGATGTGCGGCTTGTCGATCCAGCGCACGACCGCGACGAGATCGTCGTCGGGATCGATCCAGATCAGGCTGCTGCCGGCGCCGCGCGCTGCCCAGGTCCCTGGTCTGCCGACGTTCAGCCACCACAAGAGACCGTACTCCGCGTTGAGCGGGCACGGCCGGCGGCACTCCTCGATCCACGCGGCCGGCAGGATCTGCGCGTCGCCCCAGCGGCCGCGGCCGAGGTGCAGCAGGCCGAAGCGCGCGTGGTCGCGCGCCGACATCCAGAGCCCGCCGCCCCAGTGTGAGCCGCCTGGTACGGACGGCATCCGCACGCCGTCGACGTCGACCCACGCGTTGTCGTAGGGCCGCCACTCCCACGTCGCGGATGCGCCGATCGGCGTCAGGATCCCCTCGCGCAGCACGTCCGGCAGCGGACGTCGAAAGAGCTGCAGCAGCGACAGGCTGAGCCGGTTCACGCGGACGTCGTTGTATTCCCACAGCGTGCCGGGCGGCTGCATCGGCCGCGGCACGCCTTTGTCGCTCTGCCCGAAGTCGGCCTTACCGAGGTCGCGGTTGTGATCGATCGTGTCGGGCTTGCCGAACAGGGTGCCCGACCACTCGCTGGTCTGCTGCAGCAGGTGACGCCAGGTGATCGTTCGGTTCTGCTCGGACGCGAACGCGTCGTCGCGCGCGGTGTCGCTCACACGCTCGTCGATGCTCCGGATCAGGCCGCGCGCGACGGCCACTCCCGCCAGCGCCGCCAGGTAGCTCTTGGCGATGCTGAACGACATCTCCACACGCTCGGTCTCGCCCCACTCGGCGACGAGGCGGCCGCCGCGGACGATCATGCCGCTCGGTCCGCCGCGCGGCCGGATCGGCCCGAGTACG
This sequence comes from Candidatus Methylomirabilota bacterium, assembly GCA_046725765.1. Classification (GTDB taxonomy): domain Bacteria; phylum Methylomirabilota; class Methylomirabilia; order Rokubacteriales; family CSP1-6; genus AR12. The sequence goes on along the minus strand of JBKOZH010000013.1, from coordinate 42,923 downwards.
CCGCCCGCGCTGTCGGACTCGTCGGCGACGCCGACGAAGACGCCGCGGTCGGTGATGAAGTCGCGGCGCCAGCGCGTCTCGTGCGCGCGATGGTAGGCGATCGCCTCGTCGAGCCGGCGCGCATCGAGCCCCGCTTCGGCGGGTGTCGCGGTCGGCCAGTCGCCCGCGGCCGGGGGTGCCAGGGGGGCGTAGCCCCCCTGCTTAAAGGGTGTGTCGCTCATGCTCGCTCACGCGTGCGCCGCCGCGATGCCCGTGGGACACGCCACGCCGGTGCCGCCGTCGCCGCAATACCCCCACGGGTTCTTGCTGAGGTACTGCTGGTGATAACCCTCGGCGTAGTAGAACTCCGGCGCGTCGACGATCTCGGTGGTGATGCGCCCGTGCCCAACCGCGCTCAGCGCGCGCTGGTACGCCTCGCGTGAGGACTCTGCGATGCGGCGCTGCTCGGCGTCGAACACGTAGATACCCGAGCGGTACTGCGTGCCGACGTCGTTGCCCTGTCGCATACCCTGCGTCGGATCGTGCGCCTCCCAGAACACCTTCAGCAGCGCCTCGTACGAGACGACAGCCGGATCGACGACGACGAGCACGACCTCGTTGTGACCCGTGCGTCCGCTGCAGACTTCCTCGTACGTCGGGTTCGGCGTGAAGCCGCCGGCGTACCCGACGGCGGTCGTGAACACGCCCGGGGTGAGCCAGAACGCCTTCTCCGCGCCCCAGAAGCAGCCGAGACCGAAGAGCGCTTTCTGCATGCCGGCCGGAAACGGCGGCGTGAGCGGCCGCTCGTGCACGTGATGCTTGGCGGGCACGGGCATACGTTCGGCGCGCCCGGGCAGCGCCGTCTCTTTCGTCGGCATCGTGATCTTGTGCGAGCCCCACATGGCGGTGACCTCCGGACTCATTGTAGTCCCGCGCGCGACCGGCCTGTGCGCGCCTTGACACCCATCGCCACGCACAGCATAGTGGCCCCGACATCGTGATGACCCAAGCGCGCACGGTCGGAGAGCTCCGCAGCCGCGGTTACGTCTCGAAGTCGGTGAAGCAGGAGATGCGCGACAACCTCGTCGCGCGGCTGCGCCGCGGCGAGTCGTTCCTGCCCGGCATCGTCGGCTACGACGACACGGTCGTTCCGCAGATCGAAAACGCCGTGCTGAGCGGCCAGGACCTCGTGCTGCTCGGCGAGCGCGGCCAGGCGAAGACGCGCATCGCACGCCTGCTCACCGGCCTGCTCGACGAATTCGTGCCGATCCTCGCCGGCTGCGAGATCAACGACGATCCGCTCGCGCCCATCTGCGCGGCGTGCCGCGCGCGTGTGGCCGAGCGCTGCGACGCGGCGGAGGTCGCGTGGCTGCCGCGCGACCGGCGCTATGGCGAGAAGCTCGCCACGCCCGACATCACGATCGCCGACCTGATCGGCGAGGTGGATCCGATCAAGGTGGCCGAGGGCCGCTATCTCGCCGATGAGCTCACGATCCATTACGGACTCCTGCCGCGGACGCATCGCGGCATCTTTGCGCTCAACGAGCTGCCGGACCTGGCCGAGCGCATCCAGGTCGGTCTGCTCAACATCATGGAAGAGCGCGATGTGCAGATTCGCGGCTACAAGGTGCGGCTGCCGATCGACGTCTACGTCGTCGCCAGCGCCAACCCCGAGGACTACACCAACCGCGGGCGCATCATCACGCCGCTCAAGGATCGCTTCGGCTCACAGATTCGCACGCACTATCCGCGACGCGTCAGCGACGAGATCGCGATCATGGAGGCCGAGCGCACGGCGTTCGCCGCCGACGGCGTGCGCACGACGACGCCCGAGTACATGAAGCAGGTGGTCGCCGAGCTCACGCACCTGGCGCGCAAGGCGACGGAGATCAGCCAGCGCTCGGGGGTGTCGGTGCGCGTGAGCATCTGCAACTACGAGAACCTCGTCTCCAGCGCGCTCAAGCGGGCCATCCGCCTGGGCGAGGCCGACGCCGCGCCGCGCGTGAGCGATCTAGGCGCGCTGGTGGCGTCCACGGCCGGCAAGATCGAGCTCGAGACGCTTGGCGACACGAGCGAAGACAAAGTCCTCGGCAAGCTCGTCCAGCGCGCGGTGCTCAACGTGTTCAGTCGCTCGCTCACGCCCGTGGAGCTCGACCCGGTGGTCGCCGCGTTCCAGGGCGGTCTCACCGTCCAGGTCTCCGACGCGATGCCGTCCGCCGAGTACGTCCGGCAGGCCGAGAAGACGCCGGCGCTGCGCGCGGCCGTGCACAAGCTGAACGCGGACGCCGCGTCCGCGGCCGGGCTCGCCTCCGCGGTGGAGTTCGTGCTCGAGGGCCTGCATCTGAGCAAGAAGCTCAACAAGGACTCGCAGCCCGGACAGACCAGGTACCGGAGCTGACGTGCTGCACCGCTACTCGCGCTGGGACGGCACGCAGGCGATCCCCGATCTCGACGCCGACGACGTGCTCGACGAGATCGCGGACGACGTCCTCGGCTACGGCGATCTGAAATCCGCGCTCCAGCGGCTGCTCCAGCAGGGCATGCGGCCGCCCGATGGCACGCGCATGCCGGGGCTGAAAGATCTGCTCGATCGGCTGCGCCAGCAGCGTCAGCAGCGACTCAGCCGCTACGACCTCGGTTCGAGCCTCGAGGACATCGCCAAGAAGCTCGACGACGTGGTCAAGACCGAGCGCGCGGGCATCGAGCGCGACTTGCAAGGCCGCGAGCGCGAGCGCCGCCGTCAGGCGCTCGAGCAGATCCCGCCCGATGCGGCCGGACGGTTGCGCGAGCTGCAGAACTACGACTTCCACGACGCCGACGCCGAGAAGAAGTTCCAGGACCTGCTCGCCTCGCTGCGCGCGCAAGCCATGCAGCCGTTCATGCAGGGCATGAAGAACGCGCTCGGCAACATGACCCCGGACGACCTCAAGCGCATGCGCGAGATGATCCAGGACCTCAATCGCATGCTGCGCGAGAAGGCCGAGGGCGGCGAGCCGGACTTCGACAAGTTCAAGCAGAAGTGGGGCAACCAGTTCCCGGGCGCCGAGAGCCTCGACGACCTGCTGGAGCAGATCGGCCAGCGCATGGCCGCGATGCAATCGCTGATGCAGTCGCTCTCACCCGAGCAGCGCGCGCAGCTGGACGAGATGATGCGCTCGCTCTTCTTGCAGGACGAGCGCCTCGAGGCGGCCATGCGGCAGCTCGGCATGCACCTCTCGGAGCTGCTGCCGCTCGACGAGATGGCGCAGCGGTATCCCTTCCGCGGCAATGAGCAGGTCGGCCTCGAGGAGGCGATGCGCCTCATGGAGGAGATGCAGCAGCTCGACGCGCTGGAGCGGGAGGTCCGCGGCACGCGGTCGCTGGAGGATCTCGACCGCCTCGACCCCGCCCAGGTCGGCAAGCTCGCCGGCGAGGAGGCGCGACGCGACCTCGAGCGGCTACAAGAAATCGCCAAGCGACTGAAGGACGCCGGGTATCTCGAGGGTGAGGACGACAACCTCAAGCTCACCGCACGCGCCATCCGAAAGATCGCGGACAAGGCGCTGCGCGACATCTTCGCGCGCCTCAAGCGCGACCGCTTCGGTGGCCACCAGATGGACCGGCGCGGCGCGGGCGGCGATCAGACGGACGAGAGCAAGCTCTACGAGTTCGGCGATCCGTTCCTGCTCGACCTGAAGGAGACGGTGATGCGCGCGGTCGCGCGCCGCGGGCCCGGCACGCCGGTGCGGCTCGTGCCCGACGACTTCGCGGTCATCCGCACCGAGCTTCGCACGCAGGCGGCCACGGTCGTGATGCTCGACATGAGCCGCTCGATGCTCAACAACGGCTACTTCCTGCCCGCCAAGAAAGTCGCGCTGGCCCTCTCCGCGCTGATCCGCAGCCAGTTCCCCCGCGATGCGCTCTACATCGTCGGCTTCTCGCTCTACGCGCGGGAGTTCACCGCGCAGCAGCTGCCGACCCTGTCGTGGAGCGAGTGGAACATGGGCACGAACATGCACGCGGGCTTCATGCTCTCGCGGCGGCTCCTTGCGCGCCACGCCGGCGGCAACCGGCAGATTCTCATGGTCACCGACGGCGAGCCGACCGCGCACCTCGAGGGCGGGGTGGCCGACTTCAGCTATCCGCCGACGCAACGCACGGTGCAGGAGACGCTGAAGGAGGTCCAGCGCTGCACGCGCGAGCGGATCACCATCAACACGTTCATGCTCGAGCGCAGCCCCTGGCTGACCTCGTTCGTCGAGCAGATGGCGCGGATCAATCGCGGGCGCGCGTTCTTCGCGACGCCGGACCGGCTCGGCGAATACCTGGTCGTCGACTACGTGAGCCAGCGCCGGCGCGCCCGCGCCTAGGCGCGCGCCGCTCCGCTCGCGCCAGCGTCGTCGGCAGGCGGGTTACAATGCCCGAGCGAGACATTCCGAGCCGCTGAAAGGATCCGACATGGCCGACTTCAAGATCTGGATGAACGGCAAGGTGGTGCCCGGCGAGCAGGCCGTCCTGCCGGTCAACAGCGCGGCGGTCTTCTATGCGACGAACGTCTTCGAGGGCCTGCGCGCGTACTGGAACGCCACCGACGGCGAGATGTACGGCTTTCGGCTGGCCGAGCACTTCGCGCGCCTGCGCGAGTCGATGAAGATGATGCGCTTCAGCGTGCCCTACAGCGACGTGGACCTCTACGAGGCCGTGCGCGAGGTGATCCGCGCCAACGAAGTGCGCGAAGACATCCACATGCACCTCGTCGCGTACGTGCTGGGCACGGGCCTCGACGCCACCACGCCGACGGGCCTGTACATCAACCCGCGGCGTCGGCCGAGCGCGCCGACCGGCCTGCGCTGCTGCGTGTCGTCGTGGCGGCGGACCAACGATAACGCGATTCCCATCCGACTGAAGTCCGGCTCGAACTACCAGAACGGACGCCTGGCGACGCTGCAGGCCAAGGCGGACGGCTACGACTCGCCGATCCTGCTCAACCAGGCGGGCATGGTGGCCGAGGGCACCGGCGCGACGTTCTTCATGGTCCGGCGCGGCGTGCTGCTCACACCGCCGCTCACCGCGGACATTCTCGAGTCGATCACGCGGATCACGCTCTTGCAGGACGTCATTCCCGATCTGGGGCTCGAGGTGCAGGAGCGCGAGATCGCGCGCACCGAGCTCTATGTCGCGGACGAGGCGTTCTTCTGCGGCAGCGGCTACGAGATCACGCCGATCCTGTCGATCGATCGCTTCCCGCTGGGCACCGGTGAGGTCGGCCCGATCACCAAGAAGCTCAGCCGCGCCTACATGGATCTGGTGCGCGGCATCGACAAGCGCCATCCGGAGTGGCGCACGCCGGTCTACAAGGAGATGGCCGCGGCCGTCGCCGCGAACCGGTGAACGTGGGGGGCCCCGAAATGGCCCCCACGCCCCCCACCGCTCGGAGCGCCCCGGGGGACCCGGGGCGCTCCTCGATCACCCGTTCAACACTTATCGTGCTCGCACCGGCCGGCGGGTTTCCTCTGATCTGCTCACTCGATGACGTGATCCGCCCGCAGCAGCAGCGACGAGGGGATGGTGAGGCCGAGCGCCTTGGCGGTCTTGACGTTGATGACCAATTCCAGTTTGACGGCCTGATCCACGGGGAGATCGGCCGGCTTCGCCCCCCTGAGGATCTTATCCACGAACGTTGCTGCGGTCCGAAAACGTTCCGACCACCTCGGCCCGTACGACATGAGACCACCGGCCGTGATGTCGTCCCGATTTGCAGAGATCGTTGGCAATCGGTACTTGGTCGCGAGCTTAAGGAGCAGCGTTCGGGAAATCGCGAACACCGGGTCATCGGCGATGAACAGGGCGTTCACGTGCGATTTTGCCATTGCGGCGAAGGCTCCTTCGAACTCGCCGGGGTCCTGCGCCGCGATGGGCACGGGCTGCAAGCGCAGCGACGGTGCCGCGCCTTCAACCTCTTTCAACAGGGTCTTGTGATAGGGAGTACCTGGATTCCAGAGCACGGCGACGCGCGAGACCGCAGGGGCGGCTTCGGTGAGAAGTTGCAACCGCTTCGCGCTGATGTCGGGCAGTAGGATCGAGCATCCTGTGACGTTCCCTCCCGGGTGGGCGAGGCTGGACACGAGCCCGTTTCCCACCGGATCGGCAGCGATCGTAAACACGATGGGGATGGTCGTGGTCGCCTGCTTGGCCGCGAGGACCGCACGCGTCACGTCGGCGACGATGACGTCCACCTTGAGCCGGACCAGATCCGTCACGAGCGCACCCAGTTGGTCGTACTTGCCCGCGACCGATCGCCAGTCGATCACAACGTTCTGTCCTTCGATGTAGCCGAGCGCGCGCAGACCGTCCTTGAGCCCCTCAGGCGCGCCTTCCGGCGAAGCGTAGAGGGTCAACACGACCGCGATCCGAGGGACCTTCTGTCGCCGGCTGCGCCTCGGCGGAGCGCGGCGCGGCGAGGACACCGGCCAGCGAGGTGAGCAGGAAGCGGCGGCGGTTCATGCCGGGACGATAGGACGGCTCACCGCTAACTACAAGTGCGTCGTCTCGTCAGCGCGGCGGACCATGCTGGCGCCGCAGTCGCACGCCAACCAGATCATCGGCCCCTCGATGCCGGGGCGCGACGAGCGTTGCCGGACAGTCCGAGGGGGCTAACCGCCGGCCGACGTGGCCGGCGCCGTGCGGTGGATGAAGAGGTCTCGCGCACGCGGCTTGATCGACGTCAGCGTCGGTGGCCGCATCTGGTACGTCACCGGACGCAGGTGGTCGCTGTATTGCCGATCGCGGTTGTAGACCGAGCCAAACTTCCACAACATTCGTAGAAAGTTGGTCTGGCCCCGCATGGCCAGGCGCGTGGCCAGCCCCGTCACCTCGCGCAGCGCCGCGAATCCCAGGTGCTTGCGGTTGATGACCGCCTGGGTCGCGACGAGTTCTTCGTAGAACCGTTTGAGCGGCAGGCGCGTGGGCAACACCGCGTGCTGCACGTCGAAGAGCCGGTAGTCCAGCGTCGTCAGCCGGCGCGAGTCCGTGTGCCAGATCTCCGTGCCGGGGTAGGGCGTGGCGACCGTGAGGTGCACGATCTCGGGCACCGACAACGCCCACTCGCGGACGATCGCGAAGCGCCGCTCGTCCCAGTCCGGGTCCGCGATGATGTTGACGGCGACCGTGAATCCGATCTCGCGCGCAACCTCGAGAGCCTTGAAATTCTCGCCCGGCGTCACGCGCTTGCGATGCAGCCGCAGGGCGTCCTCGTCGAGCGCCTCGAGGCCCAGGAACATGTAGTGCAGTCCGAGCCGCTTCCAATACTCGAACACCTCGCGGTTGCGCACCAGCACGTCGCAGCGGGTCTCCAGGTAGTACTGCTTCTGCACGCGGCGCTTCTCGAGCTCGCGGCCGATCGCGAAGCCATGCTCGGGATGGATGAACGCGACGTCGTCGACGATGAAGACGTTGGGCTCCGCGATGCGCGCGAGATCCTCGGCGGCCGCCTCCGGCGACGCCTTGCGATACGAGCGTCCGTAGAACGTCCACGCGCTGCAGAACGAGCAGTCCCACGGGCAGCCGCGCGTCAGTTCCGCGGACGCGCACGGATCGAGCACGCCGATGAAGTACTTGTGACGCCGGCGCGTCAGGTCGCGCGCGGGCTGGAAGTGGTCGATGTCCGTGAGCATCATCGGTGCGGGCCCCGCGCCGTCCAGCGTTACGACGCCGGGCAGCGATGACAGGCGACGGTCCCCGGCGGCTTCGAGCAGCCGCGGCGTGATGACCTCGCCCTCGCCGCGCACGAACGCATCCAGCGCGCCGTCGGCGTGCTCGAGCAGCTCATCGGCGATGAAGGAGCCGCTGTGCCCGCCCGCAAAGATGAAGCACCCGGGCCGCCGCCGTTTCGTCTCCTTCGCGAGGTCGAGCACCTCCGGCACGTTCGCGAGGTAATTGAGCGAAAAGCCGACGGCGTGGGGAATGAAGTCCGCCAGCTCGCGGTAATAGTCGGCGTGGCTGAAGATCTGCAGGTCGACCAGACGCACGTCGTGGCCGGCGGCGCGCACCGCGGCGGCCACGCGCTCGACGCCGATCGGCTCCAGCCGAAGGAAGATCTCCGAGTACATCAACGGACTTGGATGAACCAGGAGGACCTTCATCGCGCGCTATTGTACTCACGTCCGTCGAGGGCCATTTGGCCCAGCGCAATGGCCCCGAGCACACCGGCCCGTTCGCCAAGCGCCGGCGGCACGATCTCCGGCGTGCGCACGTAGCCGGCGAGGACGGTCGCGAGCTCGGCGCGCACGCGGGCCAGTAGCCCGGGCGCGCGCATCACGCCGCCGCCGAGCCCGATACGCGGCGGCGACAGCACCGCCGTAATCGCGGCGAGGCCGAGCGCGAGATAGCGCGCCTGCAGACGCCACGCGTCGTGCTCGGCGTGGAGCGTTTCAGGCGCAGCACCCCAGCGGCGCTGCAGGGCGACGGCGGAGGCGAGGCCCTCGAGACACGAGCCGTGATACGGGCACGCGCCGGCGAACGCGTCATCGGGATCGCGCGGAATCAGCATGTGACCCATCTCGGGATGGACCAGCCCGTGCAACGGAGTGCCCGCGACGATCGCGCCGCCACCGATTCCGGTCCCGACCGTCACGTACACGAACGGGTCGACGCCGCGCCCGGCGCCCCAGCGATGCTCCCCGAGTGCGGCGCCGTTGACGTCGGTGTCGAACACGATCGGCACGTTCAGTGTGCGCAGCGCGCCGACGACGTCTGCCCCGGCCCAGCCGGGCTTGGGCGTCGTCGCGATGTGACCGAACGTCGCGGATCCGCGATCCAGATCGATTGGTCCGAAGCACGCGATGCCGATCGCGGCGACCGGCGTGTGCGCGCGAAAGAAGTCCAGGACAGCGGCGAACGTCTCGGCCGGCGTCGTGGTCGGCACGCTCGTCTCGGCGCGCACGTCGTCGGGTCCGGTCGCGACGACACAGCGTACGCGCGTGCCGCCCGTCTCGACGCCGCCGACGAGCGGACCGCCGCTCAGGCGGGAGCCACCTCGACGCGCGTGTCGTTGTAGCAGGCGCCGCCGCAGATGTCGGCGTGGTGCGTGGGTGCGAGCGCGGACACCGTCTGTCCGTTGTCGCTCGTCTTCATCCAGGCGCCCTTGAGCGAGCACACGACGCCGGGCGGCACCGAGTCCGTGACGCGCACGGGCAGGTGAACCTCGCCGAGGTCGTTCCACACGCGTACGCGCATGCCGTCGGAGAGCCCGCGCGCCCGCGCGTCGTCGGGATGGATCTCGAGCGGCGGCGTCTCGGCGTTGGCGGTGCAGCCGCCGAACGTCGAGGTCGTGCGCTTATCCGACGCCGGCGTGATGAGAATCAGCGGGTACGAGGACGTGAACGGGCGATAGTCGGGCAGTCGCGCGCCGTATTTGGTTTCGAGATAGGGCGATGCGAGCTCCACCTTGCCCGACGCCGTCTTCGGGAAGACGTTGGCGAAAAGGTTCGCCTCGCCGCCGTCGAATGTCATCAGCAGCGCACGATCGAGCGGGATGCGGCTCGGCTGCACACCGCCCAGCCGCGCGTCCGCGCCGTCGACCGCGTCGTCCATGAGCTCGGCGTCGCTCGCGCGGAAGACCGGATCATCGAACCCAAAGCGCGCCGCCAGCCGCCGGAAGATCTCGGTGTTGGGTAGCGCCTCGCCCTGCGGCGGAATGACGGGCTCCGCACGCTGCAGCCAGTGCGTGCCGTACGCCGCGAACAGATCGTCGTGCTCGAAGTGGCTGCACGCCGGCAGCACGATGTCGGCATAGTCCAGGCTGTCCGTCATCACCACGTCCGAGCCGACGACGAACAGGTCCTCGCGCGCGAGCCCGCGGCGCATCCGATTCTGATCGGGATGCACCACGAGCGGGTTGTGGTTGTAGACGAAGATCGCCTTCAGCGGCGGCGAGAGCGCCGGATCGGTCAGATGCCGACCGACGTCCACGATGTTCAGCGTTCGCGTGCCCTTCGGCACGAGATCCGGCCGCGCCAGCTTGGCGGGCGTGCGCGGAAATGCCGCGCGCGCCGAGTTCACGAGCCCGCCGCCCCGCACGCCGAACTTGCCGGCGAGGGCGGGCAGCGCGAACACCGCGCGTACGCCACTGCCGCCGTTCTGATTGCGCTCCAGTCCATTGCCCACAGCGATCGCGGCGGGCGACACACTCGCATACCACTCCGCGAGCAGCTCGACGTCCGCCTGGGAGAGCCCGCACTCGCGTGCGGCGGCCGCCGGCGTCCAGCGCCGCGCGCGCTCCATGTACTCCTCGTAGCCGGACACGTGCCGCTCGACGAAGGCACGGTCGATGGCGCCGCGTCGTTCGAGCTCGGCGGCGATCGCCCACGCGAGCACGACGTCGGTGCCGGGCTTGATCGGCAGATGCAGATCGGCGCGCTCGGCGATCTTCGTCCGCTTGGGATCAACGACGACGAGCTTCGCGCCGTTGCGGCGCGCGCGATCGATGATCGGTGTGAGATGCAGCCCCGACCATGTGACGTTGTAGCCCCACGCGATGATCAGCCGGCTCGCCTCGACCTGCTCCGGCGGAATTCCGGGTGCGGCGCCGTACGTGCCCGCCCACGCCTCGCTGCGAATGCCGCCGCAGAGTGGCCCGCGGTCGAGGAGCGTGGCGCCCAGCCGATGAAAGAAGCGCAGGTCCATCGAGCCGCCGGCGAGGAGGCCGTGCGGCCCGCCATAGTTCAGCGGCATCACGGCCTGCGGTCCGTGCTCCGCGATGACGGACGACACGCGCGCGTGGATCTCGTCGAGCGCCTGCTCCCACGTGATGCGCTCGAAGCGCCCTTCGCCCTTCTTGCCGACTCGACGCAGCGGCGTCGTGAGGCGGCCGGGGCCGTGGACGAACTCCGGATACGACTCGGGCACCTTCGCGCAGAGCACGCCGGCCGTGTAGGGGTTGGCGCGCGAGCCGCGGATCTTCGTGATGCGGCCCGCGTCGACGGTGACGCTGAGGCTGCACGTGTCGGGACAATCGAGGGGACAGACGCTGGGGCGCTCGACGGTCGTAGGCGTCATGGATTCGGAGTATAGTCGCTCGCAGTCGCACCCGGGAGGGCCAATCATGACAGCCGTCACCCAGTCAATCGACCTCGATCGTCGCGGCCGCGTGGCCGTGCTGACCGTCAACAATCCGCCCGTCAACGCGCTCAGTCAGCACGTGCGACAGGGGCTGTCCCAGGGCCTGAAGCAGGCCATTGCCGACTCGGCGGTCCAGGCCATTGTGATCGTCTGCGCGGGTCGCACGTTCATCGCCGGCGCGGACATCACCGAGTTCGGCAAGCCGCCGGCGGAGCCGAGCCTGCACTCGGTGCTCGATCTGATCGAAACCAGTCCGAAGCCCGTCGTCGCCGCCGTCCACGGCACCGCGCTCGGCGGCGGTCTCGAGGTGACGCTCACGTGCCATTACCGGATCAGCGTGAAGGACGCACGCTTCGGGCTCCCCGAGGTGAAGCTCGGCCTGCTGCCCGGCGCCGGCGGAACGCAGCGGCTGCCGCGCGTGGTCGGCGTGGAGAAGGCGCTGTCGATGATGGTCAGCGGAGATCCGATTCGCGCCGAGGAGGCGCTGGCCGCGGGACTGGTCGACGAGATCGTGCAGGGCGACCTCACGGCAGCCGGCGTCGCGTTTGCCGAGAAGGTGCTGAACGAGAAGCGCCCGCTGAAGAAGATCCGCGACCTCGATGACAAGCTCGCCGCCGTGCGCGGCAAGGCGGAGGTCTTCGCAAACTTCCGCAAGTCCGTCGCGCGCCAGACGCGCGGCTTCCGTGCGCCCGAGAACATCGTCAAGGCCGTCGAGGCCGCGGTGAGCCTGCCGTTCGACCAGGGAATCAAGCGCGAGCGCGAGCTGTTCGTCGAGCTGCTGAACTCGGCGGAGTCGAAGGCGCAGCGCTATTTCTTCTTCGCCGAGCGCGAGGCGGCCAAGGTTCCCGACGTACCGGCCGACACGCCGGCGAAGGAGATCAAGAAGGCCGCGGTGATCGGCGCGGGTACGATGGGCGGCGGCATCGCGATGAACTTCGCCAACGTCGGGATCCCGGTCACGGTGGTCGAGGTCGCGAAGGACGCGCTCGACCGCGGGCTCGGCGTCGTCCGCAAGAACTATGAGACGACGGCGAGCCGCGGGCGGCTGACGATGGCCGACGTCGACAAGCGCATGGGCCTGATCACCGGCACCACCGACTTCAACGCACTCGCCGATGCCGACATCGTGATCGAGGCGGTGTTCGAGGAGATGCCGATCAAGAAGGAGGTCTTCGCCAAGATCGACAAGATCGCCAAGCCCGACGCCGTGCTGGCGACGAACACGTCGACGCTCGACGTCAACGAGATCGCCTCGGCGACACGCCGGCCGGAGAGCGTGATCGGCACGCACTTCTTCAGCCCGGCCAACGTGATGCGTCTGCTGGAAAACGTCCGCGGCGCCAAGTCGTCGAAGACGACGATTGCGACGGCCATGGCCATCGGCCGGCGCATCAACAAGGTGCCCGTGCTCGTCGGCGTCTGCTACGGCTTCGCCGGCAACCGCATGCTGCACCAGCGCGGCATCCAGGCCGAGCGGCTCATTCTCGAAGGCGCGCTGCCGCACCAGGTGGACCGCGTGCTGTACGACTTCGGGTTTCCGATGGGACCGTTCGCGATGGGCGACCTCGCCGGTCTCGACGTCGGCTGGCGTATTCGCAAGGGCCGGGGCGTGAAGTCGCCGGTGGCGGATCGCATCTGCGAGCTGGGACGGTTCGGCCAGAAGACGGGCGCGGGCTATTACAAGTACGACGACAAGCGCAACCCGAGCCCCGATCCGGACGTGGAGAAGATCATCGTCGACGTTTCCACCGAGATGGGCATCACGCGGCGGCCGATCTCCGACGAGGAGATCCTCCAGCGGCTGCTCTACCCGATGGTGAACGAGGGCGCCAAGATCCTCGAGGAGAAGATTGCGGTCCGCGCCAGCGACATCGACGTGATCTGGGTCTACGGCTACGGCTGGCCCGTCTATCGCGGCGGCCCGATGTTCTGGGCCGACTCGATCGGCCTCAAGGCGCTGCGCGACAAGATGCTCGAGTTCCAGAAGAAGACCGGCGACGCGTTCTGGACGCCTGCTCCACTGCTCAACCGTCTCGCCGACGCCGGCAAGGGGTTCCTCGGCTAGTCCCTGATCAGTTTCCCTCCGGCGCGCTCGGCAACACGCGCGTAACGCGCTGAAAAGCCTGGGCGCGCCGGTGCGGCACCCTCCTTGCCTACAGTCCCTGCACGAGGGGGACGTGCGACCAATTCCGAGCCAGCACACCGTCGTCGATCTGCTCGAACGCGCGTGGTCCGTCGTGCCGTCGGGCGGATCGCTTCCCGAGAGCGTGTGGCGCACCCGCCGCCGATTCCTGCTCACGCTGGCGTGGCTGCACGCCGCCGCCATCGTGCTGGCCGGCCCCGTGCTCGGTCACCGGTGGGAGCTGAGCCTGCACGCGCTCATCGAGCACGGGACGATCCTGCACACGGCGCTCGAAGGTCTCGTCGTGGCGTTCTTCGCGGCGCTGGCGGGCTGGCCGCGCGTGAGCCGCACGTTTCAGACGACGTGTGTCGGCTTCGCGCTCATGAGCGCGTCCGGGATCTTCGTGCACCTCTCGGGCGGCTACATCGAGGCGCACTTCCACTTCTTTGTGATGCTGGCGTTCCTCGCGCTCTGCCAGGACTGGATTCCGTACTTGCTGTCGGTGGCGTTCGTGGCCGTGCACCACGGCGTCGTCGGCGTGCTGTGGCCGATGGAGGTGTACAACCACGCCGCCGCCTACGAGTCGCCGTGGCGGTGGGCCGGCATCCACGCGGGCTTCGTGCTCGCGTCGTGCGTGGGCAGCGTCATCGCGTGGCGCTTCAACGAGAGCGCCTCCGCGCGCACGGCCCTGATCCTCGAGGCGGCGGGCGAAGGCATCTTCGGCGTCGACACCGCAGCCCGCATCACGTTCATCAACCCGGCGGCGGCGGAGATGCTCTGCGTCGACGGGCGCCGCGCCGTCGGCCGTCCCGTGGCCGAGACCCTGAGCATGCTCGGACCCGACGGCACGCCGCTCGCGCCGGCGGATCTGCCGATCTTCGCCCCGCTCGCGGACGGCCGCGCGCGGCAGGCCACCGACGCCGTGTTCACGCGCGCTGACGGCAGCGAGCTGCCCGTCGACTACGTCACGACGCCGATGATCGAGCGTAACCATCTCACCGGTCTCGTCGTGAGCTTCAACGACATCACGGAGCGCCAGCGCGCGGCGTCGGCGCTGCAGGCGAGCCACGCCGAGCTCGAGCAGACGCTCGCCGAGCTCAAGGCCACGCAGAAGCAAGTCCTTCAGCACGAGCGGCTTCGCGCGGTCGGCCAGATGGCGAGCGGCATCGCGCACGACTTCAACAACACGCTGGCGCCGATCCTCGGCTTCAGCGAGCTGCTGCTGCAAAACGGCACCCGGACGCCGGATCCCGGCAAGGCCGAGACGTACATGCGTCTCATCAACGTCGCCGCGCGCGACGCGGCGGCCGTGGTGCGACGCCTGCGCGAGCTCTATCGCGAGCGCGCCGAGAAGGCGGTCCTGTCGCCCGTGAACCTCGACCGGTGCATCAAGGAGGCGCTCGCGCTGACCGCGCCGCGCTGGAAGAGCCAGGCGCTCGCGGCGGGCGCGACGATCCGTATGCAGGCGGAGGTCGCCGCCTCGCTGCCGCCGATGCTCGGCGACGAGTCCGAGCTGCGCGAGGCGCTCATCAATCTGATCTTCAACGCTGTGGACGCGCTGCCGCGGGGCGGCACGATCACCGTGCGGGCGCGGCGAGAGGGTGGCGGTGTCTGCGTCGATGTCGCCGACACCGGACTCGGCATGAGCGACGACGTCCGGCGGCGCTGCCTCGAGCCGTTCTTCTCGACGAAGGGCCAGCAAGGCAGCGGGCTCGGGCTGTCGCTTGTCAACGCGATCGTCGAGCGGCACGGCGGCACGCTGGCCGTCGCGAGCCGGCCCGGCGCCGGGACGACGATCGTCATGCGCTTCCCGCCCGGCACGTCGGCGACGACCGACGCGCGCGGTCCCGAGTCCCGCGAGGCGCCGCGCCGGCTCCGGATCCTGTTCGTCGAGGACGAGCCGATCGTGCGCAAGGCCATTTCGCAGCAGCTGCTGGCGGTCGGTCACACCGTCGAGACGGCGGACAACGGCGTCGAGGGCCTCGAGAAATTCATGGCCGGGTGGTTCGACATGGTGATCACCGATCGCGCCATGCCCGAGATGGGCGGCGACGAGCTGGCGGCGACGATCGCACGCCTGGCGCCCGACAAGCCGATCATCATGCTCACCGGCTTCGGTGACCTGATGGAGGCCAAGGGCGAAAAGCCCGCGGGCGTTCGCATCCTCTTGTGCAAGCCTGTGATGATCGAACAGCTCACGCGCGCGATCGCGGACGCGACGGTCGATCGGCTGCCGCGCAGCCGCCAGGACGCCTGATCAGGACGTCGGCCAGCTCGGCGCAGCACGCGGTGACCTCGTCGGCCGTGCTCGGGAACCACGCGCGAATCCACTCGGGCCGCTCGTAGAACGCGAGCGGCGCACGTCCGACGCGGCGGATGGCGCCGCGCCGCACCAGGCCGCTGGCATTGATGAAGCTCACCTCGTCCAGCAGCCGTCCCGGCGCGAGGAACCCGACCGTGACCGGACAGAGTCGCCGCAGCGCCGGCAGGCTGTCGGCGACCCCGCGCAAGCAGAAGGCCTGCGTTCGCTCGAGCGTGCCCCGCGGCAGCCCGCGCAGCACCGCCTCGAGCGTGAGCCCTGAGAAGACCGTGTCGTCGACCACGGCAACGGACGCGGCACCGGCCACCGACGCCAACTGGTGGCCCAGAGTGCCAGCTCCGCCGGTGCTGAGATCGTAGCTGCCGGCGGCGTTCTCCTCGCGCGCGACCTCGATGCGCCGCACGGCAGGGAACCACCCCGTGCGCGCGTGCAGCGCGCGCGCCACGGCCTCGCCGGCGGCCGCGATGCCAATCGTGATCGCAAACGGCGTGTGCGAGCCCTGGCGGACGACGGCGTCCAGCTGGGCGTCGAGCGTGAGTACGCGCACGTGGGCGTCGCGGCGAACGAGCGCGAGCAGCCGCTGCGCCAGCGCTGCCGCGTCGGGGTCGTCCTCGGTGAGTGCGGTCAGGTCGTCGTGGACGTAAAGGCTGCGCGGGGTCGCGGTCATGCGGCGCGCGGCAGCGCCGCCGCCGCGCGGATGGGAGCGGCGAGCGCCAGCGCGAACGCGCCGTCGCTGTCCCAGCGGTGGAGCCGCATCCCGGCGGCGCGGAGCATCGCCTCCACCGACGCGCGGGTGAATTTGTACGCGCTCTCCGTCCAGATCGTCTCGCCAGCTTCAAAGCTCACCGTCATGTTCAGCTCGCGCACGCGCACCGTGTGATCCGTGGACGCTACGAGATGCATCTCCACACGAGCGGCCTCGGCATCCCAGCGCGCGTAGTGGCCGAACGCCTCGACGTCGAAGTCGGCGCCGAGCCGCCGATTGATCACGCGGAGGATATTGCGGTTGAACTCGGCGGTGACGCCGGCGGCGTCGTCGTAGGCGGCGTGAAGCGCGCAGGGCGACTTGACGAGATCGACGCCGAGCAGCAGACGATCGCTGCTGCCGAGCAAGCGTCGGACGTCGCGTAGCAGCGTGTGACGGGCGGCCGGATGCAGGTTGCCGATCGTCGAGCCGAGGAAGGCCACGAGCCGCCGCCCCGCCGGCGGCGGGATTCGTCGCAGGTGACGCTCGAAGTCGGCGACGACCGCGTGGACCTCGCTGACCTCGCCTCGGGAGAGCAGCGTGTCGCCGGCCGCGGAGAGCATCGACGCGTCGACGTCGACGGGGACGTAGCGCGCGAGCGGCCCACTGCCGTTCAGGGCGGCCAGCAGCATGCGCAGTTTCGCCGGCGAGCCCGCGCCCAGCTCGACGATCTCCTCGGGCCGAACGTCGTCGACGATCGCCGCGGCGTGGGCTGCGAGCAGCCGCTGCTCGGCGCGCGTGAGGTAGTATTCCGGCAGATGCGTGATGCGCTCGAACAGCGCCGACCCAGCTGCGTCGTAGAAGTATTTCGGCGGCAGCCACTTCTCCCGTGCACTGAGCCCGCGACGGACATCGGCGGCGAGCGCCGCGGTGAGCGCGTCGTCGTCGACGTGGACGTCGGCGTGATAGCGCGTCACAGGTCTCGCGCGAGGCGAATGCCCGAGAACTGCCAGCGCGCGTCGGGCGGGAAGAAGTTGCGGTAGCTCGCGCGAATGTGCGAGCGCGGCGTTGCGCACGAGCCGCCGCGAAGAACCATCTGGTTGACCATGAATTTCCCGTTGTACTCGCCGAGCGAGCCGGCCAGCGGGCGGAAGCCAGGGTACGGCAGGTACGCGCTGGCCGTCCACTCCCACACGTCGCCGAAGAGCTGCGCGAGACCGGTGTGCGTTGGCGGCTGCGGGTCGTCGGCAGCGTCGTCGAGCAGGTTGCCATCGACGGGCTGGCCGGCGGCGGCATGCTCCCACTCCGCCTCCGTCGGCAGCCGTGCGTGCCGCCAACGCGCGTACGCGTCGGCTTCGTAGTAGCTGACGTGCGCGACCGGTGCCTGGGCCTCGAGCGGCGCGACGCCGCCGAGCGTGTATGCGTGCCATGCGCCGTCCACGCGCTCCCAGTAGAGCGGCGCGCGCCAGTCGCGCTCGCGCACGGTGCGCCAGCCGTCCGACAGCCAGAGATCCGGCCGCCGATAACCGCCGGCCTCGACGAATTCCAGATACTCCGCGTTCGTGATCAGCCGCGAGCCGAGCGTGTAGGGTGCCAGCGCCACGCGGTGCCGCGGCCGCTCGTTGTCGAACGCGAAGTCGGCACTTCCGTGGCCGATCTCGACGACCCCGCCCTCGAAGTCCACGAACGTGTGCGGCGCCGCCGCGCGGCGGGGCCGCGCGAGCGTGCGATACGCCGGGCGCAGCGGATTGGCGCCGAGGTTGTACTTGAGATCGGTCACGAGCAGCTCCTGGTGCTGCTGCTCGTGATGCAGCCCGAGCTCGATCACCGGCCCGACGGTGACGACACCGTTCCCGTCCTCCAGCACCGCCATCATGGCCTTGTCGACGTGCGCGCGATACGCGAACACGTCCGCGACGGTCGGCCGCGAGAGCGTGCCGCGCGCGGGACGCTCGAACTGCGGCCCGACGCCGTTGTAGTACGAGTTGAACAGCACCGCGTAACGCGGGTCGAGTGGGCGGTAGTCGGCTGCGCGCGCGCGCAGCACGAACGTCTCGAAGAACCAGGACACATGCGCGAGGTGCCACTTGGCCGGACTCGCGTCGGGCATGGCCTGCACGCAGTAGTCTTCCACCGCGAGCGGCTCGCAGAGCCGCTCGGTAGCTCGCCTAACGTCCAGGTAGTGTTCGAGCAGGCTGGAATCCTCGCGCATCCGCAGGGCGGATTTGCAACGGTCGCGCCAGCGACCGGCGCCGCGGTGGTACCCTCGCGGCCATGAAAGCAACAGGCTTCCAGACGCTCGTCGAATCCGATCGCACGACATTCGAAGTCCGCACGGCCGGCTCCGGGCCGGCGGGGCGGCTGCCGCTCACCGCGGAGATGCTGCTCGAGCGACCGAGCGGCGACGTCTTCGGCCTCACGCAGAACGCGGGCATGGGGTGGGATCCGCGCGAGCTCGGCCGGCCCCAGTTCCTGATGCTTGGTACCAATGGCGGCATCCGCGCCGCGGACGGCCGTCCGATCGCCCTCGGCTATCACACCGGACACTGGGAGATCGGCCTGCTCATGCAAGCAGCCGCCGAGGAGCTCGCCGCGCAGGAGTGCCTGCCGTTCGCCGCGTTCTGCTCGGACCCGTGCGATGGACGTACGCAGGGAACCGTCGGGATGATGGACAGCCTGGCCTATCGCAACGACGCGGCGATGGTGCTGCGCCGTCTCGTGCGCTCGCTGCCCACGCGCAAGGGCGTGCTCGGCATCGCGACGTGCGACAAGGGCCTCCCCGCGATGATGATGACGCTCGCCTCGATGCGCGCGCTGCCCGTCGTGCTGGTGCCGGGCGGCGTGACGCTGCCGCCGATCGACGGCGAGGACGCGGGCAAGGTCCAGTCCATCGGTGCGCGCTTCGCCCATGGCGAGCTGACGCTGGAGCAGGCGCAGGACCTCGGCTGCCGCGCGTGCGGCTCGCCGGGCGGCGGTTGTCAGTTCCTCGGCACCGCCGCGACGTCGCAGGTGGTCGGCGAGGCGCTCGGCTTGTCGCTGCCGCACTCGGCGCTGGCGCCGTCGGGCCAGCCGATCTGGACGGACATGGCGCGGCGCTCCGCGCGCGCGCTCGTGAGTCTCGCCGCGCGCGGTATCACCGCGTCGGCGATCGTCACCGACGCGGCGATCCGCAACGCCATGGTCGTGCACGCCGCATTCGGCGGCTCGACGAATCTGCTGCTGCACACGCCCGCCATCGCGCACGCGGCAGGCCTGCGCCGGCCGAGCGTCGAGGACTGGATCGCGGTCAACCGCCGCGTGCCGCGGCTGGTCGACACGCTGCCGAACGGTCCGCACCCGACCGTGCGCGCGTTCCTCGCCGGCGGCGTGCCGGAGGTGATGCTGCACCTGCGCCGCCTCGGCCTGCTCGAAGAAGGAGCGCTCACCGCCAGCGGCGAAACGCTCGGCCGCGTGCTCGACTGGTGGGAGGGCAGCGAGCGCCGTCGCGTGCTGCGCGAGCAGCTGCGGCGCGCTGACGGCGTCGCACCCGAGGACGTCATCATGGACCCCGATCGCGCGCGCGCCCGCGGGTTGACGAGCACGGTGACGTTCCCGCGCGGCAACCTCGCGCCCGAGGGTTCGGTGATCAAATCGACGGCGATCGATCCGTCGGTCGTCGATGCCGACGGCGTCTACCGAAAGACCGGGCCGGCGCGCGTGTTCGTCCGCGAGAAGGACGCGATCGCGGCGATCAAGAATCCTGGTTCAGGCGGCATCAAGCCCGGCGACGTGCTGGTGTTGATCGGTCGCGGCCCGCTCGGCGCGGGGATGGAGGAGATCTACCAGATCACGGCCGCGCTGAAGCACCTCTCGTTCGGCAAGCACGTGGCCGTGATCACCGACGCGCGCTTCTCCGGTGTCTCGACTGGCGCCTGCATTGGGCACGTCGGGCCCGAAGCCCTCGCGGGTGGACCGATCGGCCGGGTGCGCGACGGCGACAGCATCCGCATCGTGATCGATCGGCATCGGCTCGAGGGGTCGATCGACCTCGTCGGCGAGAGCGGCCGAACGTTCTCTCCCGAGGAGGGCGCGCGAGTGCTCGCCGCACGCGCGCCGCAACCGGATCTGTCGCCCGATCCGGAGATCGCGGACGACACGCGGCTGTGGGCCGCGCTGCAGCAGGCCGGCGGCGGGACGTGGGGCGGCTGCGTCTATGACGTCGACGCGATCGTGGCCGCGCTTCGCGACTGACATCGGAGTATCGATCGGCGTCGTATAGGCAGAGCGCAATCCGGGCTATCGGAGCTTGCGGGGCGATGCCACGCCGCTACAGTGCGTTGCATACGGCTATGCGCACCGCGGCGCTCAGCACATCAAAGGATTTACTCGAGCCGCTGCTCGATGCCCGCCACGTCGAGCTCGCGCTGCTCGAGGGTCTCAGCGATCCCGAGATGCTCGGCACCGCCGGGCACTTCCTCGAGCCACCGATCTGGGAGATGGGTCACGTCGGGTGGTTCCAGGAGTACTGGCTCCTACGCCGGCTCGACGGCGTCGACACGCTGCTGCGCGGGTCCGACGAGCTCTACGACTCGTTCTGCGTCCCCTATAGACAGCGCTGGGAGCTGCGCTTTCCGACGCGCACGGAGACGCTGAAGTACATCACGGACGTTTTGGAACGGAGCGTGACGCGGCTCGGGTCGCGCGAGCCGACCGCGGCCGACGCGTACTTCTATACGCTGACTGCTCAGCACGAGGGCATGCACGCCGAAAATCTCACGGCTATCCTCCAAACGCTCGGGTATGCGCGGCCAGCGGGGCTGCGTCGGCGATGCACAGCGTCGGACGTTGCCGCCGATTTTCGCCTTCATGACGTGTCGGTGCCGGGAGGGACGTTCATGCTCGGCGCCGATCCCGACGAGCCGTTCGTCTTCGACAACGAAAAATGGGCGCATCCGGTCGAGGTCGCGCCGTTCCGCATCGCGGCGACGACAGCGGCTATCGCCGCCGCGAGTGCTGGGGCCGGCGCGGCTGGGACTGGCGCCGCCGCCAGCGCGCCGAGCATCCGCTCTTCTGGCAATGCCACGAGGGGCGGTGGTTCGAGCGACGGTTCGAGATGCTCGTGCCGCTCGAGCCGTGGCATCCCGTCGTCCACGTCAACTGGTACGAGGCCGAGGCGTTCTGTCGCTGGGCGGGCCGCAGGCTGCCGACGGAGGCCGAGTGGGAGATGGCGGCCACGCTCGATCCCGTCACGCGATGCAAACGTCGGTTCCCGTGGGGCGATGCGTTCCCCACGCCCGAGTGTGCCAATCTCGACTACCACGCCGGTGGAACGCTCGACGTGCGCGCGCTGGCGGCCGGTGACAGTCCAGTCGGCTGTCGGCAGATGATCGGCAACGTGTGGGAGTGGGTGGCGGACACGTTCAAACCGTATCCGGGCTTCGTGTGCGACCCGTACAAGGAGTATTCGGAGCCGCATTTTGGTCAGAAGAAGGTGCTCAAAGGCGGCTGGACGACGCGCTCGCGATTGATTCGCGCCACGTGGCGCAACTTCTTCAAGGCTCAGCGACGGAACATCTTCGCCGGCTTTCGGACGGCGGCGCTCTAAGCGCCTTTCACCGGCCGATCCCGCGCGCCATCAGCACGGCCATCAGCGGCATCAGCGCCAGCAGCACGACTTCGACGTGGATCAGCCGGCGCGCTGCCGCGATCTCCGCGGCCGGCGGCAGCGCGCCCGACTCGAGCAGGGTCCGCCGCCAGCGTATGAACGCCATCGTCGGCTTGATCGACAGCGTCGCGATCGCAATGTAGAGCGCCATCTTCGCCAGGAAAAACGGGTTGGGGAGGTAAAAGCCGACGCCCTTGGCGTAGAAGAACAACCGAAGCAGCCCCGTCGCCAGCGCCAGCAGCGCGCCGGCGAAGAAGAAGATGTCGAGCCGCGGCAGCAGCCGTACCTGTTCGGCCGCCAGCGACGGCCGGCACACCGCCATCTCGGCAACGAGGAAGCCCGCGAGCAGCACGATGGCGAGGTAGTGAAGGTAGGTGACGAGCGGCTCCATGGCCGCGATCCTATCCCGGCGCTCGCCGATGCGCGAGCCACAAGCCGAGCGCGACACACACGAGCCCGCCGACCGCCGGCAGCGTGATCGACTCGGCCAGCACCAGCGCGCCGAGCAGCGCGGCGGTGAACGGACTCAGAGCCAGAAAAACCGTCACGTCTGTGGCCGGCGCGTTGCCGAGCGCCCAAAGCCAGAGCACGTAGCCGACGCCGCTGCTCACGCCGATGAAGACGACGGCGGCCCAGCCGCCGCCGGTGAATCGCGGCCAGTCCGCGAAAAACCCCTCGCCGATGGCCAGCACGGCGAGAAAGATGACGGAGGCCAGCATCGCGAGGGCGCTCACCGGCAGCGTGGGATAGCGGCGCAGGTACGGACGATAGAGCACGCTGCAGACCGCGGCGCTGAGCGCGGCGCCGAAGACCGCGGCTTCGCCGAGCCAGCCGTGCGGGTCATCGACCTGGCGCCAGGCCTTCTCACCCAGCGCGAGCGCGACACCGGCAAGGGTCAGCAGCACGCCGGCGCTCTTCACGGCCCCAATGCGCTCGTGACCGAGCCGCGCGGCGAGCACCATGGTGAGCAGCGGGACCGTGGCGAAGATCAGCGCCGCGCGCGCGGATGGAATAAAGCGCAGGCCGTAGTTCAGGAGCGCGATCAGGACGCCGAACTGCACGACACCGAGCAGCGCGATCGGTGTGATATCGCGCGCGGCGAGGCGTGGTCGCCCGGCGGCGAGCACGGCCGGCAGCAGGATCAGCACGCCGATCGTGTAACGGAGCAGCGCCAGCGACACCGGACCCGTCTGATCCACGACGAACCGTGTGGCGACCATGGCCAAGCCGACCTGCACACCCGTGGCCGCGGCGGCCGCCGTCGCGAGCGCCCGCCGCGTCAGAGCTTTTTCTTCCAGGTCTCGCCCACGAGGTCGTGGCCGAAGCTCGTGTGGCGCTCCTTGCGCGTGAGGCGATACCCCGCGGCTTCGTAGATGCGGCGGGCGCCGGCCAGCACGCTGTTGGTCCAGAGCACGATCGTGCGATAGCCAGCCTCGCGTGCGAACCGCTCGCACTCCGCGACCAGCCGCGTGCCCACGCCGAGCCCGCGTGCCTTGGGCTCGACGAGGAGCAGGCGCAGCTGCGCCGTCGTGGCCGTGCGCCGCACGAGGAAGACCGAGCCGATCCGCTCGCCGTCCTTCTCGGCGATCCAGCAGCGCTCGCGTTTGGGATCGTAGCGCTCGATGAACCGCGCGACGATCCCCGCCACCAGCGCCTCGAAGCGCTCGTCCCAGCCAAATTCCTCCGCGTAGACCGCGCCGTGTCGCTGAACGACCCAGCCCATGTCGCCGGGACGGTGGGGGCGCAGCATGAACGGCGGCGTGCGGTCCGCGCCGCCGAGGATGCCTTCGATGGTGTCCATCGCTTCGACCAGCCGATGCTGATCGGCGTCGCCGAGCGGTGCGAGCAGGGCGACGATCTCGTCGTGCGAGCGCGCGCCCAGCGGCGCGAACGCTGCGCGGCCGGCCGCGGTGAGTGCCAGGTGACTGCGGCGGCCGTCGGCCTCCGATCGGGTGCGCGTGATCAGCCGGCGGCGCTCGAAGCCGCGCAGCAGGCGGCTCAGGTAGCCGGCGTCGACGCGGAGCTCGCGGCAGAGCTCGGTGGCCGTCGGCGGATCCGCGCGATGGGCGAGCTCGTAGAGCACGCGCACCTCGCCCAGCGAGAAATCGCCGCCGAGATACTGCAGCACGCCGATCTTGGACGTGTAGAAGCGGTTGAACCGCCGCACCGCGGACACGCGCCGCTCGAGCTCGGCCTTCGCCATGGACCCTCCCGAGATGGTTGACAATAGTCAACTAATCAAGTTGGTTCTGTCAACCGTCGGGAGTGGCGGTCGGCCTGCCGCGCGGCCGCGGTCAGGCCCCAGTTGGCCTCGCCGTGCGTAAGAGCTACTTGAAATTGGCGGGTTGGACTCCCCGAAATCGGGAAACGACCAACGCCGAAGCTCAGGGCGCTGCGGATTCGTAGACGTTGAAAAGCCAACGGGCGGGGCGTCGACCCCGGATTCCTTGGGTTTTCACCCAGGCCCGAGTGGTACGTGGCCCCGCCCGCTGTAACGCCGCCTTTTCCGTCAGCCGCCGTTGCCGGCGGTACCCACGGTGCTCAGCGTCGTCGTCCGTTTGTAATGCACGCGTAATGCCACCGACCTGCGGGAGGTCTGCGACTCGCTCAGCCCTTTCGGTTCTTCGGCCAGAGCTGCATCACCTGTCGCAGAATCGCGAACTCTCCGAGGTGGTAGGCGTTGTGGTCGATCGCGACGAACGCACAGCGGACGACCGACTTGTTGTTCGCGAACGGCACCGGCGCGAAGACGTCGATGCGCGGATCGGCGAGCATCGTGTCCATCCGGTCGAGATCCTTCTTGATCGCCGTGATCGTTTTCTTCCATCCGGCGGCGTCCGTTGTGGCGTTCGGCGCGGGCCAGTAACCGTCAGGCCATGAGGGGGAGAGATGCTTGGCGTTCTCCACGTACTCGAGCAGGTCGGTCTGTGCGATGCGGATGTGCTCGAGGATGTGCCAGAAGCTGAACGGCACGTTCGGCGCCTTGTCGTTGATGTGCTTCACCGGAAAGTCGGCGACGGCCTCGTCGAGACCCATGTGCGCGGCTTCCTCGGTGAAGATCTCGTGGATCAGCGCTTTCAGATCGCCCTTCGCGGGCATTGCCAGTCCCCTTCCAGCGGCATCGGCGTGAGTCTCCTGCCGAGCGCCTAACATCGGCTACGCGCCGCGGTTCGGTCGCTCGTCTTTCATCCCTCGGGGAAAAAGACGAACAGCACACAGCCGTACTCTGACTGAGGCACATGCGCGGACCCTGCGGGATTGTGTAACACTTCCTCGGGTCCGGGAGTGTGGACGTCCAAGCGAGTAAATTTCGCACCCGCATCTATCTCAAGAATCTGCGCCTTGGCGCCATTTGCCCCCCTGCCAAAGGATCCGCTTTCGAATGCCGGGAGAGATCTCCCTGGCAGGAACGTCTTGCCACTTGATGGCGACGACCCCTTCAAGATTGATCATGTCAACACCTCGTTGAGACGCGGGCTCCGTGCGGGTCCCGTTCTTTGGACCGCGACCGCTCAGGGCTTGTGGAAGCGCTCGACGCCGTCGCGGCCGAGCTCGCGCACCGCGCGGCCCTCGGCCTCGAGGAAGTTCAGGTGTGCGAGCGTCTCGCCGATCGCGAAGCCGAGCTGGTGCGTGTCGAGCTCGCGCCGGAACAGCACTGGGATCAGCTCGGCGCCGGTCTTGGGCTCGATGAGCGCGTCGGCGGCTTCGGCCAGACGCGCGTCGTGGTGCTGCACCAGCGTCGAAAGGCGGTGATGCAGCCCGCGGAAGGGCAAACCGTGCGAGGGCAGCACCAGCGTGTCCGCCGGCAGCCGCAAGAAGCGCGCGAGAGAGTCGAGGTAGTAGCGCAGCGGGTTCTCGCGCGGCCGCTCGGGCCACACGCTGACGTTGGTCGTGATCTTCGGCAGCACCTGATCGCCGGCGATGAGCACGTGCAGGTCTTCACACCACAGACACGCGTGCTCCGGCGAATGGCCGCGCGCGGTAATCACGCGCCAGCGCCGGCCGTCGACCGTCACCGTCTCGGCGTCGGCGATCGGCATGAAATGAAACGGCAGGCCGCCGACGAGGCCGGGGTAGTGGTTGCCGCGCGCGCGCATCTTCGCCGTGTGCTCCTCGGCGATGCCGTGGCGCCGGTAGTGCGCGACGCGCCGGTCGAGGTCCGCATCGTCGCGGCTGCGCAGCGCGTATTCCGCAGCCAGCCATTCGGTCTGCGTGCACCAGAGGTCGGCCGTCCAGCGCTCGGTCAGCCACGAGGCATTGCCGATGTGGTCGGGATGGAAGTGCGTGACGAGCACACGCCGGATCGGCTTGCCCTCGAGGCCGTGCGAGAAGAGCTGCTCCCAGCGCTCGCGCGTCGGCGCCAGCGCGACGCCGGTGTCGACCGCCGTCCAGCCATCGCCGTCCGCGAGCAGCCACAGGTTGATGTGGTCGAGCTGGAACGGCAGCGGCATGCGGAGCCAGCGCACGCCCGGCGCGACGTCGATCGTCTGCGCCGCCGCCGGTGGCTCTTTCCACGGATGCTCGAGGGCCATGCGGTCGAGTCTACCCGCGCAGTCCGGGCATGTCGAAGCTGCGCTCCTTGAGATCCTTCACCAGCGACGCGGACTGTTCTTTCGTCAGCGCCACGAGCGGCGGGCGCACGGTCGACCACTCGGCGACGCCGGACCAGTGCGCGATCGCGGCCTTGAGCGCGGGGATCATCGGATACTTTGCGAACGTGCCGCGGATCTCGTCCAGCCGCTTCTGCTGCGCGTCGGCGTCGGCGTCGCGCCAGGTATCGTAGAGCCGCGCGATCGCCGCGGGGTTCGTGTTGGCGGTGGCGCTGATGCAGCCGGCGCCGCCGTTCCGCATGCCGGCGAGCAGGAACGTCTCGGCGCCCGGGAACACGTCGAAGCCCGCAGACGCGAAACGGTCGAGCATCGCTTTGGTGTTGTTCCAGTCGCCGCCGGAGTCCTTCGCGCCGGCGATGACCCCGGGGTAGGCCTTCAGCAGCCGCTCGATCAGCGTGAGCGTGATCGGCACGTTCGACACCGGGGGGATGTGGTAGAGGTAAATCCGCAGCCCGCTATCACCGACGCGTTCGACGATCTCCGCGAAGTTCCGGAAGAGGCCGTCGTCCGACACGCCCTTGTAGTAGAACGGCGGCAGCATCAGCACGCCGCCGCAGCCGAGCTTCACCGCGTGCTTCGTGAGCCGCACGGAATCGGTCAGCGCACAGCAGCCGGTGCCCGGCATCATGCGTCCGGTATCGAGTCCGGCAGCGACGAGGCGATCGAGCAGCTCGATCTTCTCCTCGGTCGCCAGCGAGTTGGCCTCGGAGTTCGTCCCGAACACCGCGAGGCCGACGTTCTGCGCGAGCAGCCACCGGCACTGCCGAACGAATTTTTCGGCGTCGGGTGAGAGGTCGGGCTTGAACGGGGTGACGACCGGAGACAGCACGCCGGTGATGCGCTTGCGATTCACGCTCGGGGCTCCTCTCGTCTCAGAAAATCGAAATCGCAGCCGTGCTCGGCCTGGAGCACGGACTGCATGTAGAGCTTCGCGTAGCCGCGCGTCGGCGGCGTCGTGGGCGGCCGCCACGCGGCACGGCGACGGCCCAGCTCTGCCTCGTCGACGAGCAGATCGATGCTGCGCCGCGCGACGCTGAGGCGGATCCGGTCGCCGGTTTTCGCGAGCGCCAGTGGCCCCCCGACGGCGGCCTCGGGTGACACGTGCAGCACGATCGTGCCGTACGCGGTCCCGCTCATCCGCGCGTCGGAGATGCGGACCATGTCCTTCACGCCGGTCTTCGCAAGCTTGGCCGGAATCGGTAGGTAGCCGGCTTCCGGCATCGCGTAGCCGCTCTTCGGCCCGGCGTTCTGCAGCACGAGGAAGTCGTCGGCGCTGACGTCGAGGTCCGCCCGGTCGACGCGCGCGGCGAGATCGTCCAGCGACGAGAACACGACGGCGCGCGCCTCACGCTCGAACAGCGCGGGATCCGCTGCGGAGCGCTTGAGGATGGCGCCGCTCGGCGCGAGCGAGCCGAACAGCGCGACGAGCCCGCCCTGCTTCTGATAGGGATCGTCGAGCGCGCGCACGACGGCGCGGTCGACCCACGCCGGCTCGCCAGCGAGACGCTGGCCGAGCGTCTCCCCGGTGACCGTCAGGCAATCGAGGTGCAGCAGCGGCTTGAGCTCGCGCAGCACGGCGCCGACGCCGCCGGCGGCGTGCAGATCGGACATGTAGTGCTGACCCGTGGGCTTGAGATCCACCAGCACGGGCGTCGAGTCGCTGAGCTCGTTGAGACGCTCGAGCGAGATCGGCACGCCGACGCGGCCCGCGATCGCGGTGAGATGGATGATCGCGTTCGTCGAGCCGCCGATGGCGAGCAGCACGCGCAGCGCGTTCTCGACGGACTTCGCGGTGATGATCTTCGACGGCGTCAGCTTCGCGGCCGCGAGCGCGACGGCCTGGCGGCCGCTCGCCTCAGCCGCGCGCAGGCGATCGGCGTGCACCGCCGGGATGGCCGCCGTGCCGGGCAGCGCCATGCCGAGCGTCTCGGCGATCGACGCCATCGTCGATGCGGTGCCCATCACGGCGCACGTGCCGGCCGTCGTCGCCAGGTTGCCTTCGACCTCCTGAATCTCGGTCGCGCTCAGCCCGCCGGCGCGGTACTTCGCCCAGAACCGCCGGCAGTCGGTGCAAGCGCCGAGGCGCTCGCCGTGATACGGCATGGGCATCATCGGCCCCGCGAGCAGCTGCACGGCTGGGACGTCCGCCGACGCCGCGCCCATGAGCTGGGCGGGTACCGTCTTGTCGCAGCCGCCGACGAGCACCACGGAGTCCATCGGCTGAGCGCGAATCATTTCCTCGACGTCGATCGACATCAGATTGCGGAACATCATGCTCGTCGGCGACAGGAAGACTTCGCCGAGGGAGATCGTGGGAAAGTCCAGCGGTAGTCCGCCGGCGGCGACGACGCCGCGCTTGACGGCGTCGATCAGCTCGGGAAAGTGCCGATGGCAGTTGTTGAAGCCGCTCGCCGACTGCGCGATACCGACGACGGGGCGTGCGAGCATCTCGCGTGAGTACCCCATGGACGTCGCGAACGAGCGGCGCAGATAGAGCGAGAAGTCGGCGTCGCCGTAGTTCGTCAGTCCCCGGGCCAGGCCGTGCGCACCGTCCGTCATCGCCTCTGGATTGTAGCGCGGCCTCCTCGGTACGATGGGCCAATGCGCTATCACTTCTCGGGCGTGGGCGGTGCGGGCATGAGCCCGCTGGCGCGGTTGATGCGGGCCCGCGGGCACAGCGTGCAGGGCTCGGATCGCGCGTTCGATGTGGGCCGAAACCGCGAGGCCGCCGATGCGCTGCGCGCGGCCGGCGTCGAGCTCGTCCCGCACGACGGTCGCGCGATCACCGTGGGCATCGATCGCTTCGTCTTCTCGACGGCGGTGGAAGCCGACACGCCTGAGATGAGCGCGGCGCGCGCGCTCGGGCTTACGACGATCGCGCGGCCCGCGCTGCTGGCGGAGATGGTCAACACCGCCCGCCCCGGTGTCGCCGTGAGCGGCACCAGCGGCAAGAGCACGATCACGGGGATGCTCGCGTGGCTGGCGCGCGAGTCCGCTGCGCCGGCCGCCGTCATCGGCGGCGCCGCGCTGGTCGGTGAGGGCGGCGGCGGCTGCCTGGTGACCGGGACGGTCGACGGCGCCGTGGTGGCCGAGGCCGACGAGTCCGACGGCACGCTGGTGGGCTATCAGCCAGCGTTGGGACTGATCCACAACATCAGCCGCGATCACACGGAGCTCGAGCCGCTGCGCAAGCAGTTCGCGACCTTCGCCGCGCAGTGCGGGCGGCTCTTGGTCAACGCGCGCTGTGCCGAGGCCGCGGCGCTCGGCCGCGACGTCGGGGCGACGACCTACGGCGTCGCGAGTGGAGCCGCCGCCCCCGTGACGGCGCGGGTGCTCGGGCCGGCGCGCGCGGCCGGCCTCCTGCGCTGGCGCGGCCTCGACGTCGCCCTCGACGTGCCGCAGCCGGGCCTGCACAATCTCGAGAACGCGGCGGCCGCCGCACTCATCGCGCTCGAGCTGGGCGTCGCGCGCGCGAACGTCGAGGCGCTGCTCCCGCGCTTTCCCGGCGTGGCACGGCGCTTCGAGACGATCGGCATCACGGCGTCCGGCATCCGGGTCATCGACGATTTCGCGCACAACGCGGAGAAGATTCGCGCGGCGCTGACCACCGCGCAGGCGGGTGCGGCGCGCGTCGTCGCGGTGTTCCAGCCGCATGGGTTCGGGCCCGCGCGCTTCCTGCGCGGCGAGCTCCGCGAGATGCTTCCTCGCCTGCTGCGCCCTGCCGATCGTCTTTGCTACGCGGAGATCTACTACGCGGGCGGGACCGTCACGCGCGATCTGTCGAGCCGGGATCTGGCCGCGGACGTCAGCAGTGCATACGCGGCCGACCACCCGGCGGTCGTGCGCTGGGTCGCCAGCGAGGCGCGCCCCGGCGACACGGTGTTGCTGATGGGCGCGCGCGATCCGGAGCTGCCGCGCCTGGCCCGGAGCGTCTTCGCGGCGCTGCGCTGAGCCGTCGCCGGCGATGACGTGCGGTTCGGCGTCAGCGCTTGGGCGGGTTCCAGACGCCGACGCCGCCGAAGCGCTCCGGCGTGATCCGCGTGATGAAGCCCGGCTGCTCGCGAAACTGCGGCGGCGGAAAATCGACGTTGGGCCCGAGATAGCGCCGCGCGAGCTTCTGCAGCAGCGGCACCGCGCCCCCCTCGGTGACGCGGGCGCGACCGTACACCACGACGTACTCGCGCAGGCCCATCGGGCTCATCGTCGTCGCGAGCATCGAGAGCGCCACCCGCGGGTCGTGGCGGACGTTGCGTGTCTTCCGTCGCTCGCCCATGTGACCGATGACGAACTCGTCGCCCTCGATGTCGACCCACACGACGGTTATCTGCGGGCCGCCGTCGGCGTTGAGCGTGGTGAGATGCGCGAAGGGGGCGGTGTCGACGACGGTCCGCACCGCGTCCGGAATCCTCATGCAGGTCTCCTCTGAACGGGGGTCAGCGCAGGGCGCGCAGGAACGCGCCGACGGCGGCGTTGTAGGGCGTGGACTGAATGGCCGGAGAGAAGTGGCCGCCGCCCTCGAGCACCACCAGCTTGGCGCCGGGGATCGCCGAGGCGAGCTCCTCGGAGTAGAACGCCGGCGTGATCATGTCGTCGCGGGCGACGATGACGAGCGTCGGCACACGGATCTGCCGCAGGCGGTGCCGGCGATCGTGCTTCAGGATCGCGTCGATCCGGCTGGCCATGATCTCGACCGGCGCCGAGCTCGCAATGGTGACAGCGTGCAGCTCGGTGAGGAACTCGTCGTTCTCGCTCACCCACCGCGGCGTCGTCTGCACCAGCGAAGAGGCTTTGAGATACGCCTCCACGCCCGAGTCGAGCAGCGTCTGCCTGCGACTCTCGAATAGGCGCCGGAAGTACGGATCGGGACCCGCCCATGTCGCGCTCAGCACGAGGCTCCGCAGGCGCTTGGGATGCTCGGTCGCGATGACCTGCCCGATGGCGCCGCCGGTGGAGTGGCCGACGAAGTGCGCGGCGTCCACGCCGAGCACATCCATCAGTCGCAGCGTGTCATCCGCCATCTGCTCCACCGAGTACCTGATGCGCGAGTACGTGCTGCGTCCCGCCCCGCGGTGGTCGTGCACGATCGTGCGAAAGTCACGCGAGAACTCCGGGACCTGCGAGATGAAGAAGGCGCCCGTGCCGGCAAGACCGGGCACCAGCATCAGCGGCGGCCCCTGGCCCTTCTCCTCGTAATAGATCTCGGCGTCGCCGATCGAGACGGTCGGCATGGCTAGGACGGCCGCCTGACGCGCTCGAGGACGGCGCAGTTGTTGTCGAGCACTCCCGGCTCGAAATACGGGCGCAGCGCGGGCAGACACATCAGCTCGATGCCGTGCTCGCCCGAGCACTTGGCGTGCATCGTCACCACGCCGTCGTGTCGGGTCAGCGGCTGGCGGGGGAACTTCGGATTGTCGAGCGCCGTGAGCACCTCGGTGGCCAGGACCTGCCGGCTGCCGCGCCGGATCACGACGGGCGTCTCGTAGCGCACGTAGAGGTGCGGACGGCCCTCCAGCGTCACCCATTCCGCGCCCGCGTCACGGTCGACGAAGATGTCGGGAAAGACAGCCGAGCTGATGCTGCAGCTCTCCGCCTCCCGCTTCACGACCGCGCTGATCTCGTCCTGCTCGGCCTCGGACAGCGCCGCGCGGCCGTCGGTGCCGACCAGCGTGACGTCGGCGGCGCTCACCGGGGCCACGGCCGCCAGGATCAGCGCCGCTGCGATGGCGCTACGCACGCGTGTCGTTCATCCCCATCGCGCGCTCGACCGCGACGACGTCCTCCGGACGCGCAAACGGCGCGGGCGCCGGCTCGCCCGCCGTCCGAGGCCGGCCGATGGCCTTGAAGAAGTCTTCCAGCCCGTGCGGCGTGATCATCCACAGCATCACGAGCTCCTCGGCGCCGTCGTTCACGATCTCGTGCTTGACGTCGTAGCCCAGAAAACACGCGGTGCCCGGGACGAGCGCGTGCTTGGCGCCGTCGACGACGACGTGGCCGCGGCCGCGGAAGCAGATCTGCAGCTCGATCTGATCGCCGTGCGAGTGCTCGCGCACGCGGCCGCCGGGCGCGATCGTCTGATAGCCCATCGCCAGCGCCGGAAAGCGCGTGAGATCGGGCGTGAGCTTGGGATCGGCGTGGCCGTTGGCGGGCACCGGCTGCCAGTACGACGGTCCCTCGGTGGGTTGAACGACGACGGCGTGTCCCCGCGGCCCCGCGTGCGTGGTCATGACCTGTCCTCCGCGCGCCAGTGTACCGCGGGCCCCCGCCGCCCTCGGCGCTTGTGATAGCCTCCGCGGCACGCGGACCGGTCGCGACCCGCCGAGGAGGCGCCGATGGCCACCAAGTCGTTCCCCGTCTTCGACTGCGACAGCCACATCGTCGAGCCGCCCGAGATCTGGGACGAGTACGTGCCGGCACATGTGCGTACGTGGGTGAAGACGCAGTTTCACTTCCACACCGACACCGACACGCTGCTGATCAACGGCCGCGCGGTGCCGGCGTCGCGCGAGCGCGCGAACGCGGCGGAGGTCGGCTGGCCGCGCTGGGACAAGAAAGACGTCGGTCGTCTGACGCCCGGCACCGAGGAGTGGCAAGCGCGCTTCGGCCGCCTCAAGGGCTGCCGGGACCCGCACGCGCGGTTGCGCGACATGGACGCGCTCGGCACCGACCAGGTCATGCTGTTTCCGTCGTGGTTCGTCCGGCTGGCGCTCGTGCGCGACGCCGAGGCCGCGCGCGTGCTGGCCACGGCCTACAACGACTGGGTCGACGACTATGCGGCCGCGGACCGGCGGCGTCTGTTTCCGTGTGCGGTGCTGCCGATCCAGAGCGTCGAGTACTCGATCGCCGAGCTGCGCCGGGTGGCGAAGAAGGGCTTCAAGGCGGCGGCCGTGCGTCCGTGCTTCTGGAACGGCCGCTATCCGACGCTGCCGGAGTTCGATCCGCTCTGGCGGGAGTTCGAGGAGCTCGGCGTGGTGCTCGCGATGCACACGTTCCCCTCACGGGAGGCGCTCACGTCCGAGTGGGCGCAGCGCATCGCCCAGACGCGCGGCGCCGGCACCGGGCTGCTCTTCACCGACGAGGCGGTCGTCTACTCACCGGGCCAGTTCGTCAGCAACGTTGTCTTCGCCATGGAGCCCACCATCGATGCGAGCGAGTCGCTGGGCTTCATCATGGAGGCGATGACGTGGCTCACCACCGTGCTCATGACCGGCTGGCTCGAGAAGTTTCCGCGCCTGAAGTGCGCCGTCCTCGAGTCCAACGCGACGTGGCTGCCGATGGTGCTCGGACGCAGCCGCAACTTCCTCGACCTCTATGCGTTTCAGCGCGGCCGCGAACGGACGATCGCCGATCCCTACGACACGTTCTATCGCCGCTGCTTCATCGCGTTCGAGAGCGACGAGGTGCCGGTCTACCGCATGTGGGATCTCTACGAGAACGTCGGGATCTGGTCGTCCGACTATCCGCATCACGACGCCGAGGACGTGTGGGAGGCGCTGGAGGCGATGGAGAAGTTCGGCGTGCCGCAGCCCGTGCAGAAGAAGCTCCTCGGCGACAACGCGCGGCGGCTCTACGGCATCGACCCGGTGTTCGTCGTCAAGGAGCGGATCGAGGACTTCCGCCCCGAGATCCTGCCGTGGTAGCCGGCTAGTAGCCGGGCTCGTCCAGCAGCGGAAAGGCGCTCGTCACCCGGGGGACGGCCACGACGGGCGCGCCCTGGTGCAGATAGGACGCGTCCAGCTCCTTCCAGCTGCTGACGCCGAGCAGCGCCAGCGCGATGCGGATCTCGTCCTCGAGCAGCTCCATGACGCGCACGCAGCCGGCGGCGCCCGCGGCGGCGAGGCCGATGCACGGCATGCGACCCATCCCGACCAGATCCGCGCCGAGCGCCATCGCCTTCACCACATCCGTGCCGCGCTGGAACGCCCCGTCGACGATGACGCGCGCGCGTCCGGCCACCGCCCGCACGACTTCCGGCAGGACGTCGGTCGAGCCGCGGCCGTGGTCGAGCTGCCGGCCCCCGTGATTGGAGACGTAGACCACGTCGACGCCGTGCTCGCACGCGAGGGCCGCATCTTCCGCCGTGGCGATGCCCTTGAGGATCAACGGGATCGTGTGCGTGTCCTTGAAGCGCTTGATGTGGTCCCACGAGAACGCCGCCTGGAAGTCGTGCCCGCTCGCACGCTGACGCCACGGCTTCACGAAGCGCCGCGCCAGGTCGCGCTCGCGCCGGCTGTAGGAGGCGGTGTCGACGGTGATGGCGAACGCGGCATAGCCGTTGCCGACCGCGCGCCGCACCCAGTCGTCCACGAAGGCGTCGTCTCCGCGGACGTAGAGCTGGAAGATGCGGAAGTTGTCGGCGGCCTTG
This sequence comes from Candidatus Methylomirabilota bacterium, assembly GCA_046725765.1. Lineage (GTDB taxonomy): Bacteria > Methylomirabilota > Methylomirabilia > Rokubacteriales > CSP1-6 > AR12. Next base: position 8,104 of record JBKOZH010000013.1, on the reverse strand, counting down.
GCGACGGCTTCGAGGCCGGGGTTGCACACGCTCGACAGCATCTGCGGGACGCCGAATGCGGCGGAGGCCTCGGCGGCGGTGGCGCCGCCGCCCGGCGTGAACGACTCCACCGAGCCGATCGGCGCGAACATGACGGGGATGCGCACGGGCCGGCCGAGGAACGTCGAGGTCGCATCGACCTTCGAGACGTTGCGCAGCACGCGCGGCCGGAAGGCGATCGAGTCGAGCGCCAGGCGATTGCGCCGCAGCGTGGTCTCGGTCTCCGTCGCGCCCATGAGGTAATCCCACTCGCCGGCGGGCAGGCGGTTCTTCGCGGCGCGGACGATCTCGTGCAGTGTCTGGAAGCGGTCTTCGAGGCCTGAGGTCATGGCCCCAGAGAATAGCAGACGGGACCGCGTGCTACGCTAGCCGCCGCCATGGACCCATCCCGCCCGTTCGCCGACATCGAGGTCGTCGAGTTCGGTCAGTTCATCGCGGTTCCGTTCTGCGCGCAGCTGCTCGCCGAGGGCGGCGCGCGCGTCATCAAGATCGAGTCGCTCGAGGGAGATCCGGTGCGGCAGCTCACGCCGCTGCCGGGCGGCGACACGCGCCACTTTCTGTCGCGCAACCGCGGCAAGCGTTCGCTCCCGCTCGATCTGCGCCACCCTCGCGCCAAGCCCGTGATCGACGCGCTGCTGGCGCGCGCCGATGTGGTGTTGACGAATTTTCGTCCGGGACTGGCCGAGGAGTTCGGCCTGGATTACGCGTCGCTCGCGCCGCGCTTCCCGCGGCTCGTCGTCGGAAACGTCAGCGCCTTCGGCCGTCACGGCCCGGACGCGCAGCTGGCCGGGATGGACCTCGTCGTGCAGGCGCGGACGGGGTTGATGGCGTCCCTTGGAAAAGTGCGCGACGGCGTGCCCGCGAGCGGCGAGGCGCCCGTCGCCGACTACATCTGCGCGCTGTCGCTTGCGTTCGGCGTCTCGTCCGCGCTGCTGCGCCGCGAGCGCACCGGCCGCGGCGGCGAGGTGAGCGCGGCGCTGATGATGGCGGCGCTCGTGGCCCAAAACAACTCGATGGTGCGCGTCGAGTCGATCGACGGACCGGTGCACGGCGATGTGCGCGGGCAGCTCGCCCACATGCGCCGGGCCGGCCGGTCGTTCGAGGAGCAGGACGCGACGGTCGCGTCGGCGCGGACGCCCTCGATGCTCGAGGTGTACTACCGCACCTACGCCACGAAGGACGACGTCGTCGGCGTCGCTTGCGTGAGCCCCGGCCTGCAGCGCACGTTCATGGACGTGCTCGGCCTGAAGGACGAGGGACCCAAGACCGGCGATCGCGCGACGCTGCAACGCTACTACGCCGAGCTCGGCGCGCGCTGCGAGGCGGTGATGGCCTCACGCACCGCGACGGAGTGGAAGGCCGTGTTCGACGCGCGGGGAGTGCCTGGCGCGGCCGTGCGCTTCTCTGTCGAGCTGTTCGATGACGAGCAGGCGCGGGCCAACGGCTTCTTCCACGATCTGCCGCATCCCGTGCTCGGGCGCGTGCGCGTGCTGGCGCCGCCCGTCCGGCTCGACGGCGACGGCTTTCAGCCGGGCGCACCGACGCCGGCCTTTGCGTCCCAAACGCGCGCGATCCTGGGCGAGCTTGGCTTCGATGCCGCCGAGATCGACCAGTTCCTCCGCGACAAGGTCAGTCGCGCGGTGTGAACCGCGATACCCCGACGCTGCGAACCAGCGTCGGAAGTTCTTACACCGGTCCGCCGCGCAGCATTTGGCGATTTTCGCCGTCGCGGCGCGGTGATTCATGAGCCGCGGGTGCGCGAGGGATCGCGTCGCGGGCGCCGTCTACCGTCGGAAACGATTACAGCTCGCGAGCATCGCCGAAGCGGCGAGCTGCTAACTGACGAATCTCCCAACGAGTTTGAGCGCCCAAACGCTTGGCACTGCGGCTGCACTCTTCGCGCGGTTTCCCTTGCGTTGAATCTGCGCCTCTGCTGAGTGAGGAGCTTGCGGGCAATGAGGCAGACGAGGCATCTCTCGATGTTCGCCGTCGTGACGGGCATGCTCCTCGCGCTTCACGGCGGCGCGCACGCGGCACCGCTGCAGAGCTTCACGCCCCAGACCACCGGCGGGACGTTGCTCACGTTCGAGGGCTTTGCCGAGGGCACGCTGATCGGGACGCTCTCGGGCGTGACGTTCAGCCAGATCGGGGGCAGCAGCTATTCAAGCCTGCCGAATGGCACGTCGCGGCCTCAGATCGACAACTCGCCAACTTTGTTCGGCTACGGTTCCAGCAGCGGCTCGGGTGTGCTCACGGGCAGTCAGGAAGGCGGATTCCCGTCCCCGACCGTCGCCGGTATCCGGGCCACCTTTTCGCTCCCTGTGTCGTCCGTCGAGTTCTTCTTCTCCGACACCCAGTTCTTCGCCCCAACCGGAACCCCGGGCACGTATACGATCACGGCGTTCGGTGCGGGAGGCGCGCTGCTCGAGACTCTGGTGCTGGAGAACGGCGAAGTCTTGCCGCCGACGTACCACGGTGGACTTTTCCCGGCGGCGCACACGACGCCGGGGCCCGGAGTCTTCGTGGGCTTCAACCGCCCGAGCGGGGACATCGCGTACATCGACATCGGTCCGAACAGCCGGCGCGGCGACGCCTTCGCGATCGACGATTTTCGCTTCGTGCCCCCGGCCGCGGTCCCCGAGCCCGGCTCCGCGCTGCTGCTCGGACCGGGTCTGTTCGTCGCGTTCGCCGCGACTCGACGTCGTCTCTTCTAACTGAGCCCGCGGCGCTTCAGTCGCGCTCGTGCAGCGCGTGGAACGGGAGCGGTGTGCCGTCGCGCCAGCGGTCCGGCACGATCCCGAACGCCTCGATGAAGCGCTGCCAGCCGCTCGCGAACGCGATGGTCATGCCGAGATCGAGGATCTCGTCGTCGCTCAGCTGTCCGCGAAGCTCTTCGTAGAACGCCTCATCCACCGTCGGCTGCTCGCCCGTCAACCGGTCGGCCAGTCGCAGCGCCGCCTTCGTGCGCTCCGGGAGATCGGAGTGCTCGTAGTCGGCGAGCTTGGCCACCAGGGCTTCCGTCGCGCCTCGGCTCACGGCCGAGGAGGATCGCGCGAGGCTTCAGTGCACGCAGCGGTTGTTCCACGCGAGCTTCACGCGGACGAGCTCGAAGAGCTCGGGCTCGACGCGCGAGCCGCCGCCGTAGATGTAGCGGATGAATCCCCACGTCGCGTCCAGCAGCCCGGGACGGCGCGCCATCGTGAGGAAGAGGTTGTCGTCCTTGTAGGCGTTCTCGTACCAGCGATCCAGCATGCGCCGCAGGTGATCGTTCAGGTCTTCGCGGCGCGCCTTGGGCAGCCGTCCACGCGGGTTGGCCATGGCGACATGATACGCGCGTCGCGCGCCGGCGCCGGTCAGCCGAGCAGGTCGAACCCGACGAGCGCGGACAGCTCGCGCAGCGCGACGCTCGGGTCGTCCACCTTGATCGTGTGCATGCCGAGCGCGCGCGCCGATTTGAGATTGGCGCCGATGTCGTCGAGAAATGCGGTCTCCGGCGGCATCACCCCGAGCTGCCGGCAGGCGAGCTCGTAGATCCGGGGATCGGGCTTGCGCAGGCCGACGGCCTGCGATTCGACCACGACGTCGAAGTGCCTCTGCAGGCGGTGCGGGCCGGCGGGCACGTCGTCCCGCACCCAATTGTTGGTGAGCGCGCCGACGCGCAGTCCGTGCTCGCGCAGGCGCGCAATCGCACGCAGCATCTGCGGGCGCTCGCGCCCGGCCTCGGCGATGTACTGCATGAGCCGCTTGCCGTCGACGCTCACGCCGTGGGCGCGACAGTCGGCTTCGAACGGCGAGCACCAGGCGTCCAGTGTCAGCTCCCCGCGCTCCAGGCGCGACCAGGCGCCCGTCTCACCGGAGGCGACGACCGCACGATTGATGGCGTTGACGGCCAGGCCGTGGTCGCGCTCGTATCGCGCGATCGCGTGCAGCGGCGAGTCCTGGACGACGCCGCCGATGTCGAAGAGAACGCCGGCGATCCGCGCCACCGGCCTCAGCGGGCGGCGGTGCGAAACGCCTGCGCGGCGAACGGCTCGGCGGGCAGGTCGCGTGTCGCGACGGCCACACGCAGCGCGTGCAGGCCGTGGACGCCCTGCAGCTCCTCGAGGTCGACCTCTTCCACTTCGCCGGTGACGTAGCCGAGGTGGCGCAGATACTCCAGGTAGCCGCGATATTCCACGGCCTCGCTCGCCTGTCCGTACACGATCGCGAGCTTGCCGGGCTGGGTGACGCGCTCCATCGTGCCCTTGATCACGGCCTTGTCGATCCGCTTCTTCACGATCTCGTAGCGAATGTCGTACGCGCCGTCCACGTCGAAGCGCTTCTCATCGAAGCGGAAGCGGATTGACATCGGCGCGTGCTGCACGAGCACGAGATGTGTGACCTGCAGCGGCACCGGCAGCTCGGCCGTCAGCCGGTCGGCGCGCGCGGCGACGCCGCACGTGACCATCAGCTGCCAGAGCCGCAGGCTCTTGAGGTAGAGCGGATCGAAGCGGCCGTCCTCCACCAGCGAACCGCCCACGTAGATCTGGTGATCCACGCCGTCGGTCTTCTGCTTCTCGAAGTAGTGCGGATAGATGTCCTGGGCCGCTTCTTCCTCGAGATCCAGGTACGACGAGATCATGTCGGCGATGCGGGTCACGCTCTCCTCGAACACCCGGCGCTGACCGTAGACCGCGCCGAGGCGCGGATCGAGCGCGCCCTGGTAGGCCTCGATGGCGCCGCGCACGGCCTCGCCGAACGCGCCGAGGTGGTCGAAGAGGGATTCGACCTCGGCCCTCAGAAATGACACGATCCCGACCTCGTCCCCGGCGGCGACGCCGTCGCGGATCTGCTCGGCGTGCCGATCGACGCGGTAGCGCAGCTGGTCGAGCGCCGGCAGGCGGCGGGCCTTGTACGCGACGTCCACGACCTCGCGGGCGAGCGCCAGCTGGCTGAGGAGATCCGCCTGGATCGCGCGCTCGCGCTGCACCGACGAGCCGCGAATGTCGGAGAGCGCGTAGAGCGGGTGGACGTTCTCGAACACGATCGGCTGCAGCTCGGCGGCGGCGGGATTTCCGTTGCGCTCCAGCTCGTCGAGCACCGCCTTGCGGAAGCGCCACTCCACCACCGGATGAATCGCGGTGAAGCGCTCCTTGATCTCGGTCTGCACCCGCGCATTGAACTCGTCCATGCTGCGCCGCACGGCCATGGCGAAGAGCGGCACCACCTCGTTCAGCTTCGGCAGGTGCGCGGCGTCGATGTCGTCGGGCTCCGGCGAGCCGAGCTCGAGTGTGCCGATCACGCGGTTCTGGTAGTGCAGCGGCGCGACGACCAGCGTGCGGACGCCCGAGGCGAGCACGGAGCGCTCGACGGGCGTCCGGTTCGGCATGGCGGCGAGATCCTCGATGATGATCGGCTTTCCGCTCTCCACCGCGCGCGCGTAGACCGTCCCGGCGAACTCCGAGACCTTGTGGTGCGCGGAGTCCGCGAAGATGCACGAGTGCTCATGCGACGAGAAGTCGTTGAGGATCAGCACGCGCTCGCCGTCGATGGCGCCGATACCCAGCTTGAGGTTGGGCCGGCGGAACAGCGTGCGAAGGCGAGCCTCGACACCACAGAAGCGCTCCTTCGAGACGATCGACTCGCGGTCGATGAGGTCGCGCTTGAGCGCGGACAGCACCTCCTGGTCCGTGACCTCGAGGGCCTTGAGGATGGTGAAGCCGCGGAGCACGAAGCGATCCGACGGCAGCAGGTCGCCGAGCCCCTGAGCGCCGAGCAGGTCGGTCTGCACGCGCCTGGAGATGTCCGGAGGCAACTCGGGCAGCGGACCTTTGGCCTCGACGTCGACAAAGGTCCAGTCGAAGAGCAGCCGGAAGTGGCGGTCCAGGCCCGTCTCAGGGTCGGGGACGGTCAGGGTCAAGGGCTGGTCGAGCTCGAGGTCGATGCCGTACATGCGCTGGAGCACCAGCGCGTAGGCGTAGGCGCGCCGCATGGCGCCGACCATCTCGGCGTCGAGGTTGACGCTGCCCTTGAGCCGCCAGTCTTCGGTCATCAAGAGCCGCTCCATCGGCGGTGTGGCATAGAAGCCGTGCAGCTGGAACGGGACCATGGCGGCGCCGTAGCCGCGCTCGCGTCCCGCCGGTGGGAACGCGGCGGCCATGAGCAGATCCAGCAGGTCCTCGTGGCGCTCGATGACTGCGCAGTCGGTCAGCGGCCCCAGCAGCTCGGGCACCTTCGCGACCTCTTCGGTGATGACGCGCGCGACGGCGCCCTTTGCCGAGTCCTTGCCCGCCATGCGCGTCCAGAAATCGATGACGGGCTTGAGCGAGAGCTCGGTGCGGAACGGAACGCCGCCGATGTCGCCGGCGAGCGCCGTCTGGAGGTCCGTCGAGCCGTCGCGGCCGAAGCTGATGCGGTCAGGCGTGGCCATGGGTCGATTCTACCGCCCGAAGAATCCGCCAGCCGGCCTCGCGTGGGCATGCCAGTGGTCGGGGATGTTGCGCATGTGCCGGTCCAACCAATGCTCGCCGATCTGTCGCTGTGCCACGTCTTTCAGATGCGCCAGCATGTGGGAGAGATGCTCGTTGGGCGGATCGACGCCGTGCTGGCGCCAGACGACCATCGGCGTCTCGCAGATCTCGCATTCCGCGATCCAGCAGATGTCGTCTTCGTGGAACCAGGGCGTGATCCGCTCGGCGCGGCAGAGCATGCAGTCGCGCGACATGGGCAGACTCTACCGCGCGGCCGGGCGTCACGGCGAGCGTCGGTCTCAGAGCGGACGCACCGGCAGGCAGAGGTCGCAGCGGAACCCGCCCTTCGCGCCGTCCACCGTGGGATCGCCGCGATAGAGCTCGTAGCACGGGCGATCGCCCGGCTGATAGCCGCTGCCGGGCAGCCAGGCCGCGAACACCCGCTCCCACGCCGGCACGATGTCGTGCGCGGTTCCGACGAAGTCTGCGACGGCGTAGGTGCCAGCCGGAATGTCCATGACGTTCACGAGCCGGTCCGGCGCGAATTCGCGGGAGACGACGACGCATGCGTCGTAACGCGCCTTGTCTCCGCTGATGCCCGGATCGTCGTTGGTGACGCCGAGCGTGAGGCTGTCCGGCCGAAACAGATCGTGGGCCGCTCGCCAGCGATTGAAGCGCTGCCACAGCTCGGGAATGCCGCCCGGCCCGAACGGCCCGACGTAACGCATATAGGCGACGTGATATGCAGGCTGCTGCTGGACACGAACACTCATGGCGCCCTCCTTTCTCTCACGAGTGTTCCGCGCCCGCCGGCCACCTGCTTTGCGGAGGTTGCGAAGCTGTTTGCCCGGATTGCGGCCGTGGCGGGCGCGCCAGCGTGCGCCGCCGCCGGCCCGCCAGCGCGTCGCGGACATGCCGAAGCGCGCCCGGAAGGCGCGCGCGAACGTCGCCGCCGACGCGAAGCCGTGATCCAGCGCGATCTCGAGCACGCTGGCGTCGCACCGCGCGAGCAGCGCGGACGCCGCGCGGTCGACGCGCACCCGCTGGACGAATCCGAACAGCGTCTCGCCGGCGACGGCCTTGAAGACGCGATCGAAGTGGAAGGGTGAGAACGCGGCGACCCGCGCGAGCTCGTCGAGCGTGAGCGGCTCGGCCAGATGCCCGCGAATGTGGTCGATGACGCGATTCACGCGCCGATCGTACTCGAGCCGGGCGCTCGCGGACGGACGGCGACCCACGCCAGGCTCAGTACTTGTTGGCGATCGGCAGCTCGTCGGCCGGGAACAGGGTGATGATCTGCGCCCCGCCCGGCGTGACGATCACTTCTTCCTCGATGCGCGCGGCCGACGTGCCGTCGGTGGCCGGGCAGTACGTCTCGACCGCGAACATCATGCCCGCCTGAAGCTCCATGGGGTCGTCGAACGAATTGAGCCGGCTGATGATCGGCCGCTCGTGCAGGCCGAGCCCGATGCCGTGGCAGAAATTCAGCCCGAACGCGGCCATCTCGCTCTCGAAGCCGATGTCCTGCGCTTTGGGAAACGCGCGCGCGATCTTGTCCGTCGTCACTCCGGGCTTGATGAGCGCGATGGCCTCGTCCATCCACTCGCGCGCCTTCT
>JBKOZH010000155.1:0-16585 GCA_046725765.1 Candidatus Methylomirabilota bacterium | reverse complement strand
CGGCCTTCCATGATACAAACCAACCGTTTCAATCCCACCCCGCGAGGAGACTGACGCCATGAGTACCGTGAACAAGGCCGGCCTCGAGGACGTCGTCGTCTCGACGTCGGATATCTGTTTCATCGATGGACGCGAAGGACGGCTGATCTACCGCGGCTACGACGTCGACGACCTCGCGGCGCAGTCCAACTTCGAAGAAGTCATCTACCTGCTCTGGTATGGCGCGCTGCCGACGAAGAAAGAGTACGAGGCGTTCTACAAGACGCTGAGCGCGAGCGCGACGCGGAAGCTGCCGCCGAAGATCCTTGACCTGCTGCGCACGCTGCCGAAGAAGACGACGCCGATGGAGGTGCTGCGCACCGGCGTGTCCGCGCTCTCGGCATTCGATCCCGATTCCGGCGACAACTCGCGCGAGGCCGAGATCCGCAAGGCGATCCGCCTCACCGCGCAGATGCCGACGCTGGTCGCGACGTGGGAGCGCATCCGCCGCGGTAAGGCCGCGGTGGCGCCGGATCCGAAGCTGAACCTCGCGGCCAACTTCCTGTACATGATGTTCGGCAAGAAGCCGACCGAGCTCGCCGCCAAGACCTTCGACGTCGCGCTGATCCTGCACGCGGACCACGAGTTCAACGCCTCGACGTTCGCCGCCCGTGTCACGGCGGCCACGCTGTCGGACATGTACTCCGCGATCACCTCGGCCATCGGCGCGCTCAAGGGCCCGCTGCACGGCGGCGCCAACGAGCAGGTCATGCTCATGGTCGACAAGATCAAGGATCCGTCGAAGGCCGAGGCCTGGATCCGCAAGGCCATCGCCGACAAGGCGCGCATCATGGGCTTCGGTCACCGCGTCTACCGCGTCGAGGACCCGCGCGCCAAGCACCTGCGCCGGCTTGCGGGCGAGCTGGGCCGCCAGGTGGGCGACGACAGCAAGGTGCAGATCCTCAACACCGTCGCGCGCGTGGTCACCGAAGAAAAGCACATCTACCCGAACGTCGACCTCTTCTCGGGCGCGGGCTACGCGGCGATGAGCATCCCGACCGACCAGTTCACGCCGATCTTTGCGATGAGCCGCGTGGCGGGCTGGGCCGCGCACGTGCTCGAGCAGCACGGCAACAATCGGCTGATCCGTCCGCGGGCGGAGTACACGGGCGCCACGCGCGCCACGTACGTGCCCATCTCGCAGCGCTAGGAGCGGCGAGTGCCGCCCCTCGGCGTTGGCATCGTCGGCGCGCGCTTCGCCGCCGACCTGCATGCCGTCAACTATCGTCCGCTGATCCCTAACCGCGTGCGGCTGGCCGCCGTCTGCTCGCGCACGCGCGCCGACGTGGAGAAGTTCGCCAAGCACCACGACATCCCACGCGCCTTCACCGACGTGCGCCAGCTGGTCGAGTGCGCCGACGTCGACCTCGTCGACGTGTGCTCGACGACCGACAGCCACCACGAGATCGCCATCGCCGCCGCGCGTGCCGGCAAGCACGTGATCGTCGAGAAGCCGCTGACGGGGTTCTTCGGCTCCGCCGACGTCGATCGCCAGCGCATGCTCGACACCGCGCTCCGCAACGCGGATGCCGTGCTGGAGGCCGTGAGCAAGGCCGGCGTCACGCTGTGCTATGCGGAGGACTTCGTGTACGCGCCGCCCGTGGCCAAGCTGCGGCGCCTGCTCGACGCCAGCGGCGGGACGATCATGGAACTGCGCGCGGAGGAGAGCCACTCCGGCTCGCACGCGGCGTACGCGCGGCGCTGGCAGACGGCGGGTGGCGGCGCGATGCTGCGTATGGGCAGCCATCCCGTCGGCGTCGTACTGCACCTCAAGCACTACGAAGGTCTCAAGCGCGCGGGGCGTCCAACTCGCGCGCGCTCGGTGCTGGCTGACGTCGCGCAGCTGACGAAGCTGCCGGGCATCGCGGGCAAGACGCCGCATCACCGCACGGCGGTCGAGGACGTCGAGGACTGGTCGGTGGCGGTGATCACCTTCGACGACGGCACCAAGGCCACCGTGCACAGCAACGACATCACGCTCGGCGGCGTGCGCAACGTCGTCACGGCGTACATGACGAACGCGGTCGTCACCGCCAACATCACGCCGAACACCACGCTGACGGCGTACACGCCCGACGGCTCTACATGGCGCGATGAGTACATCAGCGAGAAAGTCGAAACAAAGGCCGGCTGGCAATATCCGAGTCCTGAAGAGGATTGGATTCGTGGTTATCCTCAAGAGCTCGCTGATTTCGTTGACGCGATCACCATGCGACGCGAGCCGCTGTCCGGCGGCGCGCTCGCGCGCGAGACCGTCGAGGTGATCTACGCCGGCTATGTGTCCGCGGCCGCCGGCCGGCGCGTCGATCTGTCGCGCGCATGATTCCGTTCGCCAAAGGCCACGGCCTGGGCAACGACTACATCGTCATCGACGAGGCCGACCTGCCGCGCCCGCTCGATACGCGCGGGATCGAGCGCGTCTGCGATCGCAACTGGGGCGTCGGCTCCGACGGGATCTTGCTCAAAGTCCCGTCGACGCGCGCGGACTTCGGGCTGCGCATCTTCAATCCCGACGGGAGCGAGGCCGAGAAGTCCGGCAACGGCCTGCGGATCTTCGCCAAGTACCTGTGGGACCACGGCCACGCGCGCGGCCGCGCGACGTTCCGCGTGGACACCAAGGGCGGGATCGTCGAGTGCACGTGCCACGTGCGCGCCGGCCGCATGAGCTTCGTCACCGTCGAGATGGGCGCGGCGAGCTTTCGGTCTTCCGCCATCCCGATGACGGGCCCGGAGCGCGAGGCGGTTGCCGTGCCGCTCGAGTTGTCCGATGGCGGCAAGGTGACGGCGACCGTCGTCTCGGTCGGTAACCCGCACTGCGTGGTCTTCGTGGATAGACTCGACGAGGCCGAGACGCGGCGTGTCGGGCCGCTGCTCGAGCGCCATGCTGCGTTCCCGCAGCGCACCAACGTCCAGTTCGCGCGCGCCGCCGGCCCCGACACGCTAGACATCCTCATCTGGGAGCGCGGCGCGGGCTGGACGCTGGCGTCGGGCTCGTCGTCCTGCGGCGCAGCCTCGGCGGCCGTGAAAAATGGGCTCTGCCGCCACGGGCGCGTGACGGTCCGCATGCCTGGCGGCACGCTGGTCGTCGAGGTCCGGCCGGACTGGTCGCTGCGCCTGGAGGGGCCGGTGGAGGAGGTCTACACCGGCACGCTGACGCCGGAGTTCGCGCGCGACTGGCTCGGCGCGGTGTGAAGCGCATCTGCGTCTTCGCGGGCTCGCGCGCCGGCGTCCGTGGCGCATACGCGGCCGCCGCGCGGGGGCTCGCCGCCGCGTGCGCCGCGCGCGGGGTCGGCATCGTTTACGGGGGCGGCTCGGTGGGGCTTATGGGGGTGCTCGCCGACACGGCCCTGGCAGCGGGCGCGGAGGTCATCGGCGTGATCCCGGCGCCGCTCGCCACCAAGGAGCTCGCCCACGGCAGCCTCACCGAGCTGCGCGTCGTCGAGAGCATGCACGAGCGCAAAGCCACGATGAACGCGCTTGCGGATGGCTTCGTCTCGCTGCCGGGCGGCCTCGGCACGTTCGAGGAAACGCTCGAGGTGCTCACCTGGGCGCAGCTGGGCATCCACGCCAAGCCCGTCGGCGTGCTCAACGTCGAGGGCTACTACGATGGCCTGCTGCGCTGGCTCTCACACGCCGTCGGCGAGGGCTTCGTGCAGCGCGAGCATCTCGGGCTGCTGCTGTTTGCCGACGAGCCCGAGGAGCTCCTCGAGCGCTTCGACACGTGGACGCCGCCGCCCGGTCCGCGCCCCTGGCTCAAGCCGACGCAGACCTGAAACAGAGGAGCGCCGCGGCTTCTCACCGCGGCGCTCCGAACGGTTGGGGATGTGGGGGCCATCTCGGGGCCCCCCTGTGATAGCCGCTACGGACTCACCACGAGCTGCGGATGGCGCCGCCAGAAGTACGCGCTCATCGCCGCCGCCGCGAGCAGGTTCGCTGCGAGCACCGACGGCCACGGGATGACGCGCAGCACCGGCGACGCGATCAGCGCCGCCGCCGCGACGAACCCGAACTCGAACACGACGAACAAGAGCAGCAGCCCGAAGCCCCACGACGGATTCCGCTCCGCCATCGCCAGGAGCCGCGAGGCGATCCCGCCCAGCGCGGCGAAGACGAGCACGTGGATCCACGTGAACATCAAGACCATCTCCATCGAGACCGACAGTGTCTCGGGCGAGGCGAGCGCGGCGTGGCGGAAGATGGCCGAGCCCAGCACGGTCGGCGTGTACAACGGTCGTCCGGCGGCGCTGTCGAGCAGCAAGAACCATAGCGCCACGGTGGCGGCGCCGATGACGCCGGCGATCATGCCCTCCTGGTAGAGGCGAGCGGCGTCATGGGCGGCGTCGGGCAGGACATCGACGGTCGGGGTCGCACGAGCGGTCATGATCGGCTCCTTTCCGGGCCCGATCGACCCTCTCTCAGAACGGCCCCGATTTTACTCCTTCAATCCCAGCGTGGCTGGCGCGGGGGCGGAGGCCACGGCGACGCGCCGGGTGCGCAATCGACGTGGTACATGTCGCCGGCGAAGAAGACGCTGGCGTCGTCCTCTTCGATCGCGCGGCCGCACGCCAGACACGTGCGCTCCAGGTCGTCCATATTCAAAGTCTACCGCCGGGGTGAAGCCCGCCTCTGCCCGCGGCGGAATGCGGCCACGGGCGGCATCGCCGCGAGCTGCGCGTCGGTGAGTTCGTCCCACTGAAGGCCGGCGGGGCGAGGGAACGTGCGCCGCGTGCGGATCAGGCGTGTCGGTGTGGCGATGACGTCGAGCGGCACGTCGTGAGCCGTCATCGGGATCCGGTCTCGCACGACCTGCGCATCGTGCACCGTCGTGACGACCAGCGTGTCATCGTCGACGGCGCCGGCGGCCACGGCGAGCGCGAACTCGAGGTCGCTGTAGCCACCGCCCTTGCCGAGTCGCGCACCGCGTACGTTGACCGCAACTGATCCGGCCACGATGAGATCGATGCGCCCGAGCGCCTCCGGCCCCACGGGCACACCGAGCTTCGCGGCACCGCCGATCGTCGCCGCCTGCGCGAGCCGGCCGCGCAGCCGCGTGGGATCCAGATGGAGGAAGCACTTCGTCGCGCTGAGACGCGGAACCGCCATGAACACGTGCTTGCCGGCAGCGAGTGCGGCGCGTCGCACGGGTAGCTGCGCCGCGTCGGGGTTGCACTTGAGCCGATGCGCGGCATCCCACTCCGGTAGCGTCGTCAGCCGCTCAGCCGCGGCCTCGGCGCCGCGGAAGTTCGGGATGCGGTCGTTGAGCGGAAACGGGAACCGGCCCAGGCGCCGGCGCGTGAGGAGCGTCCAGATTTTCTCGCGCAGCGCCTGCTTCGCGAGCGACGGCGCCTGCTTCGTCAGCGACGCGTCCAGGCCAGCAGATCGTCGAGCGAGCGGGTGTTGAGGACCTGATCGCGGCCGAGCCAGGCGCGGCGCGCCATCGCCACGCCGAGGTCGATGTTGTCGAGCTCGGACAGATAGTGCGTGTCGGTGCTGATCGACAGCAGCACACCGGATTCCGCCGCGTGTTTCGCGTGGACGTCATTCAGGTCCAACCGCTCCGCCGACGCATTCATCTCCACCGCCTTGCCGTGGGCGCGGGCCGCGGCGAACACGGCGTCGAGATCGACGTCGTACGGCTCGCGCGAGCCCAGCCGCCTTCCAGTCGGGTGGCCGAGGATGTCCATGTGCGGGTTGCTGAGCGCTCGCACGATCCGGGCGGTCATCGTCGCTCGGTCCTGCTTGAAGCGGGAGTGGACAGACGCGACGACCACGTCGAGCTCGGCGAGCACGTCGTCGGGGAAGTCCAGGGTGCCGTCCTCGAGGATGTCGCACTCGGTGCCGGCAAGGATCCGGATGCGGTGACGCGCCTGGACCGCGCGGATCTCGGCACGCTGCTGGCGCAGACGGTCGATGCTGAGGCCCTGCGCAATGGTGAGCGAGCGCGAGTGATCGGACACGATCACGTACTCGTAGCCGCGCGCCTCCGCGGCCTCGATGAGGCGCTCGAGCGGATGATGGCCGTCCGACCACTCCGTGTGGTCGTGCAGATCGCCGCGTAGGTCCGCGCGCTCGATCAGCTTCGGCAAGCGGCCCTCCCGGGCCGCGTCGATCTCTCCGCCGTCTTCCCGCAGCTCGGGCGGGATCCATGGCAAACCGACCGCGGCGTACACATCTTCCTCCGTCTCGCCGGCCACGCGCGCGCCGGTCGCCTCGTCGAAAACGCCGTACTCGCTGATCTTGAGCCCGCGGCGCACCGCCATCTCGCGCAGCCGCACGTTGTGGGCCTTGGAGCCGGTGAAGTACTGCAGCGCGGCGCCGAACGCCTCCGGAGCGACGACGCGCAGATCGATCGCGAGCCCGTCCTGATGTCGGACCGACGCCTTGGTGTCGCCGCGCGCGGTGACTTCGGCGATCGACGGGAGGCTGACGAGTGTCTCGATCACCCGCGCGGGCTCGGTGGACGTCACGAGGATGTCGATGTCCTTCACCGTCTCGCGCATCCGGCGCAGGGAACCGCCGATCTCCAGCCGCTCGACACCGCCGTGCGCGCGCAGCGCGGCGGCCACCTGACCGGCGATGCCGCGCGCCGTCGTCAGCAGCGCGCGCGAGCGCCCGGCCTTGTACTGCGCAATCGCCTTTAGCAGGTTGTCGCAGGTCTTGCGCTGGATGCCGGCGACGCCGATGATGCGCCCGCTGCGGCAGGCTTCTTCCAGACTCTCCACGGTGTCGATGCCGAGCAGCTCCCACAGGGTCCGAGCCGTGCGCGGCCCGAGGCCACGAACGTCGAGCAGGCTCAGAAAATTCGGCGGCAGGTTGTCGCGTAGACGCTCGGCGAGCTCGATGCGGCCGGTCGTCAAATATTCCTCGATGCGGGCCGCAATCTCCTTGCCGATGCCGGGCAGCGCCCGCAACCCGCCGCGCGCCGCGATCACGGTGACGTCTTCGGTCAGCGTCTCGAGCGTCTGCGCCGCACGCTGCCACGCGCGGATGCGGAAGCGGGACTCGTCGCGCACTTCCAGCAAGCTCGCGATTTCGTAGAACAGGCGCGCCAGCTCGAAGTTCTTCACATATGCAATTTACCATTCGCTTTCGCACTCTCCGCGGCGCGCTGCAGGCACACCCCGGGCGCGTGATACACTCCGCTCGCCAGTGATCGCGACGTGGTGCTGGGACCTTCTGGAGCCATACCTTCGGCGCAACCTCACCAACCGCGGCGTCGAACGGCCGACACGCAAGGAAGTGCTGGAAGAGTTCGCGCGCGTCTGGCCGGAGGTCACGGCGACGCTCGGCGTGCAGGAGCCTTACGCCGGCACGATCCGCTTCAAGTGGCTCGTCCGGCTCCCGTCCGCCGAGGCCGAGCCGTTTCTCGACGATCCCGAGGGCTGGATCGCGGAGCGGTTCGGGGGCGGTAAGTTCAAGCTCAACCTGCATCACGGCATGCACTTCGTGAACACGAAGAACTTCAAGCCGGCCGGCGAGCCGAGGTGGACCGAGGCTCCGGCGCTCGAGTTGTAGTGCCTACGGGAGGCGTGAGATGCCGAGCGACGAGACACGGCGGGTCCTCAAGGTGTTCGGGGTGGCCGTCACCAATCTCGAGGACGCCATCGATCGCCGCGCGCCGGTGCACGAGATCATGAAATGGGACGCGGAGCTGGCTGATCGAACCCGCGACCTACTGACGCTCGTGGATCGTCTCCGCAGCCGGCGCATCGGGTGACCTCGACGTCGCGCGTCGACGCCTCCGGCGTCGCGCTCGATCTCGCCCGGGCCCCGCGCCGCATCGTCTCGCTGATTCCCAGCACCACCGAGCTGCTCTGCGCGCTCGGCCTCGCCGACGCGCTGGTCGGGGTGACCGTGTACTGCGTGGAGCCGCGCGACGTCGTCCGCGGCAAGACGCGAGTCGGCGGCGAGAAGGACCCGGATCTGGCAGCCATTCGCGCGCTCGCGCCCGATCTCGTCATCGCCAACATCGAGGAGAACCGGCGCGAGGACGTGGACGCGCTGCGCGCGGCGGGCATCGCCGTCTGGGTCACCTATCCGCGGACGGTCGCCGAAGGCCTTCGGATGATCCTCGATCTGGGGGAGGTGACCGGCGCCCGCGAACGCGCCGAGGCGCTGCTCGCCACGCTCGAGCCGCTCTACGCCGAGGCTCGCACCCGCGCGGCCCGGCACCCGGCGGTCCGCGTTTTCTATCCGATATGGCGCCGGCCGTGGATGACCATCGGCGCCGACACCTACGTTCACGACCTCCTCGCCACATGCGGCGGCGCCAACGTCTTCGGCGACCGTACGCGCTACCCGACTGTGACGCTCGACGAGATGGCCGCGAAGGAGCCCGACGTCATCCTGCTGCCCGACGAGCCGTTCCGCTTTCGCCGCGCCCACCTGGCGGATTTCGACGCCTACCCATCGGTGCCGGCGGTCCGCCAGCGACGCATCCACCTGGTGGACGGCAAGCCATTCTCCTGGCACGGCCCCCGGCTGGCGGAGGCCCTGAGGACATTGCCCGATCTGTTACAGGGCGCCTGATTCCTTTCGGTCCGGCGACCTCGCGTGTGCCAAGATCGAAAATGGGGCTGCGCGCCGCGGCCCCCGGGGGGAATGATCAGTGGCTGATACGTGTCCGCGCTGCGGGTTCGCGGAAGTCGCGAGCGATCGGTGTCCGCAGTGCGGCGTCGTCATTCCCACGTATCAACGCCCGGGGGAGCATCAGCGGCCGGTCGAGCCGCTGCGGCCGGAGCCGCCGGCCGGCGCCCTCTCGCCGTTCGCGCGCGGACCGGCCAAGCGGCCCGCGGCGCCGGCAGCCCATCCCGCCCCCGTGACACGCCCGGCGTCCGCGCCGGCAGGCGGGCCTGCGACCGCCCCACCGCCTCCATCCGCCACCGTCGTGGCCAGCGCCGGCTCGCGTCATGCGATCTTCGTGGGCTCCGGCGGATCGCTGTTCGGGATCCACATCGTCAACGTGCTCCTGATTCTCGCGACGCTGAGCATCTACTCCTTCTGGGCGAAAGTGCGCATGCGCAAGTATCTCTGGAGCCAGACCGAGTTCGAGGGCGACCGGTTCGCCTACCACGGCACCGGACGTGAGATGTTCTTTGGCTTCATCAAGGCGTTCCTCTTCTTCATCCTGCCGATCACGCTGCTCAACACGCTGCCCGAGGCGTTCGGCGCCTCGCCGCTCGTGTTCGTCGCCACGCGCATCGCGGTCTCCATCATCGCGGCGGTGTTCATTCCGGTGGCGATCGTGGGCGCGCGGCGATATCGCCTGAGCCGCAGCTCGTGGCGCGGCATCCGGTTCTCGCTTCGCGCCTCCACGCGCGACTTCGTCGGCCTCTGGGTGCGCGGCTGGATGCTGACGTCGCTGACGCTCGGCTTCTACTATCCGGCGTTCGTCGTGAGCCAGCACCGGTTCCTCACGAGCCACACCTGGTTCGGCTCGCAGCGCTTCGCCTTCGACGGTCGCGGCCGCGACCTGCTCTGGGCGTGGCTCGGTGCGCTCGTGCTGTTCGTGCCGACGCTCGGTCTGTCGTGGTTCTGGTTCGCGGCCAGGCGCCAGCGCTACTTCGCCGAGCACACGCGTGTCGCCGGCGCACGGTTCACCTCGACGGTCTCCGCACCCGCGCTCGCGTGGCTGACGCTCTCCACGTGGATCGGTCTGATCGCCACGCTCGGGCTGGCGTGGCCGTGGCTGACAATCCGTAAGCTGCGCCGGCAGTTCGTCTGGCTGTCCCTCGACGGACCGCTGGCGTTGGAGAGCATCACGCAGGAGGCGCAGCAAGTCGGCGCGACCGGCGAAGGTCTCGCCGGGTTCTTCGACGCGGACCTCGGCTTCACGTAACCCTTCATGCGGTTGGACTGGAACGCGGCCTACCTCGACGGCCGCACGGCGGCGCGTCGGCGGGCCACCGTCCACATCACGCGTACGGGTCTCGACATCGTGCTGGCCGAGGGCGGCGCCCGCCTGTTCTGGCCGTTCCGCGAGATCCGCCAGACGCAGGGCAACTATGCGGGGGAGCAGGTGCGCCTGGAGCGCGGAGGGGAGCTCCCCGAGGCGTTGCTGATCGGCGACGTCAGCTTTCTCTCCGCCGCGCGGGCCGTCGCCCCCGATGCCGCGCGGCTGCACGAGCCCGCCCGCCGGCGTCTGCGCGTCGGACTGACGTTCAGCGCGCTACTCGGCGCGATCGCGCTGGCGGTGGCCATTTACTACGTGGGCATTCCCGCGTTCGCGCGCGTGGCCGCTGAGCGCGTTCCGGTGTCGTGGGAGGAAAAACTCGGCAGCGCCATCGTCGAGCATTTCGCGCCGCCGAGCCGGCGTTGCGAGGACCCGCCGCGCCAGGCCAGGATCGAGAGCATCGTGGGGCGGCTGACCGCGAAGCGGCCGCTGCCGTACACGCTCCGCATCACCATCGTGAACAGCCCGGTGGTCAATGCGCTCGCCGCGCCGGGCGGCCAGATCCTCGTGTTTCGCGGGCTCCTCGAGCGGACCGACAACGCCGAGGAGCTGGCCGGCGTGCTCGCCCATGAGATCGCGCACGTGGAGCACCGGCACGTCACGCGCGCGATCTTCCAGCACGCCTCGACCGGCGTGCTGATGGCGGCGCTGGCCGGCGACGTCTCGGGCGTCGTCGCGTTCGGGTTGGAGGGCGCGCGCACGCTCGGCGATCTCCAGATGAGCCGGGCGGCCGAGACCGAAGCCGATCAAGAGGGGATGCGGCGCATCCAGGAAGCCGATATCGACCCTGCCGGCACGATCACGTTCTTCGAGAAGCTGGCCAAGCGCGAGCGCGAGCACGATGACAGCCTGACGCGCTATCTGCGCACGCATCCCACGACGGCCGAGCGCATCGCCAGCCTGCGCGCGCTCGCGGCCACGGCGCCCGCGCCCGCGGAGCGCCTGCTACCCGAGGACGACTGGAACGCCGTCAAGAGTCTCTGCGGGGAGCTGCCGGCCGGCTCGCGCTCGCCGCAGCGATAAGTCCCCGCACGCGCCATGGAAGCGCGGGCGTCTCGGTGAGACGTACGCCAAGGGGCGCGAGCGCGTCGTCGATGGCATTGGCGATGGCCGCCGGCGGCGAGATCGCGCCGCCCTCGCCGAGGCCCTTCATGCCGAGCGGGTTGCGCGGCGAGGGGTACTCCAGGTGCACCGTCTCGATCGAGGGCAGATCGCTTGCGACCGGCACCGCGTAGTCCATCAGGCTGCCCGCGAGCAGCTGTCCCTCCGCGTCGTACGCCATGTCCTCGAACAGCGCGCCGCCCACGCCCTGCGCGACGCCGCCGTGCACCTGGCCATCGACGATGATCGGATTGAGGACCGTGCCGCAATCGTGCGCGACGACGTAGCGCACGAGCTTGACCGCGCCCGTGTCGCGATCGACGTCCACCACCGCGGCGTGCACGGCGCTGGCGAAGGTCACCGTCGGCACGTGGTGGTAGGCCGTCGCGTCGAAGTCCGGCGTCACCACGCCCGGCTTGGCGAACGTCGGGATCGCGGCCTGCACGATGCGCGCAAAATCCACGGCGGACTGCGGCGCGCCGCGCACGAACACGCGGCCGTCCTCGATCTCGAGATCCTCCGGTGACGCCTCGAGCAGCGCCCCGGCCGCGGCCAGGACTTTCGTCCGGATCTGGCGGGCGGCATCGACGATCGAATTGCCGGCCGTGACGCCGCTGCGGCTGGCGAACGTGCCGATGCCGAACGGCACGGTGGCGGTGTCGCCGCCGGTGACCGTCACCCAGTCGAGTGGCACGCCGAGCGTGTCGGCGGCGACCTGCGCGAAAGCGGTCTCGTGGCCCTGGCCGGAGCAGACGGCGCCCGTCATCACCTGCACGCGGCCGGCGGCGTCCAGCACGACGCGCGCGCTCTCGAACGGCCCGATGGCCGTGCCCTCGACGTAACCCGAGATGCCGACGCCGCGCCACACGCCCCGCGCGCGGAGCCCGTCCTGCTCCTTGCGCACACGGTCGTATTCCACGGCGCTCAGCGCGGACTCGAGCGCAGCCGGGAAATCGCCACTGTCGTACACGAGCGGGTTGCCGTCGCGGTAGGGCATGCCGAAGTCGAACGGCATCTCGTCGGGGCGGATGTAGTTCTTCCGCCGCACATCGGCCGGATCGAGGCGCAGCGCGCGCGCCAGGCAGTCCACCGCGCGGTCCATGGCGAAGACGGTCTCGGGCCGACCCGCGCCGCGGTACGGCGCGTTCGGCGTCTTGTTGGTGACGACGGCCTTGACGTCGACGCTCATGTCCCGAATGCGATGAGGGCCGATCAGATGCGCGACGGTGTTGTACGGCAGCACGATGCCCCATACGTTGTAGGCGCCGAGGTCGAGCGAGATGCGATCGGCGAGCCCGACGATGGTGCCGTCGCGTCTGGCGCCGAGACGAATCGTGTGCGTCTGGTGTCGAGCGTGCGCGGCGGCCATCATGTGCTCGCGCCGGTCCTCGATCCACTTCACGGGCCGTCCCAGCACGCGCGCGGCGATTGGGATCAGCGCGTCCTCGGCGTAGCCGGACGCCTTGGTGCCGAAGCCTCCGCCGACGTCCGGGGCGATGACCCGCACGCGATGCGGCGGTAGCTCAAGGGCCGTCACGAGCCCCTGCTGCACGAAGTGAGAGACCTGGGTGCTGTTCCAGGTCGTCAGCGCGCCGTCGCGACGGTCCCACGCCGCCACCACGCCGCGCCCCTCGAGCGGCATGCCGACGTAGCGCTGGATGCGGAACGTCTCCTCGATCACGACGTCTGCCGACGCCAGCGCGCGGTCCGCGTTGCCGATGGCGTGGCGGAAGGCGACGGCGACGTTGGTGCCCCACTCCGGATGCACGAGCGGCGCGCCAGCCTCGGCCGCGCTGAGCATGTCGGCCGCCGCGGGCAGCGCCGCGTACTCGACCTCGATCGCCTCGACGGCGTCCTCTGCTCGGCCGCGGTCATCGGCGACGACCATGGCGACGATCTCGCCGACGTAGCGCACGCGCTCTTTCGCCAGCGCGTATTGCGGCGCCTGGCGGATGTCGAACTTCACCGCGGCCGCGAGACCGGGTGGCGGAGCACCGAACAGCGGCAGCGGCTTCATCCAGCGCGCCAGGTCGGCGTGCGTGAAGACCGCGACGACGCCGGGCATCGTTCTCGCCGCGTCGGTCCTGACGCGCGTCAGCGTGGCGTGGGCATGAGGCGAGCGCAGAAACGCCGCGTGCAGCAGGCCGGGCAGCGTCACGTCGTCTATGAAGCGCCCTTCGCCGCGCAGGAAGCGCGGGTCCTCGCGGCGCCGGACGGCGGCGCCGAAATACTTGGCGCCCATCTAGGTCGAGCGCGCCGCGCTCAGGCGCGGCTGTCGCGGATAGGGATGACCCAGTCGAGCCACGGCGCGGCCGCGGCGATGAAGAGTCCCGGAAGCGCGACGCCGCTGATGATGCCGAGGATCGTCAGGAACGCGAGCGAGATGGCCGTGACCGCGAGGTCGAGCAGGACGGTCATCTACTCGACCTCGACGATCATTTCGATCTCGACGGGAATTTGCACCGGCAGCGAGCCCATGCCGACGGCCGAGCGCGCGTGCTTGCCGATCGTTTCGCCGAAGACTTCGACCATCAGGTCGGAGAAGCCGTTGATCACCTTGGGCTGGTCGCCGAAGTCGTCCGTGCAGTTCACCATCCCGAGCACTTTGACGATGCGCGTGACCTTGTCGAGGCTGCCG
The DNA here is from genome assembly GCA_046725765.1 of Candidatus Methylomirabilota bacterium. GTDB lineage: Bacteria > Methylomirabilota > Methylomirabilia > Rokubacteriales > CSP1-6 > AR12. The sequence continues at coordinate 2,855 of JBKOZH010000155.1, read as the reverse complement.
AGGTTGGCCTTGGTCGTCGCCAGAAGATTCAGCCCAACCTCGCGCGCGACCTGCGCGCCCTGCTCCGTCGACAGGTCTTTGCCGACCTTGCCGCGCGCCATGCGGCCGTCGCTGCCGCGAATCGGACCGTGGCCCGCCAGGAACAGGAGGTTGCCGACGCGCACGGCCGTGACGTAGTTCGCCATCGGCGCGGGCGGTGTAGGCAGAGTGATGTTCTTGGCTTTCAGATTCGCTTCTGCGCCCATGAGCGGCGAGCCTCCTTCGAGGGACTGACAACCGCGCGCCATCGTGTCACACTACGCCGTGTCCGTCAAACCTCAGGCCGTCATTCCGGTCCCCGCCGCCACGCTCGTGCTGCTTCGCGATCGCCCCGCCGGGGACTTCGACATCTTGCTGATGCAGCGTCACGCCAAGAGCAAGTTCGCCGCGGGCGACTTCGTGTTCCCGGGCGGCAAGCTCACGCGCGAGGACAATCCGCCGGACGCGATTCGCTGGTGCACGGGACTCGATGCGGCGACAGCGGCGAAGACGCTCGATCTCGAAGATACCGAGCTGGCGCTCGCGCACTGGATTGGCGTCATCCGCGAGACCTTCGAAGAAGTCGGCGTGCTGCTCGCGACGTCCGCCGACGGCGGGCCGGTTCGCGTGGCGTCCTCGACACTCAGCGCGTGCCGGCGCGCCTGCCAGGCGGACAACCGCGCGTTCTGGGAGCTCGTGAAGGCCGAAGACCTGCGGCTCGCCACCGACCGGCTCGTCTATTTCGCTCACTGGATCACGCCGGAAGGCAATCCGCTGCGCTTCGACACACGTTTCTTCGCCGCACCGATGCCGCGGGAGCAGAGCGCGACGGGCGACGACAAGGAGGTCACCGATCTGCGGTGGCTCTCACCGACCCAAGCGCTCGAGGCCCAGAAGCGCGGCGAGCTCTCGCTACGCAACCCGACCGTGAAGAACTTGATGCTGTTCACCGATGCGGCGTCCACGGCTGACGCGCTGGGGCGGCTGCGCGGACGCACGGTCACGACCATCCGGCCGCGCGTCGTATTCCTGCCCGACGGGACGCGCCAGGTGTTCAACCCCGGCGATCCGGGCTATGAGACCGCACGATGAACGAAGAGCAGCAGCGGATTCGAGGATACCTTCAGGCGCAGGGCGCCAAGCAGACGCCGGCTGAGATCATTGCCAAAGTCGAGGCCGCGATGGCCGACCTGGGAAAGGCGGCGCGCACGGTACCAGCCGCGCGTTTCGCCGAGCGGCCGGAGCCGGAGGAGTGGAGCGCGAACGAGGTGCTCTCACACGTGCTGACCGCCGACCGATACTTCGGCGGCGGCATCGTGGCGGTGCTGGACGGGCGCCCCGCGCCGCCGCGGGGCGGCGGGCGCGGCGTCGAAAATGCTCCGCTGCGCACGGCCGAGGAGTGGCTCGAGGCTCTTGGCAAGCAGCGCACGACGCTGTTCGAGCGGGTACGCGCCGCAGATCCGAAGGCGCGTCTGGACGTCACGATCGAGCATCCGTTCTTCGGGCCGCTGAACTGGCGCGAGACGCTACTGTTCACGCGGCTGCACGATCTCGATCACGCCGGGCAGCTCGGCAAGATCGCGGCGGCCTTCGGCGCGACACCGCCGCCCTCCACTGCGGCGTCCAGATGAACGTCGCCATCTCGCTGCGGCTCTCCACCGAGGACTGGACCGACGGCAGCGCGTACGTCGTCGAAGCCGAGCGCCTCGGTGCGGAATCCGTGTGGACGCCCGAGGCATGGGGCCACGACGCGGTCGCGCCGCTGGCGTTTCTCGCGGCACGAACGTCACGCATCGGCCTCGGCACCGCGATCATGCAAGCGGGCACCCGCACGCCGGCCCTCATTGCGATGACCTCCCTCAGCCTCGCGTCGATGTCGAACGGCCGTTTTCGCCTGGGGCTCGGCGTCAGCGGCCCGCAGGTGATCGAAGGCTGGCACGGCGTCCGCTTCGATCGCCCGGCACGGCGTCTGCGCGAGACCGTCGAGATCGTCAAGCGCGCCATCGCCGGTGAGCGCCTGACGTACAAAGGCGAGATCTACGAGTTGCCGCTGCCGGGGGGCGACGGCAAAGCGCTGCGCGCCGCCGCGAAGCCGCGCGCCGGCATCCCGATCTATCTGGCGACGCTGTCGCCGAAGAGCCTCGAGATGACGGGTGAGATCGCCGACGGCTGGCTCGGCACCTCGTTTATGCCCGAGCACGCCGGTGTGTTTCTCGACCATCTCGCCGCCGGCGCAAAGCGCGCCGGGCGATCGCTCGATGCGCTCGATCTGCACGTGTCGGCCGGCGTCGTCTCCTTCGGTGACGACGTGGACAAGCTGATCGCGCCGCGCAAGCCGGGACTGGCCTTCAGCCTGGGTGCCATGGGCTCGCGCCGCATCAACTTCTACAACGACGCCTATCGGCGGGCGGGCTATACGGACGTCGCGACCGAGGTGCAGCGCCTGTGGCTGGAGGGGCGCCGCGATGAAGCCGCTGCCCGCGTGCCGAACGAGCTGGTGCTCAAAACCAACCTGCTCGGAACGCCGGCGATGATCCGCGAGCGCCTGGCGCTCTACCGCCGTGCGGGGATCCGCACGATCCGCGTGGAGCCCGCCGGTGATACGCTCGACGCGCGGCTGGCCAATCTCGGGCGGGTGCTCGAGCTGGCGCGAGACGCTTGAGAGGAGCCCGACGATGGACCTGAACTACTCGCCTGAGGAAACGGCGTTTCGCGACGAGGTCCGCGCCTGGATCGGCGCCAATCTCCCGAACGACCTGCGCGACAAGGTCCTGAGCTACCGCGAGCTGTCCAAGGATGATCTGCTGCGCTGGCACAAGATCCTGGCGAAGAAGGGC
>JBKOZH010000179.1:0-12200 GCA_046725765.1 Candidatus Methylomirabilota bacterium | reverse complement strand
GGATGCTCCTCAAGGGCGACCGGCTCGTCGTCGACACCGCGGCGCGCGTGCCGAGCACGTTCCGCGCGACGGGCGTGACGATGGCCAACATCGCGGGGAAAGACATCCGTGCGCTCGTCTATGTGGACGAATATAAGCGCCTGCGGATCACGCTCGGCGCCGAGGACGCCTGGCGCTCGTCCAGCCCGGTGGGAGGCGGCGGCGCGCAGAAGGTCGAGCTCTTGAAAACGGGGACAACGTCGCGCGTGGCGCGCAGTGAGTTCTTCGAATTCGAGCCGGTCCCCGTTGCGGTCGACCTGGACGGCGACGGCATCGAGGAGATCATCGTCCCGCAGAATCAGCTGCCGGGCCACATCGGCATCGTCTTCCGCGGACCGGCGGGCTACCGCTTCCAGTCCGTGAACTCCGGCTTCGAGGGGACGATCACTGGGCTCGGCGCGATTCCCGGTGAGAACCCGCCCACGCTCGTCGCCGCGGTCGTCCGCTTCACGACCCTGCTGAAAGGCTCCGGCGAGACGCAGATCATCATGACCACCGGAGAGTGACGCCCACGCCTTCACCGCTGCCCGCGCCGCGCGGATAGTCGCGTGGCCGATCGTCTTCCCACCGCTCCGCCGCGCGGCATGCGCGACATCCTTCCCGACGAGGTCGAGCTCCGCGACGCGGCGGTGCGCGAGATCGTCTCGGTCTACCGCGCCTATGGGTTTCGCCGGATCGAGACACCGGGGCTGGAGAGCCTGCGCCTGCTATCGGGCAGCGAGGGTGGCGAGAACGAGAAGCTCATCTTCAAGGTCATGAAGCGCGGCGAGGAGCTGGAGTCCGCGCGGCGCGCCGGCGAGGATCTCGCCGACCTCGGCCTGCGCTTTGATCTCACGGTGCCGCTCGCGCGCTACTACGCCGAGAATCACGCGAAGCTGCCGGATCCGCTCAAGGCGATCCAGATCGGACCGGTGTGGCGCGCGGAGCGGCCGCAGAAGGGCCGCTTCCGCCAGTTCACCCAGTGCGATATCGACGTGCTCGGCCTGGCCTCGCCGCTCGTGGAGATCGAGCTGATTCTCGCGACGACCGATGCGCTCGCGCGGCTGGGGCTGTCGGACCTCACCGTGCGCATCAACGACCGGCGGCTGCTCGAGATCGTCGCTCGCCACTGCGGGTTCCCCGAGGCCGCGCACGGCGCGTTCTTCATCGCCTTCGACAAGCTCGACCGGTTGGGGCCGGAAGGGGTGGTGACGGAGCTCTCCGAAAGTGGCCACGACGCCCAGGTCGTCCGGCGCTTCTCGGAGCTGTTGCCCGGCCTGAACCCCGACAAGGTCACGCTCGAGACCCTGCGGGCCGCGCTGCCGGGCGCCGGCACCACGGACGCGTGGGCCTCGCTCGCCACGATCATTGCCACCGCTAACGCCGAGATCGCCGCCGGCTGTCGTGTGCGCTTCGATCCGACGCTCGTGCGTGGCATGGGCTACTACACCGGACCGATCTTCGAGATCGCGTCGGCGGAATACCCGTCGTCGATCGCCGGGGGCGGCCGCTACGACCGGATGATCGGCCGACTGCTCGGCCGTGACGTTCCGGCCTCCGGCTTCTCGATCGGCTTCGAGCGGCTGATCTCGATCCTGAGCGAGCGCGGGGGCGTGCCCGCGGCCTCGGACGCCGAGCGCGGCGAGCGCCGCGTGGCCCTCCTGGTGCACGAGGGCGGAGACGTCGCGGCCGCGGTGCGCGCGGCCAAGCGCTTGAGAGCCGAAGGCGATCTCGTATCCTTGGAGGTCAGGCGTAAGAACGTGAAGAAACAGCTGGACGACCTCATGACGCACGGCTTCTGGGGGCATGCGACGGTCGAGGACCCCACGCGGCTCCCGGAGGTGAAGCCCCTCGTGCGTCGTGCGGAGGCCCGGTGACCGATCTCCCCGCGTACCGGACGCACACGTGCGGCGAGCTGCGTGTGGGCGACGTTGGACGCACCGTGCGGCTCTCGGGCTGGGCGCACCGAAAGCGCGACCACGGCGGCCTGCTCTTCATCGACCTGCGCGATCACTACGGGCTGACCCAATGCGTGTTTCACGCCGGCAGCGCAGCACTCGCGGCGGCCGAGGCCGTACGGCTCGAGAGCGTGATCACGCTGACCGGCGCCGTCGTGGCGCGCGAGCCGTCCGCGATCAATCCGCGATTGCCGACCGGCGAGATCGAGATCGCGGTGAGCGAGCTCGTCGTGCAGTCGACCGCCGAGACGCTGCCGCTGCAGGTCAACAGCGAAGCCGAGTTTCCGGAGGAGACGCGGCTTCGCTATCGTTTTCTCGACCTGCGCCGGGACAAGCTCCACCGCAACGTGCTCTTGCGTACCCGCGTGATCGCCTCCATCCGCCGCCGCATGATCGCCGCGGGATTCAACGAGTTCTCCACGCCGATCCTGACCGCGAGCTCCCCCGAGGGCGCGCGCGACTACCTGGTGCCGAGCCGGCTGTATCCCGGCCAGTTCTACGCGCTGCCGCAGGCGCCGCAGCAGTTCAAGCAGCTCTTGATGGTCGCGGGCTTCGACCGCTACTTCCAGATCGCGCCGTGCTTCCGTGACGAGGATGGCCGCGCGGACCGCTCGCCGGGCGAGTTCTACCAGCTCGACTTCGAGATGTCGTTCGTCACGCAGGAGGACGTGTGGGCGGCCATCGAGCCCGTGATCCACGGCGTATTCGTGGAGTTCCGGCCGGAGGCCAAGGTGACGCCGCCGCCGTTTCCCCGGATCCCGTACGACGAGGCGCTCGCGCGCTACGGCAGCGACAAGCCGGACCTGCGCAACCCGCTCGTCATCGAAGACGTGACGGAGGTGTTCCGCGGCGGCGGCTTCGCGGTCTTCGCCGGCGCCATCGAGCGAGGCGCGATCGTGCGCGGGCTGCGGGCGCCGGGTGCCGCCGCGCAGCCGCGCAGCTTCTTCGACAAGCTCAACCAGTGGGCGCGGGACGAGGGCGCGCCCGGGCTCGGCTACGTCGTGCTGGCCGAGGGCGCCGCGCGCGGGCCGATCGCCAAGTTCCTCGACGAGCCGCGCCTCGCGACACTGCGGCAACGCACCGGCGCCGTCGACGGCGACGCGGTGTTCTTCGTGTGCGACAAGCGCGCGGCCGCCGACCGCCTGGCGGGCAGGGCACGGACGCGCCTGGGCGAGGAGCTCGACCTGCTCGAGAAGAACGCGTTTCGGTTCTGCTGGGTCACGGACTTTCCGATGTACGAACGCGACGAGGAGACGGGCAAGATCGAGTTCAGCCACAACCCGTTCTCGATGCCGCAGGGCGGGCTGCAGGCGCTGGAGACCCAGGACCCGCTGACGATCAAGGCGTACCAGTACGACATCGTCTGCAACGGCGTGGAGCTGTCCAGCGGCGCCATCCGCAATCACCGTCCCGACATCATGTTCAAGGCGTTCGAGATCGCCGGCTACAGCCGCGAGGACGTGGAGGCGCGCTTTGGCGGGATGCTGAACGCCTTCCGCTACGGGGCGCCGCCGCATGGAGGCTCGGCGCCAGGCATCGATCGCATCGTCATGCTGATCGCCGGCGAGAGCAACATCCGCGAGGTGATCGCGTTCCCGATGAATCAGCAGGCCCAGGATCTGCTGATGCAGGCGCCCGCGCCGGTGCCGCCGGAGCGCCTCAAGGAGCTCCACATCCGCGTGGTAGACTCGGAGAAGGAACGCTAAGAATTTGAGCGACGCCACCGCCATCACGCGGCGCCTCTCCCTGGCGCCCGACGTCGATCTGGCCCAGCTCCTCGGGCGCAACGACGACCACCTCCGCACGCTGGAATCCCAGTTCGACGTCCGCATCGTCGCCCGCGGCCACGACGTGATGCTCAAGGGCGACGAGCGTCAGGTCCAGAAAGCCGAGCGCGCGCTGACGCAGCTGGCCGAGCTGGTGCGCGCCGGCGCGCCCGTGCGCGCCATGGAAGTGCGCGCCGCCGCGCGCATGGTCTCCGAGGACGAGGACGCTGACGTCAAGTCGGTGTTCGCCGACGCGATCTCGGTGCCCTCGCGCAAGAAGTGGATCACGCCCAAGACCGTCGGCCAGAAGCGCTACGTCGATGCGATCCGCACGCACGACATGGTGTTCGGCATCGGCCCCGCGGGCACCGGCAAATCGTTCCTCGCGGTGGCCATGGCCGTGAACGCGCTGATGAAGCGCGAGGTCGCGCGCATCGTGCTCACGCGGCCGGCCGTCGAGGCGGGCGAGCGGCTCGGCTTCCTGCCCGGCGACCTCTACGAGAAGGTGCATCCCTACCTGCGCCCGCTGTACGACGCGCTCTACGACATGCTCGAATCCGAAAAGGTCGGCTCCCTGGTGGAGAAGGGCGCCATCGAGATCGCCCCGTTGGCCTACATGCGGGGCCGCACGCTGAACGACGCCTTCATCATTCTCGACGAGGCGCAGAACAGCACCACCGAGCAGATGAAGATGTTCCTCACACGCCTGGGCTTCAACTCGAAGATGGTCGTGACGGGCGACATCACGCAGGTCGACCTGCCGGCTTCGCGACACTCCGGCCTGATCGAGGTGCAGCGCATTCTGCGCGGCGTGCCCGGCATCGATTTCGTGTACTTCGACGAGGGCGACGTCGTCCGCCACCGGCTCGTGTCGGCGATCATCCGCGCCTACGGCGCCCACGAGACGCGCGCGGCGGCGGCGCGCGAAGACGGAGCGCGCGCCGAGCCCTGTTGATGCCCGCGGCGATCGAGCAGCGCCAGCGCCGCGTCCCTGTTTCGCTCGCTCGCCTGCGGCGCGCCGTCGATCGCGCGCTGGCCGCCGTGGGACGCCCGGCCGGTCTCGTCGACGTCCGCGTCGTGGACGACGCGGAGATCCGCGAGCTCAACGGTGCCTGGCGCGGCATCCGCCGGCGCACGGACGTGCTCGCGTTTCCGCTCGAGACCCCCGGCGCGCCGGCGCCGCTCGTGGGCCAAATCGTGATCTCCGCCGACGCCGCGGCGCGGCAGGCGCGCCGGCTCGGTGTGCCGGTGGCGCTCGAGCTCGATCTGCTCGCTACCCACGGTACGCTGCACCTCGTGGGCTGGGACGATCGCGACCCCGTGGAGGCGGACCTGATGCACCGGCGCGAGCGCGAGATCATGCGCGGCGCGCCCGCGCGCCTGTGGAAGGGCCTGCTCCGTGACTGATCGAAAGCACCGTGCGGGTTTCGTCGCGCTCATCGGCCGGCCCAACGCCGGCAAATCCACGCTCCTCAATCGTCTGGTGGGCGAAAAGCTCTCGATCGTGTCGGCGCGGCCTCAGACGACGCGCAATCGCATCACCGGCATCCGCAATCGGCGTGACGCGCAGGTGATCTTCGTCGACACGCCGGGGCTGCATGCCGGCCGCGGTCAGCTCGGCGAGTTCATGCAGAAGACGGCGGAGCGCGCCGCCGCGGAGGTCGACGTCATCTGTCTGGTCGTCGACGCGGCGGCGCACGAGCATCCGGACGACATGGTCCTGGCGCCGCTGCGCGCGTTCAAGGGGCCGGTCTTCTGTGTGCTGAACAAGGTCGACCGCGTGCGGCCGAAGCCGCGACTGCTGCCCCTGCTCGAGCGCTGGCGCGCCGCCCATCATTTCCAGGAGCTGCTGCCGATCTCCGCCGCCGACGGGACGAACTGCGACCGGCTACTCGAGCTGCTCGTGGGCGCGCTGCCCGAGCACCCGCCGTTGTTTCCCGCCGACGCCACCAGCGACCAGCCGGAGACGTTCTACGTGGCCGAGGTCGTGCGCGAGAAGGTCTTTCAGTTCACGCACCAGGAGGTGCCGTACGCGGTGGCCGTACGCGTGGAGGATCTGACCGAGTTCGCGCGGCCCGAGCGGCTGGACATCCGTGCGACCGTCTTCGTCGAGCAGGAGTCACAGAAGGGGATCCTCATCGGCAAGCGCGGCGCGATGCTCAAGCGGATCGGCACCGAGGCGCGGCGGGAGCTGGAGCGGTTCTTCGGCATCCCCGTGTTCCTCGGGCTCACCGTGAGCGTGCGCCGCCACTGGCGCCGGGACCCGCGCGCGCTGCGCGAGTTCGGCTTCCTGCTGACCTCCTGATGCCGCTCGGCAAGTCGGCAGCGGTGGTGATCGGCTCCTTCGACCTCGGCGAGAGCGACCGCGTGATCACGTTCTACGCGCGCGAGCACGGCAAGGTGCGCGGCGTGGCGAAGGCGGCGCGGCGCATGCGCTCGCGCTTCGGCGGCGCGCTGGAGCTGTTCACGCTGGGCGAGCTCGTGTTCTTCGACACCGGGCGCAGTGATCTCGTGCGCGTCGATCATTTCGACGTGCTGGAGCCGTTCGCCGCGCTGCGTGCGGATCTCGAGCGACTGGGTCAGGCGGCGTGGATCGTCGAGTGCGTGAGCCGGCTCACCGCCGAGCGCGATCCACACGCGGCGCTCTACGGGCTGCTCACGCGGGCCCTGCGGGCGCTGGCCGGCGCCGCCGCGCCGCCGCGTGTGGCGGTGTGCTTCGGCGCGCGCTGCCTGGATGTGCTGGGTCACCGGCCGCGTCTGGATCGCTGTGTGGAGTGCGGTCGCGCGTATCCGTTCGCGCGGCCGTCACTGGACGAGGGCGGTGTGGTGTGCGCGCCGTGCGCGGCGCAGGCGGCGGGGGCGACGGCGATCAGCGCGGCCGCGGTCGCCGCCCTGAGTTGCCTGCGTGCGGCGCGCTGGGAGGAGGCGCTCACCCAGCCGCTCGGGCGGGTCGAGGGTGAGCTGCGGGCGGCGCTGGAGGCGCACATGACGCGGTTGATCGGCCAGCCGACGCGTACGGCGAAGTTCTTGCGTGAGGTGGTCAGGGGGCTCTCATGAGTGCGTCGAACATGGACGTGATCGTGTCGCTGTCCAAGCGGCGAGGCTTCATTTTCCAGTCGAGCGAGATCTACGGCGGCACGGGCTCCTGCTGGGACTACGGTCCGCTCGGCGTCGAGCTGAAGAACAACATCAAGCGCGTGTGGTGGCGCGACTTCGTCCAGAACCGCGACGACATGGTCGGCCTGGACGCCTCGATCCTGATGCACGCGATGGTCTGGAAGGCCAGCGGTCACGTCGATCATTTCACCGATCCCATGGTCGATTGCCGCGAGTGCAAGCATCGTTTCCGCGCCGACCAGATCGACGCCATGGACTGGATCCACTACTGCCCCGCGACCAAGGGCAACAAGTTCACCATCAAGGCCGCCGAGCCGTGCAAGCACTGCGGCGCGCGGCGGACGCTCTGTCCGAGCTGCGGCAAGGGCGAGCTCACGGCGCCGCGCCAGTTCAACCTGATGTTCAAGACGTTCATGGGCCCGGTGGAGGAGGACGCCGCCGTCACGTATCTGCGCCCGGAGACGGCGCAGGGCATCTTCGTGAACTTCGACAATGTGCTGCAGTCCACGCGGCGCAAGCTGCCGTTCGGCATCGCGCAGATCGGCAAGGCCTTTCGCAACGAGATCACGCCCGGCAATTTCATCTTCCGCTCGCGCGAGTTCGAGCAGATGGAGATCGAGTTTTTCGTCAACCCGCACGAGCGCGTGGACGGCCGGCCCGCCGACGAGGCGTGGCACGACCGCTGGATCGCCGACTGCCAGGCGTGGTTTTCGCGCTACGGCGTGTCCGCCGACCACGTGAAGCTGCACGAGCACGGGCAAGACGAGCTGGCGCACTACTCCAAGCGCACCGTCGATCTGCTCTACAAGTTTCCGATGGGCTGGAGCGAGCTGATGGGCATCGCCAACCGCACGGACTTCGACCTCAAGCAGCATTCGAAGTTCAGCGGCAAGTCGCTGACCTATTTCGACGAGGAGCGCAAGGAGCACCTCGTGCCGTTCGTCATCGAGCCGTCGGCCGGCGTCGACCGCGCGCTGCTGGCGTTTCTGCTCGACGCGTACGAGGAAGAAGAGGTGCGCGGCGAAAAGCGCGTGGTGCTGCGTTTCCACCCCGAGCTGGCGCCGATCAAGATCGCGGTGCTGCCGCTGCTCAAGAAGCGCTCGGAGATCGTCACCACGTGCCACGACCTGCGTCGCCGGCTCGCGCGGCGCTGGCTTACCCTCTACGACGACACGGCGGCGATCGGCCGGCTGTACCGTCGTCAGGATGAGGTCGGAACGCCGTACTGCGTGACCGTAGACGTCAAGACGGTCGGCGATGCGGAAAAGGGCGAAACCGGCGACGGTAAGGTGACCATTCGCGAGCGCGACACGATGCAGCAGATTCGTGTGCCGATCGCCGAGCTCGAGACCGTGTTCGCGAAGCTGCTCGACGCGGGCCAGCCGTGGACCGAGGTCGCCCCGGCGTATCCGCGCGCGGAGGGCTGAACGCCTGGTCTAGGGGCCCTGCAGATCGCCTGTGCGCGGGACGATCGCGGGGGCTGCGAACGCCGGTGCCGGCGCGGCAGGCGCGGCCGCCGCGGGCGGCGGCGTGAGCGGCACCGAGAGCGCTTCGCGCGGCAGCGCCGGCGGCGGTGAGACGGAAGGCGGCGGGACAGGCGCCGACGTCTGCGGCGGCGGGCCCGCCTGCGGCAGTCCCGGTACAGCCGGCGGCGGGACCGGCGGCGGGCGGCGCCCACACGCCAGCGGCTCGGTGCCTTTGACGAACGCCATCGTCACCACGCGCACGCACTCGTTGGATGGATCGAGGTCGACGGGCACCAGCACGACCTTGTCGGGAACGGGGAAGTCCTCGCGCGGGCTGTCGCCGAGGATCTTGCCCATGTACGTGACCCAGATCGGCACCGCGACGCGCGAGCCCGTCTCGTCTTTGCCGAGGCTGCGCGGCCGGTCGTAACCGACCCACACACCGGTCGCCAGGCGCGGCGTGTACCCGATGAACCACGCGTTCGAGTAGTCGTTCGTCGTCCCCGTCTTCGCGGCGATCGGGCGTCCCAGCGCCCTGGCGGCGACTCCCGTCCCACGCTCGACCACGCCGCGCAGCATGTGCGTGATCACGTAGGCCGTCTCGGGCGGCACCGCCTCCTTCGGGTCGGCGATGTGTTCCTCGAGCAGCTTGCCCTGTGCATCGGTGACATAGCGGATCGTCGTCGGTTGGAGCCATGCTCCCTGATTCGCGAGCGTCGCGTACGCTGAGGTGACTTCGAGCAGCGTGAGATCGGACGTGCCCAGCGCCAGGCTGAGGTTCACGTCGAGCGGGCTCGTGATGCCGAAGCGTCGCGCGACGCGCACGGTGCGGTTGAGACCAACCTGCTCCTGCAGCTTGACCGTCACGACGTTGACCGACTCCTCCACGGCCTGCTGCAGCGTCGTCGGCCCGCGGAACTTGCGATCGTAGTTCTCGGGTTTCCAGGCGCCGTTGGGACCGACGGCGTAAGAGACCGGCGCGTCGTCGATGCGGCTCGCCGCGGTGAAGCCGGACTCGAGCGCGGCGATGTAGACGAACGGCTTGAAGGCCGAACCCGGCTGCCGGCGCGCCTGCACGGCGCGGTTGAACTCGCTGCGGAAGAAGTCGTAGCCGCCCACCATCGCCCGGACGTAGCCGGTCTGCGGCTCGATCGTGACGATTGCCCCTTCGGGATGCTCGCCGGGACGTGCGGTCTTGCTGCGTCCCTCGAGCGCCTTGAGGCCCTCGCGCAAAGACTGCTCGGCGGTGAGCTGCATCGTCGGGTTCAGCGTCGTGTACACGTTGAGCCCGCCCTTGAACACCATGTCGGCGCCGTACTTCCCCTCGAGCGTCTGCTGCACGAACTCGAGGAAGTACTGCCCCGTCGTACGCCGACGCTCGGGCGGAATCAGGCCGAGATCGGCGCGCGCGAGCTTCTTGGCGTCGGGATCCTTGAGGGCGCCATAATCTACCAGGCGCCGCAGCACGACCTCGCGGCGGCGCTTGGCGGCGTCCGGATGCTCGAACGGCGAGTACGTCGTCGGCGCCCGAGGGAGGCCGGCGAGTAGGGCCGCGTCCTTCACGCTGAGCTCGGTCACGGACTTGCCGAAGTACGTGCGCGAGGCGGCCTCGACCCCGTAGGCGCCGTTCCCGAAGTACACCTGGTTGAGGTACATCTCGAGGATTCTGTCTTTGGGGTAGCGGCGCTCGATCTCGAAGGCCAGCGCCGCCTCCTTCATCTTCCGCTCGAGGCTCTTGTCGGGGGTCAGGAAGAGAACCTTCGTGAGCTGCTGCGTGATGGTGCTGCCCCCCTCCACGATGCGGCCGCGCCGATAGTTTTGATAGATCGCGCGCGCGATGCCGATCGGATCGATGCCGAAGTGCGAGTAGAAGCGGCGGTCCTCGGTGGCGATGACCGCGTCGCGGAGCGACTGCGGGATGTGGGCGAGGGGCACGAAGATTCGCCGCTCGACGTGCAGTTCGGTCAGCAGCTCGTCGTTGTCGTCGTAGACCTTCGAGCCTTGCAGCGGCTGGAACGTCTCCAGCGTCTGGACCGAAGGCAGGCTGCGCGGCAGGATCATGAATGCCCAAAGCGCGGCCACCCCCGCGGCGGAGGCCATGAGCAACGAGCCGATGCCGACGACCATGAGGAAGAGGCGGAGCCAACGGCGGCGGCCGGGTGCGAAACGTCGTCCCCCGACCGGAGTGGTCTCAGAGGCCATGCATCCTCATTATACGATCCGGTGGGATAATCCCGGCCATGCCCTCGAATCTGCTGGCCGATCTGCGACGCCGGGACCTGATCGTGGATGTCACGACCCCCGAGGACCTCGACGCGCACCTGACCTCGGGGCGGCGCACGGCCTACGTCGGCTTCGATCCCACCGCCGATAGCCTGCACGTCGGCAGCCTGCTGCCCTTGCTGGCGTTGCGCCGGGTCCAGTTGGCCGGCCACCGGCCCATCGTGCTGGTCGGCGGTGGCACCGGCCTCATCGGCGATCCGAGCGGCAAGGCGGGCGAGCGCGCGCTCAATCCCAAGGAGCAGGTTGCGGAGTGGGCGGAGCGCCTCAAGCGTCAGGTGCGTCCGTTCCTCGACTTCGATCGCGGCCCCAACGCGGCCGTGCTAGCCGACAACTATTCGTGGCTCTCGGAGCTCGACGTGATCGGTTTCCTGCGCGACATCGGCAAGCACTTCCCCGTCGGCGCGATGCTCGCGCGCGAGTCGGTGAAGGCACGGATGGGCGCTGGCATCTCGTACACCGAGTTCAGCTACCAGGTGCTGCAGGCCTACGACTTCATGTCGCTGATGCTGTTGCACGACTGCTCGATCCAGCTCGGCGGCAGCGATCAGTGGGGCAACATCACCGCCGGCGTCGAGCTGATCCGGCGCGTCCACGGCCGCTCCGCGTTCGGGCTCACGCTTCCGCTGGTGACCAAGAGCGATGGCTCGAAGTTCGGTAAGAGCGAGTCGGGCAACGTGTGGCTGGATCCGGCGAAGACGTCGGCATACGAGATGTTCCAATTCTGGCTCAACACGCCGGACGCCGACGTGGTGCGCTTCCTTCAGTACTTCACGTTCCTGCCGGCCGAGGCCGTCGCCGAGCTCGAAAACGTCACGAGCCAGGCGCCGGAGAAGCGAGAGGCGCAGCGGGTGCTGGCGCGCGAGGTGACCGCCCTGGTCCACGGCGAGGCCGCCGTGCGCGAGGCCGAAGCGATCGCGGCCGCGCTTTTCAGCGGCGACGTCGGCGCGCTCTCGGAGGCGCAGCTGGCGCAGGCGACGCGCGGGATGCCGACCACCGCGCTGCGGGTCGCTGAGGCCCAGGGCCTCGGCCTTCCAGACTTGCTGGTGCGCGTCGGGCTGGCAGATTCCAAGCGAATCGCGCGCGAGCTCGTGTCCGGCGGCGGCGTGACCGTCAACGGTCGCCGCGTCGAGAGTGCCGGCGACGCCGTTGGGCCCGCGGCCGCGATGTACGGGAAGTACCTGATTCTCCGCAAAGGCAAGAAGACCTATCACGCGGTCACCCTCGAGCGCTGAGGCGTACAGAAACGTTTGACACGGTGGGGGGCCGTGAGTATAGTCAGTCTTTGCCTGCGCACCCCGCGGGCAACGGTTTAGAAGTAGACAACTGATCCGGTCACCTTCCAAGCTGACCGCAGCGCTCTTTGAAAGTCGCATATGCTACTGGCTCACCGAAAAGGTGTGAGCACCATCCGTTCTAACGAGTACCTTGCGCTCGGCCGAGTGACTGCAGCTTCAATGCAGTAACACGTTCGAGCTAGAGGACCAGGTTCATCGCTTTTACTTGGCGAGTTTGATCCTGGCTCAGAGCGAACGCTGGCGGCGTACTTAACACATGCAAGTCGAACGAGGATCGCCTGTGTAGCAATACATAGG
>JBKOZH010000014.1:0-3107 GCA_046725765.1 Candidatus Methylomirabilota bacterium | reverse complement strand
GCAAGGTCGCGCTCAAGTTCGTCGGCGAGATGCCGGTGGCCCGCGTGCTGGCGCAGGTCGGTGTCACGCACGGCTTCACGCACTTCGGCGAGATCGAGCTGGCGCGCACGCTCGTCGGCGCGACGCCGCTCAGCGGCTAGGCCTCGTCGCTCACGCTTTGACCAGATCCCGCAGCTCGGGGACCACCCAGAGCGGCGGACGGCCCGCGTGCACGCGCAGGATGTTGTCGAACGCGTTGCGGAACGCCTTCGGCCAGTTCTCCCACGTCGGCCCCGCCGTGTGCGGGGTGATCGTGCAGCTGTCGACGTTGAGCAGCGGGTTGTCCTTGGACGGCGGCTCGTCGACCATCACGTCGAGGCCGGCGCCGGCGATACGCCTGGTGATCAGCGCCTTGTGCAGCGCGCGCTCGTCCACGACGGGGCCACGGCACGTATTGACGAGAATAGCCGTCGGCTTCATCAGCTCGAGCTGCGCGTCGGAGATCATGTTCTGCGTGACCGAAGTGAGCGGCGTGTGCAGCGTGACGACGTCGGCGGTCTTCAGCAGCTCGTCGAGGAGCACGTAGCGCACGCCGAGCACGTCTTCTTCGTGCTCGGGCAGCCGGATGATGTCGTAGTAGACGATCTTGCAGTCGAAGCCACGCAGCCGGCGCGCGACCTTCTTGCCGATGTTGCCCAGGCCCACGATCCCGACCGTCTTGCCCTCCAGCTCGTAGAGCCGCGTCTCCGCGAAGTCCCCCACCCGCCACTTGCCGGCCGTCACGTTGTTGTGCTGCCAGTGCAGCTTCTTGAGCGTGGCGAGGATCAGCATCACCGCGTGCTCGGCGACGGCCACGGAGTTGGCGCCGCCGTTGTTGGCGACGGGCACACGCGCGCGGCGTGCCGCTTCGAGATCGATCGTGTTGTAGCCGGCGCTGATCAGCTGCACGAGCTTCATGTTCTTCGCGGCCGCGTAGAAGTCGGGCCCGAGCGGATTGCGCCCGAAGCCCATGAAGTACTCGGCGTCTTTGGCCGCGGCGAGGAACTCGGGCCCGGTCGCGTCGACGACGGCGATGTCGAAGCCCGTTGGCTTCATCTCCATCATGACGTCAACCAGCGGCTTCGGGAACTTGGGGGAAAAGACGATCTTGGGCATTCTCAGGACCTTTCCGAGCCGACCACGCTCACGAACGAGACGCACTCTCCGGGCGCGCCACCGAGGTTGTGGGTGAGCGCGAGCTTGCGCCCGCGCGCGATGCTGGCGATCTGCCGCTTGCCCGCCTCGCCGCGCAGCTGCAGCCAGCACTCGAACAGCATGCGCAGCCCCGAGGCGCCGATGGGATGGCCGAACGACTTGAGTCCGCCGTCGGGGTTCACCGCGAGCTCGCCCTCGAGATCGTACGTGCCGGCCAGCACTTCCTTCCATGCCGTCCCGCGCGCGGCGAAGCCGAGGTCTTCCATCAGCACGAGCTCCGTGGGCGTAAAGCAGTCGTGCACCTCCGCCATCGCCAGCTCCTGGCGCGGCTCCTTGATGCCGGCCTGCGCGTACGCGTCCGCGGCGGAGGCGACGACCTCGTTGAACGTCGTGTAGTCGTAGTCGGGGTCGATCGGTCCGGCGGCCGGGCCCGCCACGAACGACAGCGCTTTCACGTACAGCGGCTTGTCCGTGTAGCGATGCGCGTCCTCGGCGCGGACGATGATCGCCGCCGCCGAGCCGTCGCTGACGCCGGAGCAGTCGAAGATGCCGAGCGCGCCCGCGACGAGCGGCGAGCACGCGATCGTGTCCTTGGGGACTTCCTTGCGGAACTGCGCGCGCGGGTTCAGCGCGCCGTTCTTGTGGTTCTTCCACGCGATGCGCGTCATGACTTCCTTGAGCTGCTCGTCGCTCACACCGTACTTCTTGGCGTAGGCCGGGGCGAGCAGGCTGAACATCGCCGGCGCCGTCATGCCGGCCGCGGTGCCGTCGCCCACCGAGCGCGTGCTCGGCAGGCCCGAGAAGCCGGAGTCCTTGAGCTTCTCGACGCCGATGGCCATGGCGATGTCGTACGCGCCGGAGGCGACGGCGTAGCAGGCATTGCGGAATGCCTCGGAGCCGGTGGCGCAGTAGTTCTCGAGCCGGCTCACCGGCTTGTAGTCGATCTTCAGCGGGCGCGACAGCGTCAGCCCGCTCTGGCCAGAAAACAGCGTGCCGAGCCAGAAGGCGTCGACGTCCTTGAGGTCCACGCCGGCGGACCCGGTCGCCTCTGTCGCCGCGTCGACGAGCAGATCACTGGCGCTCTTGTCCCAGCGTTCGCCGAACGGCGTGCAGCCCATGCCGACAATCGCCACGCGGTCACGAATTCCGTTGCTGGCCATCAGTGCCTCCTCGAAATTTCCAGGCTCGTCTCGTGCCTTCGGCCCTCAACTCGCAAGGCCACGAATCGGTCGCGCCTTCCAGAAGTAATTATGGATGCCGTTGGCCGTGTAAAGACGGCGGAACGTGAGCTCGACGCGGTCGCCGATCTTCACCGCCTTCGGATCCACGTCGGTCATCTCGCACTGGAACCGTCCGCCACCCTCGAAATCGACGACCGCCACGACGACCGGCGGCGACATCGAGTACGCCAGGCGGTCGACGGTGAAGGTCGCGATCGTGGCCGGCACGTCGCTGAGCCGCTCGGGCCGCATGCGG
Organism: Candidatus Methylomirabilota bacterium; assembly: GCA_046725765.1. GTDB lineage: Bacteria > Methylomirabilota > Methylomirabilia > Rokubacteriales > CSP1-6 > AR12. The sequence goes on along the minus strand of JBKOZH010000014.1, from coordinate 458 downwards.
TCGACGGCGTGGCACTTCACGCACACGCGCTGCGGCGGCACGTGACGCGCGCCGCACGCCTGGCAGCGGCTACCGGTAAACGCGTATTTCCAGCCCTCGGAGCGCGCGGCCGCGGGCGCCTCCGGTGGCTGTGGGTCGGGCCGCCGCGGCGGCTCGCGGCGCAGGAACCCCCGCCAGGTCAAGAAGCTGGCGTACGACACCGCGCCCGCGCTCGCGATCTGCGCGGCCACCGTCGTCGCGGGACGCCGCGCGGCGAGCGCGGCCGTCGTGCGCCACACCGTCACGTCGGCGCCGTCGGCGAGCGAGAGGACCGCGATGACCTGGTCCGGCCGCGCCGTCTCGAGGGCGGCCACGAGCATGAGACCTGCGTGCGCGGCGCCCGTGTTGCCGACGCTCGCGCCGAGATCGTCGGCGATCGCCTCCTTGCTCACGCCCGCCGACACGGCCACGCGCTTGTT
>JBKOZH010000296.1:0-28941 GCA_046725765.1 Candidatus Methylomirabilota bacterium | reverse complement strand
CGACGTCGGCGGGACGTTCACGGACTTCGTCGTCCGTTCGGCAGCGGGGACGCTCGCCAGCGGCAAGGTGCCGACGACGCCGGCCAGCCCGGCCGACGGCGTGATGCACGGCCTGCGGACGCTGGCCGGCGGCGAGCCGCTCGCCTCCGTCGCGCACGGCACGACGATCGTCACCAACGCGATCGTCGAAGGGCGCGGGGCCGTCGTCGGCCTGATCACCACCCGTGGCTTTCGGGACGTGCTTGAAATCGCCCGATCGAGCCGCCTGCACCTCTACGATCTCAAGGCGGCGCCCAAGCCGCCCACGCTCGTGCCGCGGCGGCTGCGGCTGGAGATCGCCGAGCGCGTGGGTCCCGACGGCGCGATAGAGACGCCGCTGAAGGTCGACGAGATTGCCGGGCTGATCGGCGCACTCGAGCGCGAGGGCGTCGAGAGCGTGGCCGTGTGCCTGCTGCACAGCTACGCCAACCCGGAGCACGAGCGGACGCTCCGCGAGCACCTCGCGCGGAGGTTCCCGCACGTGTGCGTCTCGAGCGACATCAACGCGGAGTTTCGCGAGTACGAGCGCACGTGCACGACCGTCCTGAACGCCGCCGTGATGCCGCTCGCCTCGTCGTATATGGAGGCGCTGCGCCAGCGGATCCAGGGCGCCACGCTGCACCTGCTGCACTCGGCGGGCGGCATGATGTCGGTCGATACGGCGCGCGCGCGACCGCTGGCGCTGGCGTCGTCGGGCCCGGCTGCCGGGGTGGCCGCCGCCGCCCACGTCGCGAGGACGCTCCGAATCCCACGCGCGCTGGCATTCGACATGGGCGGCACGACGACCGACGTCTGCCTGATCGCCGACGGCGTGGCCGAGACGTCGTCCCAGCGCAAGCTCGGCGGCTACCCCGTGCGGCTGCCGATGGCCGCTGTCGAGTCGATCGGCGCCGGCGGCGGCTCCATCGCCTACGTGGACGCCGCCGGCGCGCTGCGTGTGGGACCGCGCAGCGCGGGGGCTCAGCCAGGCCCCGCGTGCTATGGCCTCGGCGGTACCGAGCCCACGGTCACCGATGCAAATTTAATACTCGGCTACCTGGACCCCGCGCGCGTATACGGTCGCGCGATCCGGCTGGACCGCGAGCGCGCGCGTGCCGCGATCGACGGGCTGGCGCGGCGCCTCGGGCTGCCGCTGCTCGAGACCGCGGCGGGCATCGTCGAGGTGGCGAATGCCGCGATGCTCCGCGCGCTGCGTCTGGTGTCGGTGCAGCGCGGCTACGACCTGCGCGACTTCACGCTGATCGCCTACGGCGGCGCCGGACCGGTGCACGCGGGGGCCCTGGCGGCGGCCGCCGGAATCACGCGCGTGCTGGTCCCCGCGCACTCGGGCGCGTTCTCGGCGCTCGGCTGTCTGGTGTCGCCGCTGCGTTACGACGCCGTGCGCACGTATCGCGGCCGGCTCGAGACGTGGGAGGCCAAGCCTGCCGCCGAGCGGCTCCGCGAGCTGCAGGAGCAGTGTGTGACACCGCTGACCGCCGAGGGCATCGCGCTCGACCGCATCGCCGTGCAGTGGGGCGCCGACCTGCGCTACAGCGGTCAGAACTACGAGATCGAGGTGGCCTGGCGCGACACACCCGAGGCGCTGCGCGCGGAGTTCGAGGCGCGCCATCGGCAGCTGTATGGCTACGCCACCGGAGAGAGCGTCGAGTGCGTGAATCTGAGAGTGCAAGCGCGCGTCCCGGACGTCGCCGTCGAGCTGTCGCCCTTCGAGCCGTCCGGGACGCCCGGCGTGCTCGGCGAGCAGCGCGCGCACTTTCCCGGCGCGGGCGAGGTCGCGCTGCCGCGCCACGACAGGGCCGCGTTGGCGCCTGGGCGTGCCATCAGCGGTCCGGCGCTGATCGAGGACGAATGGTCGACGACGCTCGTCTATCCCGGTCAGCGCTGCACCGCCGACCGGCTCGGCAATCTCGTGATCGAGACGGGGACATGGCCCGCATCGACGTGATCGACGTGAGCAAGACGCTCACGGATCGAGACGGGACGGCCGCGCGCCGTGGCGCATCGTTTTCGATTCGAAACGTGAGGCTGCGGATACCCGATGGCATGACGCTGGTCATCCTGGGTCCGAGCGGCTGCGGCAAGACCACGCTGCTGAGGCTGATCGCCGGTCTGATCACGCCGGATTCGGGAGAAGTCCGGTACGATGACGTCGACGTCACCGACCTGCGTCCGGGCGATCGGCGGATCGGCATGGTTTTTCAGAATTACGCGCTGTATCCGCACTTGCGGTCACGCACCAACGTGCTGTCGTACTTCCTCTTCAGGAAGAAGACGCCCGAGCTCGGTACGCTGGCTCGGGAGAAATACCAGCGCACCGCAGAGCTCATGGGCGTGGAGCTGACGGCGCTGCTGGACCGCAAGCCGACCACGCTCTCGGGCGGTGAAAAGCAGCGCGTGGCCCTCGGGCGCTGCATCACGCGAGACGCGGCGCTGTTCCTGGTCGACGAGCCGTTCGCCAATCTCGACCAGGCGCTGCGGGAGAAATATCGCGTCAACCTCAAGATGTTGCTGAAGCAGTACGCCATCACCACCGTGTACGTGACGCACGATCACAACGAGGCGCTGATCCTTGGTGACCTGCTGGCGATCATGAATCAAGGACGGATCGAGCAGGTCGGCACGTGTGAGGAGATCTATGAGGCGCCGAAGAACGAGTTCGTGGCCGGTTTTCTGAATCTCCACACCGGCAGTCCGCCGATCAGCTTCGTGGATGCCGCCGATCTGCCCGCGGGGCGGGCGCTCGGCGACGTGCGTGTCGGCGTGCGACCGGAGGACGTCGAGGTCTCGAGCGGTGAGCGCGACGACGCCGTTCGCGGAACCGTCGCGAGCACCGTGAGACTGCCGATCGACAAGGGCACGCTGCTGACGATCCGAGTCGGCGCGCATGAGGTCCACGCGCGGTCGACCCATCACGAACGCCTCGCGGTCGGCGATCCCGCATGGCTCACCTTCAAGCGCTATCACCTGTTCGACAAGGCGTCGGGCGTCCGGCTGTAGGAGCAATGCCATGAGCGCAGAACCCCAGCGTCTCGAGGGCCCGGACCTCACGGCCGGCATTCCATTCGACTCGCTTGCCGATGGCATGCCACTGCGCGGGCACGCCGACGGCGAGGCGGTCCTCGTGGTGCGCCATGGGCACGACGTCTACGCGATCAGCGCGACGTGCAGCCATTACGGTGGGCCGCTCGCTGAGGGACTCGTCGTGGATGACACCGTCCGGTGTCCATGGCACCACGCCTGCTTCAGTCTGCGCACGGGGGAGGCCCTGCGAGCCCCGGCGTTGAACCCGGTCGCGAGCTTCGAGGTGCGACGACACGACGCGACCGTGTTCGTCGGTCGCAAGCGCGATCAGCCCGGCACCGTCCGGCCCCGCACGCGGCGTGAGGGTGCGCCGGCCTCGGTCGCCATCGTCGGTGCCGGCGCCGCCGGGAACAGTGCCGCCGAGGAGCTGCGTCATCTCGGCTTCCGGGGTGACGTGACGCTCATCGATCGCGATGCCGAGGCGCCCTACGACCGGCCGAACCTGTCCAAGGACTATCTGGCCGGGACCGCGCCCGAAGAATGGATCCCTCTGCATCCGCGCGCGTACTACGAGGGACTCGGGCTGGAGCTGTTGCTCGGTCGGACGGTCACCAGTCTCGATCCCATCGGCAAGCGCCTGACGCTCGACGACGGCACCACGCGCCACTTCGACGCGATCGTGCTCGCCCCAGGCGCGGAGCCGGTGCGGCTGAGCCCCGCGGGGACCGACGGGCCGCGTATCTACTATCTGCGTTCGCTGCGAGACAGCCGGGCCATCATCGCGGCTGTCGAGGGCGCCAGGCGCGCCGTGGTGCTCGGCGCGAGCTTCATCGGCCTCGAGGTGGCCGCGTCGCTGCGCGCTCGCAAGCTCGAGGTGCACGTGGTCGCGCCGGGCCAACGGCCGCTCGAGCGCGTGCTGGGTCCGCAGCTCGGCGATTTTGTCCGCGCGCTGCACGAGGAGCACGGCGTCGTCTTCCATTTCGGCTCCACGGCGACCGGCGTGGCGCCGGGCGCGGTGATCCTCGAGGGCGGCGCGCGGCTGGCCGCTGACTTCGTCGTGGCCGGCGTCGGCGTGCGACCCGCCACGATGCTCGCCGAGAAGGCCGGACTGCGTGTCGACAACGGCATCGTCGTGAACGCGCAGCTCGAGACCGCAGCCGCCGGCGTGTTCGCGATCGGCGACTCGGCGCGGTATCCCGATGCCCGCGGCGGAGGCCTCGTTCGGATCGAGCACTGGGTCGTGTCCCAGCGGCAAGGCCAGGCCGTCGCGCGGAGTATCGTCGGCGACCGCACGCCGTTCACCGACGTGCCGTTCTTCTGGAGCCAGCACTACGACGTCGCCATCAACTATGTCGGCCACGCCGAACGCTGGGACGCTATTGAGATTGATGGCAGTCTCGAGCGGCGCGATGCCAGCGTCCGCTATCGCGCGGCCGGTCGCCTGCTCGCGCTGGCCAGTATCTTCCGCGATCGGGAGAGTCTCGAGACCGAGCTCGCCATGGAACGCGAGCGCGTCGCGTGAGCCCCGCCGTCCACCCGGTCACGCTCGAGGTCGTCCGCAACGCGCTCTACGCGATCGCGGAGGAGATGAGCGTCGTGCTCATGCGCTCCGCGCGCTCGCCGCTCTTGAAGGAGGCGGGCGACCTCTCCTCGGCGCTGACGGATGCCCAAGGCCGCCTGGTCGCGCAGGGGCGCGACATCCCGATCCACATGGGCGTGATGGCGTTCACTGTGAAGGAGTTTCTCAAGCGCGTGCCGGCCGAGCGCCTGCGCGAGGGCGACGTGTGGTTTCTGAACCTGCCGGAGGTCGGCGGCAACCACTTGCCGGACGTCAAGGCGATCCGGCCGGTGTTCGCGGGTGGCCGGCTCGTCGCGTTCGCGATCAATCTCGCGCACTGGGCCGACATCGGCGGCGCCGTCCCCGGCTCGTACGTGCCGTGGGCGACGGAGTCGTACCAGGAGGGCGTACGCATCTCGCCGGTGCGCCTGTTCTCGGCCGACGGCCCCGATGACGAGAAGATCGATGTGATCCTCTCGAACCTCCGCAGCCCCGACGAGCGACGCGGCGATATCTTCGCCCAGTTCGCCGCTGACGACGTGGCCGCGCGGCGCATCGGCGAGCTCGTGCAGCGCTACGGCGCCGACACGCTCAGCGCCTGCTTCGACGCGCTGCATGCCGCGTCGGACCGCGCAATGCGCGAGGCGTTGCGGGCGCTGCCCGACGGCGTGTGGACGGGCGAGGACTGGCTCGACGACGACGGCGTGGACGATCGGCCGCTGCCGATCCGCGTCCGCGTCGAGATCCGGGGCGACGAGGCGACGTTCGACTTCACGGGGACGGCACCCCAGGCGCGCGGCCCGGTCAACACGACGTACTTCATCGCGTGCTCGTCGGTGTACTACGCGATCAAGACGCTGGCCGCGCCCGAGGTGCCGCCGAACGACGGCTGCTATCGGCCGCTGCGCGTGATCGTGCCGCCGCACAATCTGCTCAATGCCGACGTCGACCGGCCGGTCGTCGGCGGCAATCACGAGACGTCGCAGCGCGCGGTGGACGCGATCTTCAAGGCGCTCGCGCCGGCTCTGCCCGATCGCGTCACGGCCAGCGGTCCGGCCACGTCCGGTGTCCTGATCTTCGGGGCGCGCACGCCCGATGGCCGCTGGGCGATTTTCTACGAGACGCACGGCGGCGGCGAGGGCGCGGGCTCGGCGCGCGACGGCGGCAGCGCGATTCGCGTGTACATGTCGAACGTCATGAACACGCCGAGCGAGGTGGTGGAGGCGGAATATCCGCTGCGCGTGGAAGAGCACGCGCTCCGCACGGGCTCGGCCGGCGACGGTCGCCACCGCGGCGGGCTCGGGTTCCGTCGCGCGTATCGCGTCGTGGCGCCCGAGACCACGTTCACCAGCATGCTCGACCGGCGCGTCGTGCCGCCGTGGGGCGTGCACGGCGGGCGCGATGGGCTCCCCTACCGGATCACGCTGAACCCCGGCACGCCGGGCGCGCGCGACGTCGGCGGCAAGGTGAGCGTGAAGCTCACGCGCGGCGATCTGCTGCTGATCGAGACGTGCGGCGGCGGCGGTTTTGGGTCGCCGGGCGAGCGGTCGGCCGAGGCGCGCGAGCACGACCGCCGGGAGGGGTACGTCTGAGCCTCGCGCGCGCTGTGGCCTCAATCGCGGTGGTCGCCCTGCTCGCGCAGGCGTGCGCGTCGAAGTCGACGGACCCCGCTCCCCGGCTCGGCGACCTCGTGCGCGACTACGATCGCGAGGTCACGCCCTACCACCCGTTCACCGCCAGCGAGGCGGGTCTGCGCCAGTACGATCGCGTGCTGGCCAACTCGATCGGTGAGGAGTACCGCACCGGCCACGCCGCGCTGTGCTCGCGCTATCTCACTCAGCTGCGCCGCGTCGACCCCGCCACGCTGGACGAAACCGAGCGCGTCACCCGCGACATCTTCCTCTTCAATCTCGAGACGTGCGTCGAGCGGTTGCGCCTGCCGTGGCACCTCATGCCCATCGATCAAGTCGGACGCAGCTTACCGAGCGAGTTCGCCGTCATCGGCGCGGGCCGCGGCGTGCACCCGTTCAAGACGCCGCAGAACTACGAAGACTTCCTCGGCCGCGTGAATGGCTTCGTGACGTGGATCGACACGGCGATCGCCAACATGCGAACCGGCATCGCGCGCGGCATCACGCAGCCGCGTGACATCATGCAGAAGGTCGTTCCGCAGCTCGACGCGCACATCGTCGCCGACGCGCGCAGCAGCATCTTCTACGAGCCGATCAAGAATCTTCCCAAAGACTTCGACGAGGCGACGCGCACGGCGCTGACCGACAAATATGTCCGCGCGATCGACTCACAGATCGTGCCGGCGTACCGTCGACTCCGCGCCTTCGTGCACGACGAATATCTGCCGCGATGTCGATCGACGATCGCCATTACGGAGCTCCCGGACGGCAACGCGCTGTACGCGTTTGCCGTGCGCAACGGAACGACGACGAGCCTGACGGCCGACGAAATCTATGCGCTCGGTGAAAAGGAAGTTGCGCGCATCACTGCGGAGATCGCGCGGCTCGAGGCCGAGATCGCCGCCGCCGGCGAGGCGCCACCGGTGCGCTACGCGAACGCCGATGATTTGCTGCGCGCCTACGCGGAGTTTCGCGCCTCCGTCGAGACCGCGCTGCCGTCGCTGTTCCGGCGCTTGCCCAACGCCGGGTTCGAGATCCGACGGATCGAGGCGTTCCGCGAGCGCTCGATGCCGTCGAGCTACGTGCCGGCGTCCGTCGATGGCGCGCGTCCTGGTGTCTTTTATCTGAACGCTTCGCCGCTGAGCGACGGTCAGGCGATGGGTATATCGCGAGCCCTGTTCCTGCACGAGGCCGTGCCCGGCCACCATCTGCAATTGGCCGTGCAGCGTGAGAACCGACGCCTGCCCGGCTTTCGCCGCTTTTCCTATTACAACGCGTTCGGCGAGGGCTGGGCGCTCTACGCCGAGAGCCTCGGTGTGCAGTTGGGAGCGTATAGCAATCGCCACGACCGGCTCGGCATGCTGTGGGGCGAGCTGTTCCGCGCCAAGCGTCTCGTGGTCGATGTCGGGCTGCACGCCAAGGGCTGGACGCGCGCGCAAGCGATCGACTACCTCGGCGCACCTCGGGACAACTCCGAGCGCGAGGTGGATCGTTACCTCGCGTGGCCCGGCCAGGCGCTCGGCTACAAGATCGGCCAGCTCAAGATCCTCGAGCTCCGCCGTCGAGCCGAGGCCGCGCTGGGTGCGGCGTTCGACGTGCGCGATTTCCACGACGCGGTGCTCGAAGACGGCGGAATGCCGCTGAGCGTGCTCGAGTCGAAGATCGACCGTTGGATCGCCGCCCGGCGGCGGTAAAGTAACGGTCCGATGACCGCCAGCCTCGACGGCCGTGTCGCCATCGTCACCGGCGCCGCCAAGGGCATGGGGGCCGAGATCTGCCTGGCGCTGGCGCGCGAGGGTGCGCACCTGGCGCTGGCCGCGCGCGAGCGCGGCCCTCTGGAAACACTCGCGCGCGAGATCGAAAAGCTCGGACGGCGCGCGCTCATCGAGCCCACCGACGTCACCGACGAAGCCGCCGTGCAGCGACTGGTCTCGCATACGAAGGAGTCACTCGGCGGACGCATCGACATCCTCGTCAACGCCGCCGGCATCACGGGGCCCGTCGAGACGCCGGTATGGGAGATCAAGGGCGAAGACTGGGATCAAGTCCTGGCCATCAACGTCAAAGGCACGTTTCTGCCGATCAAACACGTGCTACCGACGATGATCGCGCAGCGCTACGGCAAGATCGTCAACATCAGCGGCACGTCGGGGCTGCGCGGCTACAAGATGCGCGCCGCGTACTCCTCGTCGAAGTGGGCGCTGCGCGGGCTCACGCGCACGGTGGCGCTCGAGGCCGGCCCACACAACATCAATGTCAACGCGCTGCATCCCGGCATCGTCGACGGCCCGCGCATGGACCGCCTGTGTCGCGAGAAGGCGCGCAAGCGCGGCTGGACGCCCGAGCAGGTGCGCGAGGAGTACGTGCAGGAGATGGCGCTGCGCCGGGTGACGACGGCGCGCAACATCGCCGACGCCGCCGTCTTCCTCGCGTCCGACGCGTCGCAGAACATGACCGGCCAGTCGATCACCGTCGACGGCGGCTGGGATGTCTAGCGCAACACTTCCGCGGAAACATCCCGTGCGTTTCCGCGGAAACGCGGCGTAAGCGGGCTGGCTGATGTATCCATTCGAGTACGTTGCGCCGGAGACACTCGATGACGCGCTCGCGCTGCTGCGCGAGCACGGCGACGACGCCAAAATCCTCGCCGGCGGCCAGAGCCTGATCCCCATCCTGCACTATCGGCTCGCGCGCCCCCGCGTCGTGATCGACATCAACGCACTGCCCCTCGGCGCAATCGCGGCCGACGACGGCGGGATCCGCCTCGGCGCCCTCGTGCGTTATCACGAGCTGGAGGACTCCGACGTCATCGCGCGCCGCTGTCCCGTGCTCGCCGGCGCCGCGCGGCTCATCGGCAACGTCCGCGTCCGCACGCTCGGCACCGTCGGCGGCAGTCTTGCCCATGCCGATCCCGCTGCCGAGCTGCCCGCGGTCATGACCGCGCTCGACGCGCGCCTCACGGTCGCTTCGGCGTCGGGCCGCCGTACGCTCGCCGCCGGCGAGTTCTTCACCGGTCCGCTCACGACCGCGCTGGCGGCCGAGGAAGTCGTCACGGATATCGAGATTCCCGCCACGCCTCGCCACGGCTGGGCCGTCGAGGAGCTCTCGCGCCGCGCCGGCGACTTTGCGATCGTCAGCGCGGTCGCGCTCGTCAGCCTGGATCGCAGCGGCCGCGTGGACGACGTCCGCATCGCGTTCGGCGGCGTCGGCGATCGTCCCGTGCACGCGCGCGCCGCCGAGGCCGCGCTGCACGGGCTCGAGCCGGCGCCCGATGCGCTGGCGCGCGTCGCCGAGGCCGCGCGCGACGCGCTCGACCCGCCGTCCGACGCGTTCGTGTCGGGCGCCTACCGCCGCCACGTCGCGGGCGTGCTGTGCCGCCGCGCGCTCACCCGCGCGGTCGAGCGCGTCCGTCGATGATCGCGCGCCTGGTGCTCAACGGCCGCCCGCGCGAGGTGGAGGTGCGGCCGAGCCAAACGCTGCTCGAGCTGCTCCGCGACACGCTCGGCATTTTCGACGTCAAGGAAGGCTGCGACGAAGGCGTGTGCGGCGTGTGCACCGTGCTGCTCGACGGGCGGCCGGTGTCGGCCTGCCTCGTGCTGGCGGCGGGGCTGCGCGGTCGCTCGGTGCTCACGCTGCGCGGGCTGGAGCGCAATGGCGGCCTGCATCCGCTGCAGGAGGCGTTCATCAAGCACGGCGCCGTGCAGTGCGGCTTCTGCACGCCGGGAATGCTGCTGACCACGCTCGCCTTTCTCGAGCGCCGGCCGCGGCCCGATCGCGAGGCGATTCGCGCCGCGCTCGAGGGCAACCTCTGCCGCTGCACCGGCTACACGAAGATCGTCGACGCGATCGAGGCGTACGTGCGCGGAGATCGCCATGACTGACGCCATCGCCACGCGCGAGGCGCTGCGTGTCGTCGGCCAGCCGGTCGTGCGTCACGACGCGCGCGACAAGGTGGCCGCGGCGACCGCGTACGCTGCGGACTGGGCGCTGCCCGGCATGCTGCACGCCGCGGTGCTTCGCTCGCCGCATCCCTCCGCGCGCATCGTGCGGCTCGACACCGCGCGCGCGGCGGCGATGGCTGGTGTCGCCGCGGTGCTGACGGCGAAGGACGTTCCGCGCAACACGCTGTCGACCGACGTGCCGGGCCAGACGACCGCCGTCGGGCCACTGCGCGCGACGCTGCACGTGCTGGCCGAGGAGCGCGTGCGCCATCAGGGCGAGCCGATCGCGCTGGTGGCCGCCGAGACGCTGGAGCTCGCGCGGGACGCCGTCGAGACGATCGAGATCGAGTACGAGCCGATGGCCGGCGTGTTCTCGCCCGAGACCGCGCTCGCGCCGGGCGCGGCGGCCGTGCATGGCGCCGGCAACCTGCTCGCGCGCTGGCGCGTCGCACGCGGCGACGTCGCCCGCGCGCTGAAGGACGCCGCGGTCGTCGTCGAGGGCGAATACGAGACCCAGATGGTCGATGCCGCGTATCTCGAGCCGGAATCCGGCGTTGCGTGGATCGATTCCGACGGCGTGATCACCATTCGCCTCTCCACGCAGGTCATCGAGCACTTCCGCGACGTGGCCGAAGTCCTCCAGGTGCCGCAGAACCGCGTGCGCGTGATCGGCACGTACCTCGGCGGCGGATTCGGCGGCAAGGAGGACGTCACCGTCGAGGCGTACCTCGGGCTGCTGGCGCTCAAGACCGGCCGTCCCGTGAAAATGGTGTGGACACGGCACGAGTCACTCGTCGCGCGCGCCAAGCGCCATCCGTATCGCCTGCGCTATCGCACCGGCGCTGCCGCGACCGGCGAGATCGTCGCGCAGCAGATCGAGCTGCTCGCCGATGCGGGCGCCTATGCCTATCTCTCCGCGCTCGTGCTGCTCTACTCCACCGTGACCGCAGGGGGACCGTACCGCGTGCCGGCCGTCGAGGTCGACGCATGCGTGGCCTACACCAACAACCCGCCGACCAGCGCGATGCGCGGCTTCGGCGCGATGCAGACGGTGTTTGCGTACGAGTCGCAGATGGACCGCGTGGCGCGCGCGCTCGGTCTCGACCCGCTCGAAGTGCGACGCCGAAACGCGCTCCGGCGCGGCGACACCCTGCCCGTCGGCCAGGTGATCGAGACGCACGTCGCGCTGCCCGAGCTCTGTGCGCAGGCGTGGGCAGCGCTGGGGCCGCCGTCGACGCCGCGCGCGCCGCACGTGCGCGTCGGTCGCGGGCTGGCGTGCAACCTCCAGCCCTACGGGCGCATCGTCTGGCTGCACGACTGGGCCAGCGCGTGGATCGGCTTCGAGATGGATGGCAGCCTGGTCGTGCGCTGTGGCTGTCCCGACGTCGGCGGCGGCCAGGCGTCCTCACTCTGTCAGATCGCCGCCGAGGTGCTCGGCGTGACGCTGTCGCGCATCTCGGTCCACGTGTCGGACAGCGCGCTGACACCGCTGGCCGGTACGACCACCGCCAGCCGGCAGCTCTACATGTCGGGCAACGCCGTGCTCAAGACGGCCCGTGAGCTGCGCGCCCAGCTGCTGGGCGTCGCGGCACCGATGCTCGGCGCCGATGCCGTGGCGCTGGAGATGGACGCCGATCAGGTGGTCACACCGGACGGTCGCACGCTGCCGCTCACCGACTTGCTGCGGGAGTGCGCGCGCGCCGGGGTTCCCCGCAGTCACCTGGGTGTCTATCATGCGCCGGCCGGCGAGCCGGTTGATCTGACCAAAGGCTCGGGCAAGGTTTTCCCCGACTACACCTTTGGCGCTCACGCCGCGGAGGTTGAAGTCGATACCGAGACCGGCGTCGTCCGCGTGCTGCGCTACGCCGCCGCGCACGACGTCGGCCGCGCGATCAATCCACAGTCGGTCGAAGGTCAGATCCAGGGCGGCGCCGTGCAGGGACTCGGCTACGGGCTGATGGAGGAGATCGTGCTCGCCGACGGCGTGAACCTCACGACGTCGTTCGCCACTTACCTGATCCCGACCGCGGCCGACGTGCCCGACGTGCATGCCGTCGTCCACGAGTCCGGCGAAGGGCTCGGGCCGTTCGGCGCGCGCGGCATCGGTGAGCCGCCCATCGGGCCGCCCGCCGCCGCCATCGCCAACGCCATCGAAGACGCGGCGGGCGTGCGGCTGACGCGCCTGCCGATCACCGCCGAGCGGGTCGCCGAAGCGCTCGGACTGCTCGCCGCCGAATCGTCAGTCGGGCGACGCCCGACACATCATCGTTCGACTTCCTGACACTGACGCATAGCGCGAGCGCCATTTGGCGTGCCGTGGGCGCGGCACTCGCCTTGCTGTGTCACGTCGGTGTCGTTGTCACTTCGGATGAGAAATCATTTCGCCTCAGGGGCACGGAGTCGAGGGATGAACAGTTACGAGTTCGCCTACTTCGGGCGAGACCTTCATGCGCTCCAGACCGCGATCGCGTCATGGTGCTCGGGCCACGAATGCCTGCTCGAAATGAGGGCGCTGCTCGACGGCGCTCGGCTGGGCATCTCCGGCTCCGAGGACACGATTCCCGACGCGATGCGGATGGTGCGCGAATGGATGCGTCATACCAGCTAATCGACCGGTTTCTGAGGCAGCATCCGGGCTTCATCTGCACGGACTGTCTGGCCATCGCCGTGGGCGTGCCGCCGAGTCAGGTGAGCATGGCGACGCAGCGGCTGCGGCAGGAAGCGGGCTTCGCCTCCAAGCTCGGCGTCTGCTCGCGCTGTTCCGCGGAGCGGACCGTGATCAAGGCCGCGTGAGCGGACTGTCGCGGCTCCTCGACGCGGCACGTGGCTTCTTCGACTTCCGTACGGGAGCCGTTCCCATGGACAGCTACGAGTTCGCGTACTTCGGCCGGGATCTCCGATCCCTCGAGGACGTCATCCAGTCGTGGTGCTCGGAACGCAAGTGCCGCCTGGAGACCACCGAGCTGGTGGAGGGCGCGACGTTTCGCATCTCCGGGCCGGACGAGAGCATCCGCGAGGCGATGCAAATGGTCCGCGTCTGGATGCTGCGCAAGCGCTGACGCGCGACTCGCCTCACGCGCGGCTCGCCTCACTCGATGCTGAAGTGCGCCTCCGTCGTGTGCCCGCTGACGCCGTTGATCGGCAGAATATCTTGCGGACACGCTGAAAACGCGACGATCAGGTCCATCTCCGCGCGGAACAGCGCGTAACTACCCGGCATCGACACCGGCTCGCCCCAGCTCAGACGTCCCTCGGGCGTCCACGGGATGTTCATGAACACGTTGAGCGAGGGCGGGGTGGCCGGAATCTTGATTCCCAGCTCGGCCAGTGCGGCATGGAGGTTGTCGCGACAGTTGTCGTGATAGCCCTGCACGCCGAGCAGCCCGTAGCGATCGGGATCGCAGGGCGCCATCAGCGTGTCGTGGGCGCAGCCCGACGTGTCCTCGACGAGCGTGAGGATTCCGCGCCGCCGGTTCGTCACGAACGAGTCGCCCACCCCGGCCGCGAGCTTCATAAACCAGGCGCGGCTCGCCTCCATCGCCATCCATTCGGCGGGATCCTGCGCGTTGAACGCCCACGCGTCGACGACCTGCGTGCCGTGCGTGTTCACGATGCGGATGCGCTGCCCTGCGCGCACGCGCGCAGCCTTGCCGCCGCGGGCGGGAATCGTGACGAGGCTCATGGCCCCTTGAGCCCGTGGCCGCCGCGGTAGTCCGACGGCGCCGGCGGCTTCCAGGCCGCGAGCAGCTCCGGCGCCGGCTGCCAGACCTCGATCCCGAGCGGGCGGCAGATGTCGGTTCGATCCCCGCCGCCGGCACCCCACACCGGCGCCGACATGTCGCCGTGCGGGCAGTTCGACAGCGCGGCGAGCACGTCCTGCTCGGCGAAGAACTCGATGAAGTCGCCGGCCTTCGCGGGACTCGGCTTCGTGAAATACCGGCCCTCGGCGGTGAGGCCGGTCACCTGAAAGACGTTCAGCACGTCGTGCACGTCCAGCTCGGTCAGCCGATACGGCGCGACCGCACGCACAAGGTTGGAGTGGCAGCAGACGTCGAGCTCCTCGCCGTTGAGCATCTTGTGCACGTAGGGATCGCACCGGGTGCCGAGCAGATCGTGACAGCCCGCACCGTCCTCGTCGCGTCCGTACCCGACGGTGTCCGCCGTGATTGTGAGCATCGGTCGCAGATACGGCAGGCACGACCAGAGCCGGTCGAACGTCGAGACGTGCGCCTGGTGCAGCTGCCGCGACCGCGAGGCCCAGAACCGCTCGCGCGGGTTGGCGAGGTTCCAGACGTTGAGATCCGACACCTGCGGCCCCTCGAGCGCCACGATGCGAAACAGCTGGCCGGCGCGCACTGGCCAGGCGCGTCCCGTTCGCCGGGGAAGGACGAACCGCTCGACGAGCGTCCGCTTGGCGCCCGGCTCCGCCAGCCGCGCATAGAACGCGCGGTCCACTTCGAGCGCGGAGCCGGGTTTCGCCTGATAGATCACGTGCGGTCGCGCCATCGGCTACCTCTTCTTCATTGACAAGGGGTGAATCGGCATAGTCTCATACGCGCCATCGCGAACCACGGCCGAACGTCATCGCCGAGCCCGGAGGACCAGCCATGAGAGTCTCACGGATCGTCGCGGTCGCCATTGTCCTCTTCGGCCTCACCGCCGCCGGCGGCAACGTCGCTGCTCAGCAGTGTCCGAAGGGCAAGCTGCGTCTCTACACTTCGTGGCCCATGCAGGGCGCGATGCTGCCGGAAGGCACCGGCATGAAGAACGGCGTCGATCTCGCGGTCTCTGAGGTCAACGGCGCCGTCGCCGGCTACTGCCTCGAGGTCGTCAACCTCGACGACGCGTCGCCGCAGACGGGCAAATGGGACGGTGCGGTCGAGGCGGAGAACGCCAACAAGGCGGTCGCTGACCCGCTCGCCATCGTCTACATCGGCACCTACAACTCGGGCGCGGCCAAGGTGTCGATCCCGATCACCAACCGCGCGCACATGGCGCAGGTGACGCCGGCGAACACGTATCCCGGTCTCACGAAGAAGCGCGGCGCGGCGCCGGGCGAGCCGGAGATCTACCGGCCGGGCGGGTTCGTGAACTACTTCCGGCCGATCCCCGCGGACGACATCCAGGGCGCCGTCGCCGCCAAGTGGGCGAAGCGTCTCGGCGTGAAGAAGGTCTTCCTCCTCAACGACCAGGAGCTCTACGGCAAAGGCATCGCCGACGTGTTCGAGGCCACGGCGAAGAAGATCGGCCTGCCCGTCGTCGCCAACGAGGGCATCGACTGGAAGCAGCCCGATCAGAAGCCGGTGCTCACGAAGATCCGCGCGTCGGGCGCCGACCTGGTCTACCTCGGCGGCGTCATCGAAACCGGTGCGCAGGTGGTCATCCGACAGATGAAGGAAGTCGGCCTCACCGCGCCGCGCACGCGCTTCATGGGCCCCGATGGATTGCTCGAAGAGGAGCTGCTCAAGGGCGCGACGTGTGACGCCGCGATGGCCACCGAGATGCGGATCACGTTCGCCGGCCTGCCGTTCGAGAAGATGCGTGGCGTGGGCGCGAAGACGTATGAAACCTACAAGGCGAAGTTCGGCAAGGAGCCGACGTCGTACGCGCTCTACGCGGCCGAGGGCACTCGCGTGATCATCGACGCCATCAAGCGCGCCGCGCCGACGATCGAGAAGGCGAAAGACGTCACGGAGAAGCGCGAGGCGGTGCGCAAGGCCATCGCCGCGACGAAGAGCTTCGACGGCATCAACGGCAAGTGGAGCTTCGACGAGAACGGTGACGTCGACTACGACACCATGTCAGGCTTCAAGGTCGTGAAGACCGACTCGCCCATCGGCTGCAAGTTCCAGTTCGAAACCATTCTCGAGTAACTCCGCTGCGGGTCGCCCGAGGTCTAGAGGGGCGCCCCGGGTTTCCCGGGGCGTCCCGAAGGTTCGGGGGGCTTGGGGGGCCCTTCGAGGCCCCCCATCCAATCAAGCGGGCCATCTCGGGGCCCCCCATCTTCGTATGACGTGGTGGGAAGTCCTCGTCCAGCAGACCATCAACGGCCTCACTCGCGGCTCCGTCTTCGCCCTGATCGCGCTCGGCTACACGATGGTGTACGGCATCATCGAGCTGATCAACTTCGCCCACGGCGACGTCTTCATGCTCGGCCTGTTCATCTCGCTCGCCTGGTTCACACTGCTCGGCGTCAGCGGCGCGCTGAGCGGCTGGCAGCTGGTGACGCTGCTGCCGCTGGTCTTCGCGCTGACCATGCTGACGACGGCGCTCCTCAACGTCACGATCGACCGCGTGGCGTACCGGCCGCTGCGGCGCTCGACGCGGTTGGCGCCGCTCATCACGGCCATCGGCGTGTCGTTCATGCTCGAGAATCTCGCGCTGCTCTGGAAGGGGCCGGCGCCGATCGCGTATCCCGACGTCTTTCCGTCGGTCGACATCCTGCGCGAGTGGTTCGGCGTCGACTCCGCCATCTTCATCACCACGAAAGACATCCTGGTCGTCGGCGCGACGATTCCGTTGATGGTCGGTCTGCACTACTTCGTCACGCGCACGCGCTGGGGCAAAGCCATGCGCGCGACGGCGCAGGATCGGGAGACGGCGCAGGCGATGGGCATCGACGTGGAGCGCACGATCCTCATCACCTTCTTCGTCGGCGGCGCGCTGGCCGGTGCGGCGGGGCTGATCCAGGGGATGTACTACAACATCGGCCAGTGGTGGATGGGCTACCAGGCGGGGTTGCGCGCCTTCACCGCGGCCGTGCTGGGCGGCATCGGCAGCATGAGCGGCGCCGCGCTGGGGGGCCTCGTTATCGGGTTCCTCTCGGCGTGGAGCGACCAGTACATCTCCGCCCGCTGGACCAACGCGATCGTCTTTTCCATCCTCATCGTCGTGCTGGTGTTCCGTCCGCGCGGGCTGCTCGGCGAGCGCGCCGCCGACAAGGCGTGAACTCGTGAGCGCGCGACGCACGCTCGGCCCCGCGCTGCTCGTGGTCGCCCTGCTCGCGTATCCGTTCCTCGATCGCGCTGTCGGTCTCCACACGGTGCATGCCGTGTCCGACGGCATGATCTACGTGCTGCTGGCCCTCGGGCTCAACATCGTCGTCGGCTACGCGGGGCTGCTCGATCTCGGCTATGCCGCGTTCTTCGCCATCGGCGCTTACGCCATGGGCTTGCTCAACTCTCCGGTGCTCGGCTCACCGCTCTACGGACACGCGTGGAGCTTCTGGCTCTGCATCTGGCTGGCCGCGGCGGTGTCGGCCCTGCTCGGCGTCGTGATCGGCGCGCCGACGCTGCGCGTGCGGGGCGACTATCTGGCCATCATCACGCTCGGCTTTGGCGAGATCATTCCGGTGGCAATCCGGAACCTCGGCGACGTGACGATCGAGCTCGGCGGCTGGCGTCCGATCGAGCGGCTGAACCTGACGGGCGGCGAGA
Source organism: Candidatus Methylomirabilota bacterium (assembly GCA_046725765.1). Taxonomy (GTDB): domain Bacteria; phylum Methylomirabilota; class Methylomirabilia; order Rokubacteriales; family CSP1-6; genus AR12. The sequence goes on along the minus strand of JBKOZH010000296.1, from coordinate 11,315 downwards.
ACGGCGTCAACCCGGTCGGCCGCCCCTACCTGCCCGGCGTACCGTTCGAAACCGATCCCATGCCGTGGTACTTCCTGATCCTCGTCGTCGGCGCCGCCTCGGTGTGGGCGATGAACCGCCTGCGCGACTCGCGGCTGGGCCGCGCGTGGATGGCGATCCGCGAGGACGAGACCGCGGCCGACTGCACCGGCGTGAACCCGGTGTCGACGAAGCTGCTGGCCTTCGCGCTCGGCGCGTCGTTCTCGGGGTTCGCCGGCTCGATCTACGCCGCCAAGCTGCAGGCGATCACGCCGGGCGCGTTCGAGTTCCAGGTCTCGATCATGCTGCTGTGCATGGTCGTCCTCGGCGGGGCCGGCAGCATTCGCGGCGTGATCCTCGGCGGCATGCTGATCACGATCTTCGACCGCGTCGTGCTCTCGCAGACGACGTTTCTCGTGCGCGGGCTGGGGCGGACGCTCGGCATTTCCGCGCTGACCACGATCGATCTCACGCTGTGGCGCTGGTTCTTCTTCGGCCTGGGGCTCGTGCTCGTGATGCTGCTGCGACCGCAGGGGCTGGCCGGGCGCCGTCTGCGACCGATCGCGGCCGCCGACCTCGACGAACCCGCCGCCGTCGCGCCGGCGGCCGCGCCTCGTATCGAGGCCGTCCCGGCATGGCTGCGCGAGCGGGTCGCGTCGCCGTCGGCCCGGGCCGACGCCCTCCTGGACGTGCGCGGCGTGACGAAGCACTTCGGCGGCGTCTTGGCGCTCAACGAGGTCGACCTCGTTGTCCCGCGCAACGCCGTTATCGGGCTCATCGGCCCCAACGGCGCCGGCAAGACGACGTTCTTCAACGTCGTGACCGGGCTCGTGCGCCCCGACACCGGAACGATCACGCTGGCTGGACAGAGCCTCGTCGGGCTGCGCCCCAACGCGATCGTCGAGCGCGGCGTCGCGCGTACCTTCCAGTCGATTCGCCTGTTCGCGCACATGAGCGTGCTCGACAACGTGCTCGTCGGCGAGCACTGCCGCCTCGAGTCCAGCGTGGCCGGCGCGGTGGTGAGGCCGCCCAGCGTCGTGGCCGAGGAGCGTCGGGCGCGCGAGCGGGCGCGATCGCTACTCGCGTTCGTCGGGCTGAGCGGCACGGAGGATGACCTCGCGCGCAACCTGCCGTACGGCGATCAGCGGCGGCTCGAGATCGCCCGCGCGCTCGCCACCGAGCCAAAGCTGCTGCTGCTCGACGAGCCGACGGCGGGCATGAATCCGCGCGAGACCGCCACCCTGACCGATCTCATCGCGCTGCTACGCCGTGAGCTGTCATTGTCGATTCTGCTCATCGAGCACGACATGGAAGTCGTGATGGCGATCTCCGACCGCGTCACCGTGCTCGACTACGGCACGCGGATCGCCGAGGGCACGCCGGCCGAGATCCAGCGCCATCCGCGCGTGATCGAGGCGTATCTCGGCACCGGCTACGAGATCGAGGCCGCGGGCCGGAGCGCGCCCCGCTAGCCGTGCTCGAGCTCAGCGACGTCCACACCTACTACGGCAACGTCCGGGCCCTGCGCGGCCTGTCGCTGTCTGTCGAGCGCGGCGAGATCGTGACGCTCATCGGCGCCAACGGCGCGGGCAAGACGACGACGCTGCGCACGATCCTCGGGCTCGCGCGGCCGCGGCGCGGCAGCGTGAGCTTCAACGGACGCCGCGTCGATACCCTCGCGACCGATCGCATCGTCCGCCTGGGCATCGCGCAGTCCCCGGAGGGTCGGCGCATCTTCCCGCGCATGAGCGTGCTGGAAAACCTCGAGCTCGGCGCCTTCGTGCGTTCGGATCGCGACGGCATCGCGCCCGACCTCGAGCGCGTGTTCGGACTGTTCCCGCGCCTGCGTGAGCGGGTGCTGCAGCAGGGCGGCACGCTGTCGGGCGGCGAGCAGCAGATGCTCGCGATCTCCCGCGCGCTGATGGCGCGGCCGAGCCTGCTGCTGCTCGACGAGCCGTCGATGGGATTGTCGCCGATCCTCGTCGACACCATCTTCCGCATCATCCAGGACATCAACCGGCAGGGCACGACGATCCTGCTCGTCGAGCAGAACGCGCGCATGGCGCTGCGCGTGGCGCATCGCGGCTACGTGATCCAGACCGGGCGCATCGTCCTGCACGACGCCGCGGCCGAGCTCTTGCGCTCCGACCTCGTGCGCAAGACCTACCTCGGCGAGAAGTAACCGCGGCTCGTCATGCCGCCGCGGGCTTCACCTCGCCGACCAGACGCTCCATCGCGCCGAGCATCGCCGGGACGCCCGCGCGCGGCAGGTCGAACGTCATCCACTCCGCACCCAGCGAGCGCACGCGGCGGATGTCGGATGCGACGTCGGCCACCGTGCCCTGGAACGCGGCGCGGCGACCGCTCGGTGCCGAATCCGTGAGGTCGAGCAGATTCCGAGGCGCAAGGCCCGGTCGCTCGCGCCGTCCGTGGCGCGTGGCGAGGTCTCGCACCGTCGCGTAGCCCTTCTCGATGTCGTCGAGGCTCAGCCCGAGCGGATGCCACGCGTCGCCGAGCTCGGCGCACCGGCGCACGGCCGGGCTCGACACGCCGCCCGGCGCTCCGCCGACCCAGATCGGCGGATGCGGCCGCTGGGCCGGGCGCGGCGCGAACGTCGCGCCCGAAAAACTGGCGTAGTCGCCGTGGTATTCCGGAACGTCCTGCGCCCACGCCGCCTTGATCGCGCGGATGTAGTCGTCGCTCAAACGCCCGCGCTCGCGGAACGGCAGCTTGAGATCGGCGAACTCGGCCTCGTCCCAGCCGACGCCGACGCCGAAGATAAAGCGGCCGCCCGAGGCCTGGTCGACCGTCGCGGCCGCCTTCGCGGCGACGAGCGCGCTGCGGTAGGGCAGGACGATCACGCTCGCGCCGACGCGAATGCGCTGCGTTCGCCCGGCCAGGTACGCGAGCAGCGCGAACGGATCGGGCCAGTGGCCGCCGTAGTGCTGCGTGGTCGCCGGCTTGGCCAGGATGTGATCGGGGACGAACACGCCGTCGAGCCCGAGCTGCTCGGCGCGCGCCGTCAACGACTCCGCCTCGCTGATCGTCAGCTGCCAGATCGGAAGCACGACGCCGTAGTTCATGACGGCCTCCCTCTCAGCGCCGGATGGTGAGTCCTTCCAGGTCGAGGTCCGGCATACGCCCGGTCATGAGATCGCCGACGATCCGCGCGGTGCCGCACGCCATCGTCCAGCCCATGTGGCCGTGGCCGCAGTTGAAGAAAAGGTTGCGATACCGTCCAAGGCCGAGGATCGGCGGCCCATCGGGCGTCATCGGTCGCAGGCACGCGCGGTACTCGCCGCGGTCGTACTCGGCTGCGTCGGGGAACAGGTCGCGCGCCAGCCGCATGATGTTGTTGAAGTCGCGCGGCATCCAGCCCCAGTCGTAGCCGGCGAACTCGGCCGTCGACGTCAAACGCAGTCGGTCGCCGAGACGTGACCAGCCGACGAGCCACTGCTCGTCGACGCCGGAGATCGTCGGCGCGAGCCCGCCCGATTTGAGCGGGAACGTCGACGAGTAGCCTTTGGCCGGATAGATTGGCAGCCGAATGCCGGCGGTGCGCGCGACGATCGGGGCGCCAACGCCGAGCGCCAACACGTAGGCGTCGGCGCCCAGCACGCCGGCGCTCGTGACCACTGCGCCAATGCGATCGCCCTCCGCGCGCAGCGCCGTCACGCGCGTGCCGAGCCGCACGGTCAGCCCGTGCTTGTCCCGTGCAACGCCCGCGAGCGCCTCAGAGAACACGCGCGAATCGCCGCTCGAATCGCCAAGATCGCGGATCGCGCCGGCGATCTTCCCCTTCACCGGCTCGAACGCGGGCTCCAGGCGCGCGAGCGCGGCGGCATCGAGGATCTCCTGCTTCTGGCCGTGCTCGGCGAGCAGCGCCATCTTCTTGATGCCGGCCTCGAGCTCGGCAGGGTCGCGATGCACGTACAGCGCGCCTTTGTGGATCGCGTGATACTCGATGCCCTCGGCCCGCACCAGCTCGTTCATGACGGCCTGGCTGTACTGGCACAGCCGCAGCTTGACGAGCGTGTTCCGCCGCGCGCGCGCGGAGGTGCACTCGCGCAGAAAGCGCAGACCCCACGCGTAAAGCTGCGGATCGGCGGTGAGCCGCAGGCGGATCGCCGTCTCCGCTCCGCGCAGTGATTGCCACAGCATGCGCGGGGCGCGGGGCGACGCCCACGCGAACGAATGCCCGGGCGCGATGATGCCGGCGTTGCCGCCGGTCGCCTCGAGGCCGAGCGCGTCCTTTTCCTCGACCAGGGTCACCTCCTGGCCGGCCTTGGCCAGGAAGTACGCGGTCGTCACACCGACGACACCACCGCCGAGCACGAGTGTCTTCATCCCCGGCGCCTCACGCGTCGAGGAGGAATCCGGCGCGCACGGGGTCGGCCGGATCGAACAGGAATTGGCTCATGCCGGTCAGGTACGACGTGCCGGTGATCTCGGGCAGGATCGCTGGCCGTCCTTCCACGCGCGTCTCGCCGGCGATGCGGCCGGTGAAGTCGAGGCCGAGCAGGCCGCGGCTCACGACGCTGGCGCCGACGCCCATGAGACCGCGACGATGGAACAGCGCCATGCGCGCGCACGTGCCGGAGCCGCATGGCGCGGCGTCGACCTGGCCCGGTCCCCAGACGAGCGCGTTCGGCGACACGCCCGCGCCGTCGGGCAGCTCGTGGACGAGGACGTTGTCGACGCTCGTCTTGCCGATGCCGGGGACGTCGACGTGCAGCTGGGCGTTCACCGCTTCCCGCACGGCCATTCCGCGCTGCGCGATGCGCGCGACGTGCTCGCGGCGCACGGCCACGCCCACGCGCCGCGCCTCGACGATCGCGAAGACGTTGCCCACGCCGACCGCGATGTCGAGCCGGACCTCGCCCACGCCATCCACCTCGACCGTCTGATCCGCGAGCGCGACGAACGATGGCGTCCAGGAGAGCGTGACCTCGCGCACGCGATCGCCGTCCGACCGCGCGAGCGTTTCCACGGCGCCGGCCTCGGTGTCGATGACGATGCGCGTCTCGGCGCCGGTGCGCGGCACCATCCCTGTTTCGATCGCGATGGTGGCCGCGCCGAGCGTGCCCTCGCCGCACGAGACGTAGTAGCCGCCCGGATAGATGAAGAAGAGGCCGAACTTCGCGCCGGGCGTGACCGGCTCCGTCTTCACCGCGATCAACAAGCCGCGGTGACCTCGCGGCTCCAAGCAGAGTCCCGTGCGCAGATCGTCGAGATGCTCCTGGAACCAGCGGCGCTTGTCGGCGATCGTCGCGCCCGGCAACGGCGGCAGGCCGCTGGTGAGCAGACGCATCCCGATCCCGGCCGTGTGGAAGTCGATCGTCGAGATGACTCGGTCGGAGCGCATGGTCGCCTCCTCAGCGATTCGCCGGCTCGGGCGGCCGGCGCGTCTTCCACTCGCTCGCCTGCTCGTAGGCCCAGCCGATGCGCAGGGCCACGTCCTCCCGCCCCGCGTGACACATGATTTGCAGCGACGTCGGCAGGCGATCGGCGGTGAAGCCGTTCGGCAGCGCGAGCGCGCAGAGCCCGAGATAGTTGCCCGCGCGGGTGAAGCCGGCCGCGGTGCCGGACTGATCCACCTTTGCGATTGGAATCGCCGCGGTCTGCGTCGTCGGCGTCAGCAGCGCGTCGATGTCCGCGAGCGCCGTCGCGAACGCGCGGCGGTGCTCCTCCCGCTCGGCGAGTGCCGCCAGATAGTCGCGCGCGGACATGCCGCGCCCGACCTGAATGCGCGGACGCACGTGCGGATCGACCGGCAGAGTCATGTCGTCCACGAGGTGACCGACGAAGCGATAACCCTCGGCGCCGATGATGCGTCCGACGCCGGCCGTGTAATCGCCGAACCGGTGTGGCAGCGGCACGCGCACGATCTCGGCGCCCAGGCGCGCCAGCGTCTGCACGGAGGCGTCATAGGCGGCGAGCACGTCGGCGTCGACGCCGAGACGTTCCTCGTCGGGCAGCACGGCGAGGCGCATCCCGCCGACGCCTCGGCGGAGCGTGGGCAGCGGGTCCGCTGGTGTCCACGCCAGAGTTGCGGGATCGTTCGGGTCGGGACCGTTCAGCACGCGGAAGATCAGCGCGGCGTCCTCCACCGAGCGCGCGAGCGGGCCCGGCGTGTCGAGGGTGGACGACAGCGGCAGCACGCCGTACGTGCTGATGCGACCGGCGGTGACCTTGAGACCGACGACGCCGCACCATGCGGCGGGCAAGCGCACCGAGCCGCCGGTGTCGGTGCCGATGGCGACGGGCGCGAGCCCCGCCGCGACCGCGACGCCCGAGCCGCTCGAGGAGCCGCCGGGCGTGCGGTGCACGCTCAGGTCCCACGGATTCCACGGCGTGCCGAGGTGCGTGTTGGTCCCGAACGAGCCCATCGCGAACTCGACCGTGTGCGTCTTGCCGAGAACGACCATGCCGGCGCTGATGAGGCGCTGGGCCAGCGTCGCGGTCACGGCCGACACGCGGTTCTGCCACACCTTCGAGCCGCCGGTGGTGATGCGTCCCTCGAGATCGACCAGGTCCTTGAGCGCAATGGGAACGCCGTGCAGCGGACCCACGCGGTGGCCGCTCTTGATCGCGCGGTCGGCGGCCTCGGCGGCCAGCCGTGCCTCGGCTTCATAGACCGCGATATAGGCGTGCAGCGGCTCGCGCGCCTTGATGCGCGCGAGCAGCGCGTCGACCACGTCGACCGGCGACAGCGCGCGCGTGGCGAATGCGTGCGACAGCTCGGCGACGCCGGCCCAGATCGGATCGAATACGCTCATGCGGTTAGCCTCCCTGCACCACGACGTTCGCGAGGGTGCCGATGCGCGGCACGGTGATCGCGACACGATCGTCGGGGGCGAGCGAAAACCCGGCCTCGGGCACGAGCCCCGTGCCGGTCAACAAGTACGCCCCGGAGGGAAACACGTTGTCGCGCACGAGCCACTCGGCGAGCTCGGCGAAGGAGCGGCGCATCGCGGAGGTCGAGATCTTTCCCTCCCAGATCACGCCGCCGCGCCGTTGGATGCTGATCACGATGTCGAAGACCGGGGCCTTGTCGTCATCGGTGAGCCAGACGACCGGCCCGAGCGCGCAGCACTCGCGGTAGATTTTGGCCTGCGGGAGATAGAGCGGATTCTCGCCCTCGATGTCACGCGACGATACGTCGTTGCCGATGGTGTAGCCGGCGATCTCGCCATGCGGCGACACCAGCACCGCGATCTCCGGTTCGGGCACATTCCAGGAGGCGTCGCGGCGGATGCGGATGGGCGCGTTGTGCCCGCTGACGCGCGACGCGGCACCTTTGAAGAACAGCTCGGGACGCTCCGCGGTGTAGACCTTGTCGTAGAAGTCTTCGGCGCCCTCCGTCTCCTCCATGCGCGCGGCGCGGCTGCGCTCGTACGTCACGCCGGCGGCCCAGACTTCTTGCAGGTCGAGCGGCGGCAGCAGCTGCGCGTCCGTCGTCTTCACGCTCGGCGCCCCACGGCGACGCTCGGCCAGCAGTCGCGCGGGCCGCGGCAGCTGCAGCAGCGACGCGAGGAAGCCGCCGTTCGTGCCGGCGTCGCTCGCGACGATCTCGATCCGATCGTCGGCGAGCACGCCCCACGCCGGTCCCGACGGCTGGGCGACACGAGCGAGCAGCACGTTGGCCATGATGCCTCCCCGTCGCAGACGCTAGCCGACGACCTGTCGCGCGAGCGTGGTGTCGATCAGGTCTTCGTAGCGGTGCGCGCGCATGATGAAACCGCCGTCGAGCAGGATTTGCTGCAGGTAGTCGTATCCCGGCCGGCGGATGATGGGGTCGCGCGCCCACGTCTCCTGTGCGAGATAGCGGGCGGCCGCGCGCTGCCGGACGTCGGTCGGGACGTCGGCGAACGCCGGCTCGATCAGCTCGGCCATCGCCTTCGCGTCGGCCCGAGCGATCCAGCGCTGCGCGGAATAGAGCGCCCGCGTGAAGCGCAGCAGCACGTCTCGGCCGTCTCGCAGAAAGCGCTCCGTCGTCATGTACGACGAGAACGGCACCGGTCCGGTGGCCTCGCCCATCGAGGCGGCGAGGTGCGCGGTGCCGTCGGCCATCAGCTGCTCGGTGAACGGCTGGCCCGTCTGGAAGAAGTCGCCGTGGCCGTTCGCGAAGGCCGCGATCGCTTCGCGCAGCGGCAGCGTCCGCTCGATGCGCACGGTGCTCGGATCGACGCCGTTCTTGCGGAGAACGGTCAGCAAGCACTGCCACGGCGTCGGCGCCTCGGCGAAGTCCACCACGGTCGCGCCGACGAGATCCGTCCAGCGAAACGCGGGACGCGGCCGGCGCGAGAGCAGAAAGAATCCGTTGCGGGAGTTCACCTCGGCGAAGTGGACGAGAAACGGGCCGCCGCGATCCGCGACGTCGAGGCTACGCATGATTCCGCCCAGCGCGATCTCGGCATGCCCGTCGATCAGCGCACCGGTCGTCGTGTGACCCGCGCTGGCGGTCGCGACCTCGACGTCGAGCCCTTCGTCGGAGAAGTGGCGGCCATACAGCGCCACGAACTGCGGCGCGTAGAAGATCGATCGGAAAGGCTCGTAGATGGTGAGGCGCCGCCCGCCACTCATCGCGCGCGAAGTATAGCAGCGGGCGCGCGCCGCACCGGATCAGCGCCTCACGCGGCGGTTGATTCCCGCCAGGCGATCGCTTCGGATTCCGCGGCCACCGCGTCCATGACGTCGAGGACCGGCTCGACACGGAACTGGAAGACCGCGAACACCGTCGTGAGCTTGTGTAGATCCGAGGGCTTGTCGGTCTCGAGGACCGCGTAGCCGCCGAACTCGCCGACGCGCACGACAAACTGGTGAATGGTCAGACTTTTCGGCATCTGCCACTTCTGGAAGACGCTCAGGACCCGCTTTTGGGCAGCCTCGTAATCCGCGTGTGATCCGCCCGGCCGCTCCCACCACGTCACGACGTATTTCATCTGCCACCTCTCCCGAAAGCGTTACAGCCCAGCCTACACCGAGGCTCGGGCCGCCCCGCGGCGTCGCATGATTTTGATCCAATAAATCAAACTGTTGCGTGGAGGCATGCCGTGCGCGGCGGGCCGATTGGTCCAGTCGCCACGGCCGATTGGTCCTAGAGCCAGGCTGTAACGGTGCGTAATTGTGGTAGTCTCTCGGCCGCCCGCTGGCCGCCGAATCCCCGGCGGCCTCAACCGGCGAGGAGGTGCCTATGCAAGTCACGGCGTTCAAGACACCGAAGCGACCCGACTGGCGCTGGCGCATCGTGAATTACGCCGGCGAGACGATCCAGGAGTCGCGCGACTCGTTTCCCAGCATCGCCGCCGCCGTCGCTCGCGGGACGCAGTACATGAGCCGGCTGCGCGAGGATCGCTCGACGCCTGCGCGCGCCTGGCGCTCGACGTCGCACCTGCGCAACAACGCGCGCTAGAGCACCGTTCGTTCCGGGCGCGCTAGATCGTCTTTCGCTGCGGTAGGTCGTACAGCCGGCAGACGTTTTCGAAGACGATCTTGCGCCGCACACGTGGCGAGAACGCCGCGAGATTCTTCTCGATCGTCGCGTGCGATTCCGGCCAGATGCAGTCGGGGTGCGGATAGTCGGCGCCCCAGATGATGTTGTCCTCACCGATCAGCGGGACGATCGGCTCCAGGAACTGGTCTTGCTGGTATGTCACGAAGCCCTGGCGCTTGAAGTAGTCACTGGGCTTCATCGAGAAGTTCAGCGCGCGGGCCCGATCGTGGTACTCCGTGTCGAGCCGGTCGAAGACGTACGGCAGCCACGTGACGCCCGACTCACCCAGCACGAAGTTGAAGTCGGGATACTTCTCGCATGCCCCCGACGCGAGCAGCGAGACGAGCACCTCCATCGTGTCCAGCTGAAAGAGCGCCGAGCGCACCAGCCGCCACTGGAGATTGAACTCCTTCTCCATCTCCGGGTTGTCCGGCGCGCGAAGCCCCTTGAAGCCCGTCGAGTGGAACGAGATCGGGAAGCGGCACTCGGCCGCCGCCTCCCAGAGCGCGAACCACGCCGAGTGATAGAGCGGCGGGCTCATGCGCTTGAACGCCAGGTCGCCGCCTCGCAGCCCCAGCTTCGCGCAGCGCCGGACTTCGGCCGCCGCGTCGACGGGATCGGTGTTGGGAATGATCGCCAGCGGAAAGACACGCGTGGGATCCGAGCGCTTGGCGAAGTCCGCGGCCCAGTCGTTGTAGATCTTGTTCGCCCACGAGCGGCGGTCGGGCGCATCGATGAGATCGTTGATCATGAGGCAGCCGTACACGACTTCCGCCTCGACGCCGTCGCGGTCCAGATCGGCAAGCCGTAGCTCGGGCGTCGTCGGACGCGGCCGAACGTCGCCGGTGTTGCCCCACTCGAAGCCGAGCTCTTTCATTTCGTCGATGTGACCGAACATCCCCTTGGTGTACTTGAGGAAGCCGGGGCCGACGCCGTTCCACATGCCGCGGTCCTGCGCGTCCACGAACCAGTGCAGGCCGTCCTCGAGCTCCTCGACACGCGGGGCCATCAGCCTCCACTTGGCCGGCGCCTGCGACGACCAGAGATCGGGCGGACAGTACGTGAGGTCGATGTGATTGTCGCCGGAGATCAGACGATCCTGCGTCACGGCCATGGCGCGCTCCCTCGGGTTGCGGGTCACCGCTCGCTCGGTGGCGCAGATCGTAAACCTCTTCGGCCCTCCGCGCCAGCCGCTCACGCGCACCCAGTCCGCGCGCTACTGCATCGGGAGTCGCACGTTCCGGGAGGGCCGATCGCGCACGTCCGACGGGGCGCGCGCCACATCCAGGCCCGCGGGCGACACGACCCAGAGCCCGAGCATGTCCCGCGGTACACGGGTGTGCGCGCCACGAGCTCGCGGTCATTCCGGGTTGCGCGCGACGTCGCGCAGCCCCGCGCAGACACATTGGTTGACAGCCCGGTGTCTGATGCCGCACAGTCTTGGCCTCTTCTCGCGGCGAGCCGTGACTCAGGCGAGGTCGCGGCCAACGCGTGGTCCCCAACGTCCTTGTCGCTCGATTCGTGGCACCTTTCCATAGCCGTACGCATAGGGAGTGACGATGAAGAAGATATTCCTTGCCACGCTCGGATTCCTCACCGCTCTCGCCGTCGGCGGCGCGCTTTCTCCCGTCTTCGCCGATGCGTCAGAGTGTGTTGGCACGCCCGCGCAAGCCGCGTTGCCCGACCTGCAGAGTGTGGTGCCGCAGCATCTCAGTCTGGTGAATCAGCAACAGCGCGAGCTCTTGAGGTTCTCGAACGCCATCGCCAATCTGGGAGCCGGGCCACTCGAACTCGTCCCGCT
>JBKOZH010000092.1:0-7010 GCA_046725765.1 Candidatus Methylomirabilota bacterium | reverse complement strand
TTAGGGGAGAGCGAATGGGGCTGAAGTTTCCGATCTTCATGGACGCGCAGTCGACGACGCCGTGCGACCCGCGCGTGGTCGAGGCGATGCTGCCGTACTTCACCGAGAAGTTCGGTCATCCGGCCAGCCGCAACCATCCGTTCGGGTGGGAGGCGGAGGGCGCGGTCGACGCGGCGCGCGCCAAGATCGCCGGGCTGATCGGCGCGCGCGATCCCAAGGAGCTGGTGTTCACCTCCGGTGGGACGGAGGCGATCAACCTCGCGCTCAAGGGCGTCGCCGAGATGTACAAGGAAAAGGGCACGCACATCGTCACCACCGTCATCGAGCAGCGCGCCAGCCTGGACTCGTTCAAGCGACTCGAGCGGCAGGGCGTGTCGGTAACGTACGTGCCCGTGCAGCCCGATGGCCTCGTCGATGTCGAAGAGATCCGTAAGGCGATCACAGACAAGACCATTCTGATCTCGGTGATGTTCGCCAACAACGAAATTGGTACGATCCAGGACATCCCCGCCATCGGCCGCCTCGCCAAGGAGAAGGGGATCCTCTTCCACACCGACGCCACCCAGGCGTTCGGCAAGATCCCGATCGACGTCGAGGCGATGGGGATCGATCTGCTGTCATGCACCGCGCACCTCGTGTACGGGCCCAAGGGCGTCGGCGCGCTGTACGTTCGGCGCAAGGCGCCGCGCGTGCGGATCGCGCCGATGATGGACGGCGGCGGCCACGAGCGCGGCATGCGCTCGGGCACGCTGCCGGTGCCGCTCATCGTCGGCTTCGGCAAGGCCGCCGAGATCGCGAAGGCCGAGATGGGGACCGAGGGCGAGCGGCTGGCGAAGCTGCGTGATCGGCTCCAGGACATGATCCTGTCGAGCGTCGAGGAAGCGTTCCTCAACGGCCGGCCCGATCGCCGGCTGCCGCACAACCTGAACATCTCGTTCGCGTACGTCGAGGGCGAGTCGGTGCTCATGGGGCTCAACAAGGAGACGGCGCTCTCGTCAGGGTCGGCGTGCACGTCGTCCACGCTGGAGCCCTCGTACGTGATCGCGGCCCTCGGCGCTTCGGCGGAGCTGGCCCATTCGTCGATCCGCTTCAGCCTGCATCGCTTCACCACGGCCGAGGAGGTCGAATACGTGGGGCAGCGCACGATCGAGGTCATCAAGCGCCTGCGTGAGATGTCGCCGCTCTACGAGCTGGCGAAAGAAGGTGTGGACCTCAAGACCATCAAGTGGAAGGCCGAGTAAAGGGGAGAGAGCGCGATGGCGTACAGCGATAAGGTGGTCGACCACTACAATAATCCGCGCAACGTCGGGTCCTTCACCAAAGACACGCCAGGCGTAGGCACGGGGCTCGTCGGCGCACCCGAGTGCGGCGACGTGATGAAGCTGCAGATCAAGGTCAATCTCGAGACCGGCGTTATCGAGGACGCCAAGTTCAAGACCTTCGGCTGCGGCAGCGCGATCGCCTCCTCGAGCCTCGCCACCGAGTGGCTCAAGGGCAAGACGGTCGACGAGGCGGCGAAGATCAAGAACACCGACATCGTGAACGAGCTGAAGCTGCCGCCAGTCAAGATCCACTGCTCGGTGTTGGCCGAGGACGCGATCAAGGCCGCGCTGGCCGACTACAAAGACAAGCACGCGCCGGCGACCAGCGGCGTGGCATCGAAATAGAGGGAGGGACCTGGCATGGCCGTGGCGCTGTCAGAAGCGGCGACGAAGCAGGTGAAGGAGCTCAAGCAGGCGCAGAACCTGCCGGAGACGGCATTCCTGCGCATGGGCGTGAAGGGCGGCGGATGCTCCGGCATGTCGTACCTGCTGGAGTTCGACACCGAGAAGGGACCGCACGATAAGGAATTCGACATCGACGGCGTGAAGGTCGTGATCGACAAGAAGAGCTACATCTATCTGAACGGCACGACCCTCGACTACGTCACGCAGGGGCTGACGGGCGGCTTCACCTTCGTCAACCCGCAGGCAAAGTCGTCTTGTGGGTGTGGCACCTCGTTCTCGGCCTGATCACGGGCTCGGGATCGAGCTGAACGGGCCCGTTCGACGGGCCCGTGGTGTTTTGGGGGAGGCGCGCACTGCGTAAGGATTTTTTCGAGGTGTTCGGGCTGCCGCGCAAGCTGGGCATCGACGCCGCCGAGCTGCAGCGGCGCTTCTATGCGCTCGCGCGGGAGCATCATCCCGACTTCCACCAGGCGGCGCCTGCCGACGAGCGGGCGCGCGTGGAGGAGACGTCCGCGCTCGTGAACGCGGCGTACCGCACGCTGCGCGATCCGATCGCGCGCGCCGACTACCTGGTCCGGCTGGAGGAGGGCCGCGAGACGCGCGAGGGCGACACGGACCGGCCGAAGGCGCCGCCCGCGCTGCTCCAAGAAATGTTCGAGATCCAGGAGGCGCTCGCGGAGGCCAAAGCCGGCACCCTCGACGACGCCACGCGGGCGACGCTCGACGAGCATCGTGAGCGGCTGCGCGCGCGGCTCGGCGACGAAGAGACGCGGCTCGCGGGTCCGCTCAGCGCGCGCTGGGACGCGGCTGCGCCGGCCGAGCGGCCCGCCGTGCTGGCGGCCTTCAAGGACGCGCTCGCCACGCGGGCGTATCTCCGCACCGTGATCGACGACCTGGCCGACGCGCTGGGCGAGAGGGAGGACGCAAGTGTCTCGCATCGTCGGCATTGACCTGGGCACGACCAACAGCCTCGTCGCCTACGTGGACGAAGCGACGGGACTGCCGCGCATCATCCCCGACGCCCAGGGTCGCCCGTTGCTGCCTTCCGTCGTGGCGTTCACGCCGGACGGCATCGTCGTCGGTGAGGCGGCGCGCCGCCAGCTCGCGCGGCGCCCGGCGGACACCGTCTATTCGGTCAAGCGCCTCATGGGCCGCGGGTTCGACGACGTCCGAGACGAGGCGCGTTACCTGCCGTTCCGCATCCTCCCGGGCGAGGGACTGGTGAAGCTGGCCGTCGGCGGTCGCGAGGTGACGCCACCCGAGGTCTCCGCCGCCGTGCTCAAGGCGCTGAAGGAGCGCGCCGAGCGCCACTTCGGTGAGGCGGTGGAGAAGGCCGTCGTCACCGTCCCCGCGTACTTCAACGATGCGCAGCGCCAGGCGACGAAAGACGCCGGCCGGATCGCCGGACTCGACGTCGTGCGAATCGTGAACGAGCCGACGGCGGCGTCGCTCGCGTATGGCCTGCACCGTCTCTCGCAGGGTGTCATCGCGGTGTACGACCTGGGCGGCGGCACGTTCGACGTGTCGATCCTGCGCGTCAAGGACGGCGTGTTCGAGGTGCTTGCGACCAACGGGGACACGCACCTGGGCGGCGACGACTTCGATCGCGTGCTGGCGCTGTGGCTGCTCGAGGATATCGCCGTGCGCCACCACGCCGAGCTCGAGCGCGACTGCGTCGACCTCGCGCGCGATGCGGAAGCGATGCAGGAGCTGCGGCTGGCGGCGGAAGCCGCCAAGGTCCGCCTCTCCGGCGAGGAGCGCACGACGCTGACGATTCCGTTCGCGGGATTCACGTACCGCCGCGACATCACCCGGGCCGAGCTGGAGCGCCTCATCGAGCCGCTGGTCGCCCGGACGCTCGGTCCGGCGCGCCGCGCGCTCGCGGACGCCGGGTTGCAGGCGACCGACATCGACCAGGTGGTGCTGGTCGGCGGCTCGACCCGCGTGCCGCTCGTGCGCCGCCGCGTGCAGGAGCTGTTCGGCAAGGCGCCACACAGCCAGCTCAATCCCGACGAGGTCGTCGCGCTGGGCGCCGCCGTGCAGGCACACATTCTGGCCGGCGGCATCACGGACATGCTCCTGCTCGACGTCACGCCGCTGTCGCTCGGCATCGAGTCGCTCGGCGGCATCGTGAACGTCCTCATCCCGCGCAACACGACGATTCCCACGAGCGCGCGCGAGATGTTCACGACGTCGGTCGACGGCCAGACGCTCGTCGATCTGCACGTGGTGCAGGGCGAGCGCGAGCTCGCGAAGGACTGCCGCTCGCTCGGCCGGTTCGAGCTGCGCATCGACCCGATGCCGGCGGGCATGCCGAAGATCGAGGTGACCTTCCTCATCGACGCCAACGGCATCTTGCAGGTGCAGGCGCGCGAGCAGCGCAGCGGCAAGGCGGCATCGATCGAGGTCACGCCGACGTATGGCCTCAGCGAGACCGAGGTCGAGCGGATGATCGAGGACTCGTTCACCTATGCCGAGGCCGATGTCGAGACGCGCATGCTGATCGAGGCGCGCAACGAGGCGGACACGGTGCTCACGCACGCGACCCGCGCACTGCGCCAGGGCGGCGAGCTCGTATCGGCGGAGGAGCGCGCGGGGATCGAGACGGCGGTGGCGGCGCTCTCCGCTGCTCGCGAAGCCGACGATCGCGACCGGATCCATGACGCCACGACGGCCGTGAATCGTGCGACCGAGCATCTCGCCGAGGTGCTCATGGACGCCGCGCTCAAGGGTGCGCTCGGCAGCAAGCGCGCCTCGGAGATCTTGAGAGATACGTGATGGCGATTCACCGGGTGACGTTCCTGCCGCTCAACAAGACCGTGGAGGTCGACGACGAGCGCTACCCGCTCGCCGACCACGGCAAGCCGGGCTCTCTCCTCGATATCGCTCTCGCGCACGGGATCGAACTGGAACACAACTGCGGCGGTTCATGCGCGTGCACGACGTGTCACGTCATCGTCAAGGAAGGCGAGGAGAACCTCTCCGAGATGGCCGAGGACGAAGAGGACCGGCTGGACACGGCCGAGGGCCTCACCATCCACTCGCGGCTTGGATGCCAGGCCGTGGTGCGCGGCGACGTAGTGGTGGAGATCCCCAAGTGATGACCTGGCGGGACGCCGAAGACATCGGCATCGCGCTCAGCGAGAAGTTTCCCGACACGGATCCGCTGACCGTGCGCTTCACGGACCTCCACCGTTACGTGACGGAGCTGCCGGAGTTTGGCGACGACCCCAAGGCGAGCAACGAGAAGCTGCTCGAGGCCATCCAGATGGCGTGGCTCGATGAGTATCGCAACCGCTAGCGGGCTACCAGGTCGCCACGTGGTCGGCCGCGAAGATGGCCTCCAGCAGTCGCTCGTACGACCAGTCGTCAGGGACGCGGTGAGTCTCGACTGCGGCGGGCAGTTCCGGCGCAGCGGCGCCGGGCAAGAGGGCGACCGTCACCGTGTCACCGGCGGCGCGCTGGCGCTCGATGGTGGCGAGCGCGAGGGTCGCGTCGCCGGCTTTGAGCACGTGCAGGGCCTTCGCCATCAGAAGGCGATGACGCGGCGGGCGGCGCGGACGAGGTCGGCGATCTGCTCGCGCGTGACGTGGATGACCTCGTGGCCGTCGGCGTTCCACTCGGAGTCTGAGGGCACCGCCCCCGTCTCGACATGGAACGGGACGCCGAGCCGCTGGAGGCTGGCGCGGAATTTCGCGACGTCGTCGCCGTCCACCAGATCGTCGGTGTCGGCGTCGAGCAGGTGGACGGCTGGGCCCGTGAGCACGAACGTGACGTCGTTCTCGCCGGCGACGATGCCGACGCCGATGCGCATCGCCTCGAAGGCGCGGCCGCTCTCGCGCGGATCCTGGCTGATGAGGATCAGGACCGGCTCGTCGGCCACGACGCCCGGCTCAGTTGAGAGCGACGAAGCGCTCGGTGGCGTTGATCAGATCGGTCAGCACGACGAGACCGCAGTAGGTCACGCGGTCGGCGTGCTCGAGCGGGATGCGCCGCTTCTGACAGCCGTAGGCGCACACGAAGAGCTTGGCGCCGCGCTCAGGCAGCGCCCGCACGCGGGCGTCGTCGAGCGCGCGCACGCCGTCGTCGATGAGGTAGAGGTACAGGTTGGCGCCGCGCGTGAGTGCGGCCTCAGAGAGACCGACGGCGGCGTCGAGATTCTCCGCGCGCTCCGGTCCCGTCGACAGCAGCATCCCGAATTTCTTGCCGGACAGATCCATCGCGGGCGGAGCGTAGCATCGCGAATGGGGGAGAGCAAGGAATGAGCCGTCGTGTTTACCTCGATCACAACGCATCGACGCCGGTGCACCCCGAGGTGGTGGCGGCGATGCTCCCATACTTCGGCGAGATCTACGGCAACCCCTCGAGCGTCCACGGCTTCGGCCGCGACGCGCGCGCCGCCGTCGACGCCGCGCGCGAGCGCGTCGCCGCCTTCCTACG
Source organism: Candidatus Methylomirabilota bacterium (assembly GCA_046725765.1). GTDB lineage: Bacteria > Methylomirabilota > Methylomirabilia > Rokubacteriales > CSP1-6 > AR12. The sequence goes on along the minus strand of JBKOZH010000092.1, from coordinate 843 downwards.
CGTGCGGCCCGACGAGCTCGTGTTTACCTCGGGCGGCACAGAATCGGACAACTTCGGCCTCAAGGGCCTGGCGCTGGCACGCGGCCGCGGCCATGTCATCACGTCCACCATCGAGCACCACGCGGTGCTGCGCTCGGCGCAGGCGCTGGAGGCGCAGGGGTTCGCGGTCACCTATCTGCGTGTGGACGTGCACGGCATGGTCGATCCCGATGAGGTGCGGCGGGCGCTGCGCCCGGACACGATCGCGATCTCGGTCATGCACGCCAACAGCGAGGTCGGCACCATCCAGCCGGTGGGCGCCATCGGCGCCATCGCCCGCGAAGCCGGCGTGCCGTTCCACGTCGACGCGGTGCAGACGTTCGGCAAGGTCCCGATCGACGTCGACGCGCTCGGCATCGACGCGCTGTCGTTCTCCAGCCACAAGGTCTACGGGCCCAAGGGCATCGCCGGGCTCTATATCCGCCGCGGGACGAAGATGGTCTCCATCCAGCACGGCGGCGAGCACGAGCGCCGGCGGCGTGCCGGCACCGAGAACGTGCCGGGCATCGTCGGTCTCGGCACGGCGGTCGAGGTCCGCGCGCGCGACATGAAGGAAGAGGGCGAGCGCGTCACCGCGCTCCGCGATCGGCTGTGGGAGGGCATCAGGGCCCGCGTGCCGGAGGTGCGACTCAACGGCCACCCGACCGAGCGGCTGCCGGGCACCGCGAACATTTGCTATCGCAACGTCGAGTCCGAATCCATCGTGCTCGGCCTGGATCTCAAGGGCATCGCGGTCTCGGCGGGATCCGCGTGCACGGCGGGCAGCGTCGAGCCCTCGCACGTGCTCGTCGCGATGGGCGTGCC
>JBKOZH010000210.1:0-7488 GCA_046725765.1 Candidatus Methylomirabilota bacterium | reverse complement strand
ATCCCGGAGGCCTATCGCGAATCGGCGGTCGACATCGGCGCGCCGGTGCCGCTGCCGGAACCGCCGCCCGCGCCGGCCCGCAGCGTCGTGCCGTTCAGCGGCGGTGAGCCAGTGGTCGTCGAGGCGCGCCTCAACGGCACGCCGCTGAATCTGCTGCTCGATACCGGCGCCGATCGCACGGTGATCTCGCCCGCCGCGCTGATGCGCGCGGGCATCAATCCGGAAGTCGGCAGGCCGATCCGTATCAGTGGCGTGACGGGCTCGGCCGCGGCGACGCTCGTCGACGTGCCGACGCTCGACGTCGCGGGTGCGCGGGTTGGCCCGCTGTCGGTCGTGGTTCACCCGGTGCCCAACGATTCGCTCGACGGCCTGCTCGGCCGCGACGTGCTCGACTCGTTCACGGTCACGTTCGATGCCGCGGCGGGACGCGTCACGCTCTCTCCTCGCTGACAGCCTTGGCCGCGCTTGCGGGCTCGCGTAGGCTTTACCCGCAAAACTGGGCAGAACCTTACCCTCGGCGATGAAGGTCCTGGGCGGAGGCGCGCATCAGGCATGCGGTCAGACCGTTCTCTTTCCCGGCATCGTTGTTGCTCCAATCGCGGGAGTCCGACGCCGCGGACGCGGCACCCGATCAAGATTGGAGGGGCAGGCATGCGCACGCTTCCAACGCCCTCATGGGCGTTGCTGCTGGCGGGTGGAGATGGACGTCGACTCAAATCTCTGACCCGCCAGATCGCGGGTGACCCACGCCCCAAGCAGTTTTGTGCGTTTTTCGACGGCGAGACCCTGCTCGACCGGACCCGTCGCCGCGCCGAACTGTTCACCCGGGCCGACCGGCAGGTGATCGTCGTGAGCCGCGAGCACGAGCCGTACTACCGCGGCCTTGGCCTCGACCTCGCACCCGACCGGCTCGTGGTGCAGCCACGAAACGCCGGCACCGCCCCCGGCATCCTATATCCGTTGCTTCGCATCCGGCAGCTCGATGGGAATGTGCCCGTGGCGATCTTTCCGTCCGACCACTATGTCTCGGACGACGGCGCATTTATCACCGCGGTGATGCACGCCGTGGCCGTGGCGCACGCGCGGCCGGAATACGTCGTGCTCCTCGGGGTGGAGGCGAGCGCCCCGGAGACGGAGTACGGCTGGATCGATCCCCACCCCGTTCCGCTCCCCCTGCCCGGTGAGCCGGCGTTTCCAATCTTGCATTTCTGGGAAAAGCCGTCCCGGCGCCTGGCCGATCGGCTCTTCGAGCGCGGCGCCCTCTGGAACAGCTTCGTTATGATTGGCTGGGTGGACACCTTCCTCGCGCTCACGGGCCGCGTGGCCCCCGACCTTCTCGCTGCCTTCGACCCGCTGCGGCCGGCCATCGGCAGCCCGCGCGAGGCGGAGGTTGCCGAGCGCATCTACGCGGCGCTCGAGTCCAGTGGCTTCTCCGAACGCGTCCTCGTGCCGGGCGCGGACGGCCTCGTCGCAGTTCGCGCGAAGAGCGTGGACTGGAGCGATTGGGGCCATCCTCAGCGCGTCATGGCCACGGTGAGACGGACAGGATGGCGGCCGGCATGGCTCAACCGCGTGGAGCTGGCGTCAGCGGGGTAGCCGTGAGCGCCGGCATGGGGCCGATCCTCGTCGTCGAAGACGACTCGGACACCCGCCGCGCGCTCGGCGAGCTACTGATCGTCCTGTTCCCGGGCTCCCGAGTGCTCATGGCCGAGTCGGGGGAGGCCGCCCTCGAGCTGATCCGCCGTACCCGACCGCGGGTCGTCGTCCTCGACCTCCATCTGCGCGGCATCCACGGCTTCGACTTTGCCGCGCGGGTCGCGGCCATGTCCGACAGCCAGCAGCCGGCGATCGTCGCATTGACCGGCGATACGAGCCCGGATACGGTGAGGAGGGCCGAGGCCGCCGGGTTCGCCGCGTTCCTGCGCAAGCCCGCCGACGCGGACGTACTGGAGACGGTCCTCCGGCCGATTCTCGAAGCACGCTAAGCGCCGGAGGGACGCGTGGAGCTCAGAGGGGCAACGGCCGTCGTCACCGGCGGCGCGAGTGGGATCGGACGCGCACTGAGCCTGCGCTTCGCGCGCGAAGGCGCCAACGTCGTCGTCGCCGACCTCGATGAGTCGGGCATGGCCGCGGTGGGCGCGGAGGCCCAGGCGCTTGGCGTCAAGTCCCTCGCGGTACGCACCGACGTCAGCGATCTCGCCCAGGTCCAGACGCTGGCCGCCCGCGCGTTCGAGACGTTCGGGGCCGTGCACGTGCTCTGCAACAACGCGGGCGTCGCCGCATGGGGCGGACTCGAGACCGCCACGCATCGCGACTGGCAATGGGTGCTCGGTGTCAACCTCTGGGGCGTGATCCACGGCATCGAGGCGTTCGTGCCGCGTATGATCGCGCGCGGAGAACCCGCCCACATCGTCAACACCGCCTCGATGGCCGGTCTCATCGCGAGCAAAGGCCTCGGCGTGTACAACACGTCGAAATACGCGGTGGTCGGGCTGTCGGAGACGCTCGCCAAGGATCTCAGGCCCTACCGGATTGGCGTCTCGGTGCTCTGTCCGCTGGGCGTGCAGACGCGCATCCGCGACTCCGAGCGCAACCGACCCGCGTCGCTCCGTAACGAGCGTGAGGAGCCGGCGACGGCCGTCGAGCTGATCGGCCGCTCGCTGGCGCCGGAGACGGTGGCCGACATGGTGCTGGCTGCGATTCACGCGAACGAGCTGTACGTCATCACGCACGACGAGAGCCTCGAGCCGCTGCGCCGCCGCTTCGAGCGACTGGAGCGCGCGATCGTCGACCGCCGCCGCTGAGCGCACCGATCTGGACCGCGGACGCCGCCGCGCTGGCGGCGACGGCCCGCACGCTCGCCGCGGCGCCGGAGGTCTCGCTCGACACCGAGGGCGACAGTCTCCATCACTATCCCGAGCGGCTGGCGCTCATGCAGCTGGCGACGCCCGACGGGGTATGGCTGATCGACCCGCTCGCACTGCCGGACCTGACGCCCCTCGCGCCCGTGTTCGCGGGACACGCGCCGACCGTCGTCGTGCACGCGGGTGACAACGACTTCACGCACCTCAAGCGCCGCTACGGCTTCGAGTTCCGCTCGATCTTCGACACGTCGATCGCTGCGCGGTTTCTTGGCGCCAGCTCGCTCGGGCTCGACACGTTATTACAGTCATACCTCGGCGTGACGCTGCCGCCGTCGCGCCAGCGCGACGACTGGTCGGTGCGGCCGCTGGCGCCGCCACAGATCGACTACGCCGCGGCCGACGTGCGGCATCTGTTCGCGCTCAAGGCGCACCTCACGCAGGCACTTGCCGCGTGCGGACGCCTGGCCTGGGTCGAGGAGGAGTGCGCGGCGCTTGCCGCACAGATCGTGCCCGAGCGCGTCGTCGATCCCGACGCGTACCTCGGCGTCAAGGGCGCGCGCGAGCTGTCGCCGCGCGGGCTCGCAATCCTGCGCGAGCTGTGGGCGCTGCGCGAGTCGCTGGCGCGTGCGGCCGATCGCCCACCGTTCAAGATCCTGTCCGAGGACATTCTGCTCGCCATCGCGCGCGCGGCGCCGCGCGACACGGCGTCGCTCGCCACGCTGCCCGGCGTAACCTCGCGCGTGTTGGGCCGCTGGGGATCGGCGCTCGAGGCCGCCGTCGAGCGAGCGCTCACGATGCCGGACACGGCGCTGCCGCAGTGGCCGCATCGCCCGCGGCCGCGGATCCCGGGCGCGGTCAGCCGCCGCATCGAGGCGCTCCGCAAATGGCGCGCCGGCGCCACGCAGCGCGTCGGGCTCGCGCCGGGCGTGCTGCTGCCGAATCGACTCATCGGTCAGATCGCCGAGGCCGCGCCGCGCACCATCGAGGCGCTCGCGGCCGTGGAGGGCGTACGGCGCTGGCGCGCGGAGACGTTTGGCGCCGAAATCATTGCAGCGCTGCGCGGCCCGTGAGAGGCTGACGCGTCGGGATGGACTGGAAGAGCAATCTCGTGGACGACGACGCGGGCCTCACGCGCATTCTGCGCGAGGCGCGTACGATCGCCGTGCTGGGCGCGAAGGGCGAGCCGGGACAGCCGGCGTACTACGTGCCCGCGTATCTCAAGGCTCACGGCTACCGCGTGCTGCCCGTGAATCCGACGCGCACCGGCGAGCAGATTCTCGGCGAGCCCGTCGTCGCGACGCTGGCCGACCTCGGCGCGGCGCCGGACGTCGTCGAGGTATTCCGGCGCCCGCAGTTTCTGGTCGCCCACGCCGCCGAGATCGTGCGGCTGGCGTGGAAACCGTTGGTCGTGTGGTTTCAGCTCGGCATCCGCAATGACGGCGCGACCGAGACGCTGGCACGCGCGGGCATCCGCGTCGTGCAGGATCGCTGCATGATGCCTGAGCACCGCCGGCTGTTAGGAGCCGCATAGGTGGCTGGCGAATACGCGTTCGTGATGAAGGACCTGCGCAAGGTGGTCCCGCCCAAGCGCGAGATCCTGCGCGGCATCTATCTGTCGTTCTTCCATGGCGCCAAGATCGGCGTGCTCGGCGCCAATGGCGCCGGCAAGTCGTCGCTCCTGAGGATCATGGCCGGCGTCGACAAGGACTTTCTCGGCGAGGCATTTCCCGCCGACGGCCTGCGCATCGGGTACTTATCGCAGGAGCCGCAGCTCGATCCGAAGAAGGACGTGCGCGGCAACGTCGAGGATGGCGTCGCGGAGACCCGCGCACTGCTGACACGCTTCGAGGAGGTGTCGGCGAAGCTCGGGGAGCCGCTGTCCGACGCCGAGATGGAAAAGCTGCTCGAAGAGCAGGCGCGGCTGCAAGACCGGATCGACGCGGCCAACGCGTGGGATCTCGACCGCACGGTGGAGATGGCGATGGACGCGCTGCGTGTGCCGCCCGGCGACGCCGACGTCGCGACGATCTCGGGCGGCGAGCGCCGGCGCGTCGCGCTGTGCCGCCTGCTCCTCTCGCGGCCCGACATGCTCTTACTGGATGAGCCGACCAATCATCTCGACGCCGAATCGGTGGCGTGGCTCGAGCGCTTTCTGGACGAGTATCCCGGGACCGTCGTCGCGATCACGCACGATCGCTACTTCCTCGACAACGTCGCCAAGTGGATTCTCGAGCTCGACCGCGGCCACGGCATTCCGTGGGAGGGCAACTACACCTCCTGGCTGGAGCAAAAGGAGCGCCGGCTCGCGCAGGAGGAAAAAGCCGACGCCGCGCGCCAGCGCACGCTGTCCCGCGAGCTCGAGTGGGTCCGCATGGCGCCGCGAGCGCGCCAGGCGAAGAGCAAGGCGCGGCTGGCCGCCTACGACGCGCTGCTGAGCGAGTCGTTCGAGCAGCGCGCGCAGAAGCTCGAGATCGCTATTCCCAACGGACCGCGGCTGGGCGACGTCGTCGTCGAGGCCGACCACGTTGCGAAGGGGTACGGCGATCGCGCGCTGATTGAAGACCTCTCGTTCAAGCTGCCGCGCGGCGGAATCGTCGGCGTCATCGGACCCAACGGCGCGGGCAAGACCACGCTGTTCCGGATGATCGTCGGGCAGGAGGGGCCGGACAAGGGCACGCTGAAGGTCGGGGAGACGGTGCAGCTCGCCTACGTCGACCAGAGCCGCGACGCGCTGGACGCCAAGAAGACGGTCTGGCAGGAGATCTCCGGCGGCCTCGACCTCATGACCGTCGCCGGCCGCAGCATGCAGTCGCGCGCCTACGTGGCCTCGTTCAACTTCAAGGGCACGGATCAGCAGAAGCGCGTCGGCGATCTGTCGGGCGGCGAGCGCAACCGCCTGCATCTGGCCAAGGTGCTGACCGCGGGCGGCAACGTTCTGCTGCTGGACGAGCCGACGAACGATCTCGACGTCGACACGCTGCGCGCGCTCGAAGACGCGCTGCTCGATTTTGCCGGGTGCGCCGTCATCATCAGCCACGACCGCTGGTTCCTCGACCGCGTCGCCACGCACATGCTCGCCTTCGAAGACGAGGGACGCGTGGTGTGGTTCGAGGGCAACTATCAGGACTACGAGGCCGACCGCAAGCGGCGGCTCGGCGCGGAGGCCGAGCGCCCGCATCGGCTGCGCTTCAAGAAGCTGCCCACCGCCTGAACGCGCGCCGCTCGTGTGCCCCTTCGCGCGGCGTAGTCGGTCGAGGACGCTGAAATCGGCCAGTGCCAAAGGTCCGTGAACGGCGCATCGGCTGTCGCGATAGATCGAACCGTTGGCAATCCGTGGACCGCAGGATGACGTTTTATGAGTGAGCGAATCCTGTGTCAGCAACATTAGCCCGCGTCATCCGCAGCAAGATGGCAGACAGCACGCTGCCAAGCCATGAACCGAACACGATGAGAGTGCGCATCGGAAGCGCCATCCTGTGCACCGCCTGCGACAATCCTGTCCTGCCACCCCAGCCGGAATACGAGCTTCACTACGATGCAAAGCACGCGACGATCCGGCTCCATGTCGGCTGCTACCGTCTGTGGGAAGCTGAGCGGAACGGTCGTCGCGAAAAGGATAATCCCGCTGTCGCCAAGTCGGCATAATTCAGCGAGACGGTTCATACCACTCCGAGCCCGCTCGCTATGGGCCGCGCCGGCCGGTCAAGGCGCCGAGTGCGATGTTTGCCACAGAAAAGTTGTCGAGTGTGATCTGCAATACGAGCGTGTCACTGACGGCCATCGCACGCAGCTTGATGCGCGCTGCTTTCGCGGTTTGGTTGACGTAAAGACGTAACGGCCGGACGACCTGCCAACCTGATGCAGTTCGCGAACACCGTCACGCGTAGAAGCGATGCGACATAGCACCGACCGCGCAGCGCCCCTGCCGCAACTCGGCGTAACTGACTTCAACGACCATGTCGGGGTCGATCCATACAATGCCACGCCCGCGGTCAACGTCTTCGCATGCCGGACGCGACAGCACCGTGCAGCGCTCGCGAATGCCTGCGACGATCGCGCGCGTCGCGCCCCACTCGCAACGACCGACGTACAGAGCCGACGCCCGACGCAAGCAGCGAGCAGCAACGCGCAGGCGCCGGCGATCGCGGGCACGCGTCTTGAACCAAACGGATCAGTTAGCGATCACTCCAACACCAGGGAGACATGGATACCAGGAGGCATGGAGATGAGAGCTTTGTTGGGCGCAGTTGTAGCTTTGACGCTCGTGGCCGGCTCGCCGTTTCTGGCGGACGCGGGGAAGGCGGAAGACGCCACGATCACGACCAAGGTGAAGACGAAGCTAACGACGGACCGGGCCAAGAATTTGGTCTCGGTCAACGTCGACACGAAAGACGGCGTCGTTCACCTGAAGGGAACTGTCCCGAACGACCAAGCCAAGGCCGAGGCCGAGCGGTTGGCGAAAGACACGGACGGCGTCGTTAGCGTGACGAACGACCTCAAGGTCTCCCCCCCGAAAAAGTAGACTCGCTGACCGAAGCGCTTGGGCGACGGGGTGTGCTCCCGGCACACCCGTCGCCGTCGGGAATCGTTGCTCATAGCCGGCGGGGATCGTGCAGACTTCGCC
>JBKOZH010000020.1:0-17787 GCA_046725765.1 Candidatus Methylomirabilota bacterium | reverse complement strand
AGCGTCTAGGAACCCGGTGGGCCTCCCGGACTTCAAATCCGGTGTCCGGCTCTAGACAAGCTGGAGGTGGGTTCGACTCCCACACGCTTCCGCCAGGTGAGGGACGTGGGGGGAATGGCCACTCAAGACCGCAAGCGACGGAGCGGCGCCGCACGGCGCGCGCGCCGGCGCTGGACGCTCGGCGCCGGCATCGCGGCCGCGATCGTGGTCGCTGTCATCGTGGGGTACTTCGCGTATCGGGCGCAGGCGGATCTGCCCGGTCAGAAGTTCGCCGACCAAGGCAACCTCCACGTGCAGACCGTCAACGAGCCGCACGAGGCCTACAACTCCGTCCCGCCCACCTCGGGACCGCACCTGCCGTACATCGCGTCGTGGGGCATCCACACCCGGCCGATCTCGAACGAGCTGCAGGTGCACAATCTCGAGGACGGCGGCGTGGTCATCCAGTACAACTGCGAATGCCCGGAGATCGTCGGGCAGCTCTCGGCGATCGTTCGGAAATATCCGACCCAGGTCGTGCTCGCGCCGTATCCATCGATGCCGCGCAAGATCGCCCTGACCGCGTGGACCCGGCTGGAGACGCTAGACGCGGTCGACGAGGCGCGGATCGAGCGGTTCATCCGAGCGTATCGTGGGCTCGACCACCATCCCCCTTCCGGCCTTCGGTAGGCTCGTAGTGATGGCCGTGGCGTTGTCGCTGATCGGGTGCGCGCGTCCCCACGTGTCGCCGCTGGCTCCGCCGCCCTATCGGGCGGAGATCGCGGCGGGCTACGACGCGACGTGGACGGCGCTGGTGCGCGCGATCGCCAAGCAGAACCTTCCGCTGCGCGCGATCGCCCGAGACTCCGGCGTCATCGCGACCGACGACGTCGTCACGCCGATCGGCGTGTACTCAGACTGCGGGCGTATCGGTGACGAGGCTCTGGAGGGCGAGGCCCTCGTGACGTTCACGGTCTTCGCCGAGTCCGACGGCGCGGCCGCCACGCGGCTACAGATCAACTCGAGCATGCGTACGCAGGCGCACCGCAAGGGATCGTCCGGCAAGCTGCACGCCAAGCCGGTCTACTCGTGCGCCTCCACAGGCCGATTCGAAGCCAACCTCGTCGACACGATCCGCGACGCGGTGAAGCACTAGCGATGGCCTCGCGCCTGGCCGACCTCATCCGCAAGGCCCGCCGGCTCGCCGCCGAGCGCGATCGCCTCATCGACGCGCTCGCTGCCGACTGGGCCCGTGCGTTGCGCGGGCAGGGGCTGACGCCCGACGACCTCGACGAGCTGTGGGCCGGCCTTACGGAAGACGCCGTGCGCCGAGGCACGCCGGAGGGCCGCTGGTCGGCGCAGGCGTGGCGCGCGGAGGCGCAAGAAGTCATCGCGCGCCTGCGCGCCAAGGTCGAGGCCGCGCTCAGTGAGCGCTGACCGCGCCGCCGCTCTTCGCCGCCTGCCCTCGGTGGACCAGCTCGTGCAGCGCGTCGTCGCGGATCCCGCGACGACGGGAATGCCGCGCGCGCGACTGACGGAGGCGGTGCGGGAAGCGCTCGACGCCGAGCGGGCCCGCGTGCGTGAGCACGACGTCACGCCCGCCGACGCCGAAACGCTGGCCACGCGCGTCGTCGACGGCGTGCGCCGCGCCGGCCGCTTCTCGCTGCGCCCGGTGATCAACGCCACCGGCGTCGTCCTGCACACCAACCTGGGCCGCGCGCTGCTGAGCGACCTCGCGCGGGAGCGCGTGGGCTCGGTCGCCGCCGCCTATTCCAACCTCGAGCTGGACCTTGCCAGCAAGGAGCGCGGCTCGCGCTACAGCCACGTGGAGGCGCTGCTGCGGCGGCTGACCGGCGCCGAGGACGCGCTGGTGGTCAACAACAACGCCGCGGCCGTACTGCTCGCCCTGGAGACGCTCGCGCACGGCAAGGAGGTCGTCGTCTCGCGCGGCGAACTGATCGAGATCGGCGGCGAGTTCCGCATTCCCGACATCATGCTGCGCAGTGGGGCCGTGCTGCGTGAGGTCGGCGCCACCAACCGCACGCATCTGCGCGACTACGCCGAGGCCATCGGTCCGGCGACCGCGCTGCTACTGAAGGTTCACACCTCGAACTACCGTGTGATCGGCTTCACCGCCGAGGTCTCGAGCCGCGAGCTCGTCGAGCTCGGCCGCGAGCGCGGGATTCCGGTGATGGAGGACCTCGGCTCGGGCTCGCTGCTCGACCTGCGGCCGTGGGGATTTCCCTACGAGCCGACGGTGCCCGAGGTGGTGGCTTCCGGCGTCGACCTCGTCTCGTTCTCGGGGGACAAACTGCTCGGCGGCCCGCAGGCGGGGATCGTCGTCGGCAAGCGCGCCGTCATCTCGCGGTTGAAGAAGAACCCGTGGAACCGCGCGCTTCGGATCGACAAGTTCACGATCGCCGCGCTGGAGGCGACGCTGACCGCCTACGAAGCCGGCACCGCGCGCGAGGCGATTCCGACGCTCCGGCTGCTCACCGAGCCGCTCACGGCGGTGCGTGGGCGCGCCCGGCGTGTGCTGCGCGGACTGGGTGCCGACGTCGGCCGGCGACTCGCCGCCCGCGTGGACGAGAGCCGCGCGCAGGTCGGCGGCGGCGCGCTGCCGACGGTGGAGCTGCCGACGGCCGGTGTCGCGCTCGGCGCCACCGACGCCGCCGCGCGCGCGCTCGATTCGGCATTGCGGGGAGGCGACCCGCCGGTGCTCGGACGCCTCGTCGACGACCGTCTGTTCCTCGACTGTCGCACCGTGCTGCCCGCGCAGGTCGGAGCACTCGTGAAGGCGATCGTGGCCGCCGCGCGGCCATGACGCGGATCCGCACATGAGCGCCGGCACCAGCCGCCACGTCGTGGTCGGCACCGCCGGCCACATCGATCACGGCAAGACGTCGCTCGTCAAAGCGCTGACGGGGACGGACACCGACCGTCTGCCTGAAGAAAAAGCGCGTGGGATCACGATCGATCTCGGCTTCGCATTCCTGGAGGAGCCCGACGGGCTGACGATCGAGATCGTGGACGTGCCCGGCCACGAGCGGTTCGTGAAGAACATGCTCGCCGGCGTGGGCGGCATCGACCTCGCGATGCTCGTGATCGCAGCGGATGAAAGTGTCATGCCCCAGACGCGCGAGCACCTCGCGATTTGTTCGCTGCTGCACATTCGGACCGGTCTCGTCGTGCTGACCAAGATCGACACCGTGGAGTCTGATTGGGTCGACCTCGTCCGCGACGATGTCGCCACGCTGGTGCGCGGCACGTTCCTGGACGGCGCGCCGATCGTCCCCGTGTCGGCGAAGACCGGGGCGGGGCTCGACGAGCTGCGTGCGACGCTGCGCCGCCTGGCCGAGACGGTGCCGGCGCGTGGCACCGACCAGCTCGCGCGCCTGCCCATCGACCGCGTGTTCACGATCAAGGGCTTCGGAACCGTCGTCACGGGCACGCTCGCGGCCGGCGCGCTCGGCGCGGACGATCGCGTCGAGGTCTTTCCGCGCGGGCTCGTGGCCAAGGTGCGCGGTCTTCAAGCGCACAGCCACGCCGTCGAGCGCGCGGTCGCCGGACAGCGTACGGCGATCAATCTGCAGGGACTCGAACGCGCCGCGGTGGAGCGCGGCGACGTCGTCGGGCACGCCGGAACCCTGGCCGCAACCACGCTGGTGGATGTCGTGCTCGAGATGCTCGCGGACACGCCGCGCGCGCTCGAGAGCCGCGACCGCGTGCGGCTGCACGCGGGCACCAGCGAGATCATGGCGCGCGCCCTGCTCCTGGAGGGCTCCGAGCTGGGGCCCGGGCAGCGCGGCTTCGCGCGCTTACGCCTGGAGGCGCCGCTGGTGGCGCTCGCCGGCGACCGCTTCGTCATCCGCTCGTACTCGCCGATCGTCACGGTCGGCGGCGGAACGCTGCTCGATACCGATCCGCCGCGGCTCAAGCGTCCCGAGCGGCTGGCGCACCTCAAGGTCTTGGAATCGGGGACGCCTGAGTCGGTCGTGGAGGAGCATGTGCGTGGCGCCGGCGTCGGCGGCATCCGGCTGCCCGCGCTCGTCGCGCGGGTGCCGTTCGGGCCTGGGCGAACCCGGCAACTCCTGGAGGCACTTGCCGCCGCCGGCCGCGTGAGCGCGGTGGATCGCGACTGGTCGCTGCACGCTGACGCGGTGGCGCGGCTGCGCCGCCTGGTCACGAGCGCGCTCGAGCAGTTTCACCGCGCTCAGCCGCTGCGCGCCGGCATGTCGCGCGAGGAGCTCCGCGTCCGCGCGGCCAACGCCGACGAGCGGGTGTTCGCCCACGTGCTCGGGGCCCTCGAAGCCGACGGCGCCGTCCGCGTCGATCGCGACAAGGTCCGCCTCGCCTCGCACGAGCTGCGGCTGAGCGCCACGCAGCAGACGGCACTCGACCGCCTCGAGCGCGAGTTCAAAGACGCCGCGGCCGCGCCGCCGAGCGCGGAGGAGGCGCTCGCCCGCGCCGGGCTGAGTGGCGACGAGCAGCACGAGCTCTTTCAGCTGCTGCTCGAGTCCCGCAAGCTCGTTCGCGTCAAGGAGTCGCTCTTCTTCCACGCGGGTGCGCTCGAGGACATCCAGGACAAGCTGGTGACCCTGCTGCGAGAGCGCAAGGAGATCGGCCCCGGCGACATCAAGGACCTGCTCGGGATCTCCCGGAAATACGCGATTCCGCTCCTCGAACACTTCGATGCGCGCCGCGTGACCACGCGCGTCGGCGAGCGGCGGGTGCTGCGGGGCGCCTAGCAGCGGAGGCGGGAAAAGGGTGCTAAGGTAAGGCGGCGAAAGGAGCCTCTGCCATGTTTGGTCTGGGTTATCAAGAGCTGCTCATCATTCTCGTGATCGTGCTGGTTCTGTTCGGCGCGAATCGCCTGCCGGAGCTGGCGCGTTCGCTGGGATCGAGCGTGAAGGAATTCAAAAAGGGCGTGAACGAGGCCAAGACCGAGGACACCACGGCGCCTGCACGCAAGGAAGAAGAGAAGAAGGCCTAGCCTCCCCGCCCACCCGCTCCGCCCGTCGCGCGGGTATACTCCACAGCCGCCATGCGCGACCGAGCCGATCGCTGCGACTATGTGCTTGCCGCTGCCCTCGGCCTCCTGACCGTTCTCTCGCGCGTGCCCTATCGGGCGCGGATGCTCTACAACTGGGACGCCGTGCAGTTCGCGCTGGCGCTGCGCGAGTACGACGTCGTCAAACACCAGCCGCATCCGCCGGGCTACATCCTGTACGTCGGTCTCGGCCGCATCGTGAACGCCTGGCTGCACGATCCGACGGCCGCGTACGTATTCCTCGCGGTGGTCTTCAGCGGGCTCACCACGGTCGTCGTCTACCTGCTCGCGCGCGACGTCTACGATCGCGCGACCGCGCTCGCCGCGGCGAGCGTGCTCGTCGTGAGCCCGCTGTTCTGGTTCTACGGTTCGGTCGGGCTCACGTACGCGGGCGAGGCGCTGTTCGCGTCGAGCGTGGCGTACTTCGCGTTTCGCGCGCTGGACGGCAGTGAGGCTGACGCCTGGCTCGCCGCCGCCTACCTGGCGCTGGCCGCGGGCATGCGTCAGTCGCTGCTGATCTTGCTCTTGCCGATGTGGCTCGTCGCCTGTGCGCTCGGCGTTCGCCGCGCCCGTACCGTCCTGGTCGGGTTGGCCATCCTGGGCGCGCTCACGCTCATCTGGTTCGTGCCGATGGTGGCGCTCACGGGCGGGCTCGGCCGCTACGTCGACGCCTCGCTCTATCTCGCCGATTCGGTCGTCCGGCCGACCTCGATCGTGGGCGGGCCGTTCGACGCGACGTTGAGGATGTCCCGCTACCTGCTCGAGTCGGTGCTGGTCGCGCTCGGCCCGCTCGCCGTCGCGGCGTTGCTCGTGCCCTGGTACGTTCGACGCCACGGCTGGGGCCGCCGCGAGTGGTTGCTGCTGGCGTGGATCGTGCCGCCGGTTCTCGTCTACACGCTCGTGCACTTCGGTCAAGCGGGCTACGTGCTCACGTTTCTGCCCGCGGTGGTCGTGCTCCTCGCGCGCGTGCTGGTGACCGCCTTCGCAGAGGCGGCGATCCTGGCGCGACGCCGGGCGCTGGGGCCCGCGCTCACGGCCGCGGCGATCGTGCTGATCGTGGTCGCCAATGGCGCGTTCTTCGTCAACGCGCGCCCGCTGCCGCGGGACTTCGACCCGTCCAAGCCGGCGTGGAGGCTCACCGCCGAGCACGAGGCCTTCGATTGGATCTTCAGCCGCACGGCCGCCGCGCTGCGGGAGCACGAGGATGTCGTCCGCACGTTCGTCGGCTCGATCCGCGGACTCTATCCGCCAGAAGAGACCGTCGTCGTGACCGAGCTCGGCAACGCGCGCTCCTACCCGTGGCTGCGTCACGCGATGTTCTATCTGCCGGAGTACTCGATCTTCGAGCTTCGCGTCGGCGACGTGCCCCCGGGCTATTACGCGCCGCAGCTGGCGTCCGACATCCTGCCGTCGCGCGACAGTCACGTGCGGCTGCCGGCGCGCACGCGCCGGCTGGTGTGGTTCGTGGATCACTGGGCGCCGTCGGTAGCGCGTCCCGAGGGTCTCGTCGAGATCGAGCTGCCGTACGGGCGCTTCCTCTACACGCTGCCGGTGGACCGCGCGCCGATCGCGTACGCGGGCTATACGCTCATGCGTGACCGCTGACCGCCGCGACGACCTGCTCCTCGTCGCGGCCGCCGCCGTGCCGCTGACGGTGCTGCTGCTGCGCGAGCGACTGATCGCAGGCGCCGCGGGCTTCCCGCTCGACGACTCGTGGATCCATCTGCACTTCGCCCGCAACCTCGCCGAGGGTGCGGGATTCGCCTACAACCCCGGCACGCCGGTCGCCGGCTCGACGGCGCCGCTGTGGACGCTGCTCCTCGCCGCGGGCGCGTGGATCGTCGGCGCATCGCTCGCGATGGCCAAGACGCTCGGCGTCGCGGCCGCCATCGCGGCAGCGCTGTTGCTTCGGCGCGCGGCGCTGGCGTGGGGCGCGGGCCGAGCCGCCGCGCTCGCCGCCGCCATCGCGCTCCTGTGGAGCGGACCGTTTGCCTGGGGCGCGCTGTCGGGTATGGAGGTGACGCTCGCGGCGCTGCTGGTCACTGCAGCCGTGTTTGCGCTCGCCCACGAGCGATTGGCGCTGACGGCGCTCGCGGGTGGGCTCGCGGCGCTGGCCCGTCCCGAGGCGGTCGTGCTCCTGCCGTTTCTCGCGCTCGCCGGCCGGCCCACGCCGCGACGGCTCGCGCTGTTCGCGCTGATCATCGTCGCGGTGCTCGTCCCGTTCGCGGTCTTCTGCTGGGCGACGACGGGCACGCCGGTTCCGTCGACGGCCGCCGCAAAGGTCGAGGGCGGCATCCTGGGCCGGCTGATCGGGATCCGCGAGCCGGCGCGCATGCTGTGGCTCGACCGACCGGCGGCGTTCGCGCACGAGTGGGTCGCATGGCTCCTCCGCACCCACCCGCTGTTGCCGCTGGCACTCCCGGCGATCGTGCTCGTGTGGCGGCGTCGCCGCGCGCTGGCCGTCGTCGGCCTCGTGCTCCTCGCGCACCCGATCGCGATGGCCGTCCTCGCGCCGTATCGCGGACCCGGATTCCAGGAGGGGCGTTATTCCATCCATCTGCTTCCTGTTGCGCTGCTGCTCGTGGCGACGGCATGGACGGCGCCCACCAGCAGCGCGGCGCGCTGGGCGGCGCCGCTGTCGCCGCTGCGTCTGCTCAGTCTGCTCTATCTCGCGATGGCGCTCGTTACGCTCGTGCCGGCATCCGAGCGCTACGCCTGGGGCGTGCAGAACATCAACGCGATGCAGGTCCACCTCGGCCACTGGGTGAACAACCATCTGCCGCGCGGAGCCACGCTCGCCGTGAACGACATCGGGGCCATCGCATACTTCTCGCGGCGGCCGGTGCTCGATCTCATGGGACTGGTGACCCCGGAGATCCGGCCGTACCGCCGGGAAGGCGAGCCCGGCGTGCTGCGCTTCATCGCGGAGCGATGCCCCGACGCCGTCATCGTCTTTCCGACATGGTTTCCGCAACTTGCCGCCCGCACGGACGTGTTCGTGCCCGTCTATCGGGTGCGTTTGGAGCGCAACGAGGTCTCAGGCGGGCCGGAAATGGTCGTATATCGGCTCGCGCGCTGTGCGGTATGATTTTTCAGTGACGCGCGCGAGCTACGCGGTCGCCACCATCCTCGCACTTGCGACGCTCGCGCCATCCCCAGCCGCCGCCGAGATCTATCGGTATACCGACGCCAAGGGCAACTCGCACTACGTCGACGGCTTCGAGAGCGTCCCGCACGAGTACCGCGCGCACGCAGTGCCGTTGGGGCTGCAGAACGCGGCTCCCGGAGCGGCCACCGCCGCGCCGGTACCCGCCGCTCGCGCGGCAGCTCGCGCGGGCGCACCGGGCACCGGACCCAAAGGCGGGACGACGATCCGCTACACCCCGGGGCGACCGATCATGGTCGACGTCAAGGTCAACGGAAACACGTCAGCGACGCTGTTGCTCGACACCGGGGCCGACAAGACGATGATCAACCCGCGTGTGCTGACGGCCGCGGGTGTGTCGCTCGCGCGTCCGATCGGCACCACAAAAGTCATCGGTGTGGCGGGCAGCGACCACGTCAACTTCGTCCAGATCGACTCGCTCGAGATCGGCGAGGCGCGCCTCGGACGCATGCAGGTCGCGTCCTACGACGTCAGCGGCGCCGGCGACGGCCTGCTCGGCCGCGACTTCCTCGACCACTTCACGATCAACATCGACTCGACGAACGGCGTCGTCACGCTCTCGCCGAAGTAATTCGTTGTAGCGACGCCGCGCGACCGGGTTTTTTGTAGCGAGTGCCGCGAGGCCAGCTCAAGTCGTGGGCGGCCTGCCGTAGGTGCGGGGCTCCAGTCTGCCCGTTCTACACGCCGTGCTACGATAGTCCACTAAATCGATGGATTACAAAGCCACGCTGAATCTGCCAAAAACCGACTTCCCCATGAAGGCGAATCTCGCGCAGGCGGAGCCACGCATGCTCGCCTGGTGGGATTCGATCGGCATCTACAAGCGGCTGCGCGAGGCCGCCGCCGATCGACCGCTGTGGATCCTGCACGACGGGCCGCCGTACGCGAACGGCAACATCCACATGGGCCACGTGCTGAACAAGGTCATGAAGGACCTCGTCGTGAAGTCGCGCGGGATGTTGGGCTTCAACGCCGTGTACGTGCCGGGCTGGGATTGCCACGGACTGCCGATCGAGCATCAGGTCGACAAGGAGCTCGGTCTGGACAAGGCGCCGATGGACGTCCGGCGCGCGATGGACCCGCTCGAGAAGATCGGCAAGTGCCGCGCGTACGCGAACAAGTACGTGCAGATCCAGCGCGAGGAGTTCAAGCGGCTGGGGGTGTTCGGCGACTGGGACAACCCCTACATCACGATGGCGCCCGCCTATCAGGCAGTCATCGCACGCGAGTTCGGCCGCTTCGTCGGTAAGGGGCTCGTGTACAAGGGCCTGAAGCCGGTGCACTGGTGCATGCACGACAAGACCGCGCTCGCGCAGGCGGAGGTCGAATACGAAGAGGAGCGCACGCAGTCGGTCTACGTGAAGTTCCCGCTCGTGGCGCCGCTGCCCGACGCGCCAACGGCGCCGAAGCCGTCGCTCGTCATCTGGACGACGACGCCGTGGACGCTGCCTGCCAACCTCGCCATCGCGGTGCATCCGGAAGAGGATTACGTCGTGCTCCAGGTCGGTGGCGAGAGCCTCGTCGTTGCCGCCAAGCTCGCCGATGCCTTCACGCAGGTGGCGCGTCTCGACTCGCCGCGGCGGCTGGCCACGATTCCCGGCCGGCGGCTCGAGGGCCTGGAGTATCGCCACGCGTGGATCGACCGCACGGGCAAGGTCGCGGCGGCGCCGTTCGTCGCGATGGACACCGGCACGGGCCTCGTCCACATCGCGCCCGGCCACGGCGAAGAAGACTACGACCTCGGCCGCGCGCTCGGTCTCAAGATTTACAACCCCGTGGACGACGACGGCCGGTTCATCGCCGAGGTCGAGCATTTCGCGGGCCTCACGGTGTGGGAGGCGAACCCGAAGATCGTCGCGCACCTCAAGCGTATCGGCGCTCTCGTGGCCGAGCAGACGCTGACGCACACGTATCCGCACTGCTGGCGCTGTAAGAACCCGACGCTGTTTCGCGCGACCGAGCAGTGGTTCATCGCGCTGGACAAGGACGGTCTGCGCGAGCGCGCGCTCCGCGCCATCCGCAGCGACGTGCGGTGGATTCCGGAGTGGGGCGAGGAGCGGATCTTCAACATGGTCGCCCACCGGCCAGACTGGACGATCTCGCGCCAGCGCGTCTGGGGCGTGCCGATCGTCGCCTTCTATTGCGAGGCCTGCGACACGGTGCTGCTGGAAGAGCGCATCGTGGAGCACGTCGCCCGGATCTTCCGCGAAGGCCACGGCGCCGACGAGTGGCACGCCCGCGCCACGAGCGACCTGCTGCCTGCTGGGACGCGCTGCGCAAAGTGCGGCGGCATGCAGTTCCGCAAAGAGACCGACATCCTCGACGTCTGGTTCGACTCCGGCTGCAGCCACGCGGCGGTACTGGAGACGCGTCCGGAATTGCGGTGGCCGGCCGAGCTCTATCTCGAGGGCTCCGACCAGCATCGCGGGTGGTTTCATTCCTCGCTGCTCGAAGCCATGGGCACGCGCAACGCGCCGCCGTACCGCGAAGTCCTTACGTGCGGCTTCGTCGTCGACGGCGAGGGCCGCAAGATGTCCAAGTCGCTCGGCAACGGTGTCGAGCCGGAAGAGCTGCTGCCGACGTACGGTGCGGAAGTGCTGCGCCTCTGGGTGGCGGCCGAGGACTACACCGAGGACATCCGCCTCTCGACCGAGATCCTGGACCGCCTCGCCGACGCCTATCGGCGCATGCGCAACACGTTCCGGTTCCTGCTCGGCAACCTGTACGACTTCGAGCCGTCGCGCGACCGGCAGCCGTATGCGAGCCTGGAAGAAGTCGACCGCTGGGTTCTCGACCGTCTGGCGCGGCTCATCGACCGCGTGCGACGCGCGTACGAGGAGTACCAGTTCCACACGGTCTTCCACTCCGTGCACAACTTCTGCGCGGTCGATCTGTCGGCGCTCTACCTCGACGTCATCAAGGACCGGCTCTACACGTCCGCGCCCGACGACGCCCGCCGCCGCGCGGCGCAGACGACCTGCTACGACGTGTTCAGCGGGCTGGCGCGGGTGATGGCGCCGATCCTGACCTTCACGACTGAAGAGGCGTGGCGCTATGCGCCCGGCACACGCGCCGAATCCGTGCATCTCGAGCGCTTCCCCGAGGTGCCGCTGGAGTGGCTCGACGATACGCTCAAGCGCGACTGGGACCGGCTCCTGGAGGTCCGCCGCGAGGTGGCCAAGGCGCTCGAGACGGCGCGCGCGAAAAAGCTCATCGGCAGCGGCCTGGAGGCGCGCGTGCGGGTGGAGTCCGCGCCGGAGGATCTGCCGGGGTTGCTCGCGGCCAAGCGCGAGCTCCTGCCGACGCTGTTCATCGTCTCGCGTGTAGACCTCGAGCCCGGTCCCGGCCGCGCGAGCGTGCACTACGAGAGCCAGGACATCCCGGGGCTCGTCATCGGCGTAGACCGCGCGCCGGGTGATAAGTGCGAGCGGTGCTGGACGCGCAGCGAGGAGGTCGGCCGAGACCCTGCGCATCCGACGCTGTGCGGCCGTTGCGTGCGGGTCGTGACCCGCGCGCGATGACGCGCGTTCTGCTGCTGGCCACGATCATCGTCGTGCTCGATCAGGCCACCAAGGCGGCGGCGCTCGCCCGTCTCGTCCCCGGCCACCCTATCGTGGTGGCGGACGGCTGGCTCTCGCTGACCCTCGTGATGAACCCCGGCCTCGCATTCGGCCTGCTCGGCACGATCGAGCCCACGTGGCGCTGGATCGTCGCCGCGCTGTCGATCATCGCACTCGTCGTGCTGGCGCGCGTCGCGCTGCGTGTGCTGCCCTCGGGCGGCGTGATCGGCGTCGTCGCCATCGGGCTGATCTTCGGCGGCGCGGTCGGCAATCTCATCGACCGCGCCCGGTTCGGCGCCGTCGTCGACTTCGTCGACGTGTACTGGCGGTCGTGGCACTGGCCGGCGTTCAACGTCGCGGATTCCGCGATCAGCGTCGGCGTCGCGCTGTTGGCGCTGCGCCTGCTCACCGAGCGCCACGCAAAGCTCCACTGATGTTCGAGCCATTTCACCGCTCGCCTCGTCCGGCGAACGGCCTCGGCTCGCACTGCCACGTCGCGGATTCCGCGATCAGCGTCGGCGTCGCGCTGTTGGCGCTGCGCCTGCTCACCGAGCGCCACGCAAAGACCGCGTGATGTGTGCTGCCGTGCCGCCGCGGGGCGAGATCGCCGCCACGGCGCGACGGCTCGCCGTCGCCGCCGCGGATGCGGGCGCGCGGCTCGACCGATGGCTGGCCGAGCAGGTCCGGGAGCTGTCGCGTGCGCGCGTGCAGGTGCTGATCGACGATGGACGTGTGCGCGTCGACGGCCGTGCGCGCAAGGCATCGCATCGGCTCGGCGGGGGCGAGACCGTCGAGGTGGAGATTCCGCCGCCGCCGGCCGAGACACTCGAGCCAGAGCCGATCGCGCTGTCGATCGTGTTCGAGGACGAGGCCGTCCTCGTCGTCGACAAGCCGGTGGGGATGGTCGTGCATCCCGGTGCGGGGCACGCGACGGGCACGCTCGCGGCCGCCGTCCTGGCGCACGCACCGGCGACGGCCGGAGTCGGCGGACCCCGGCGGCCGGGCGTCGTGCACCGGCTCGACAAGGACACCTCGGGGCTGCTCATGATCGCCAAGACCGCGGCGGCCTACGAGTCGCTCACGGCGCAGCTCGTGGCGCGCACGGTGAGCCGCCGCTACCGCGCCATCGTCCACGGCCGGCTCGCCGCGGCCAGTGGCGTGGTCGACCGGCCGATCGGCCGCCATCCCCGCGACCGCGTGCGGATGGCCGTGCTGCCGCGCGGTCGCGGCAAGCCGGCCGTCACGCGCTTCACGGTCCGAGAGCGCTTCTCGCGCTTCACCGACCTGGACGTAAGGCTGGAGACCGGGCGGACGCATCAGATCCGGGTCCATCTCGCCTCGCTGGGCCACCCCGTAGCCGGAGACCCGCTCTACGGCGGGCGGGCGGCACGGACGCCGCTGCCGGTCGCCTTCGAAGGGCTCGCCCTGCATGCGGCCGAGCTGGCTTTCCTGCACCCGCTGACCCAGGCGCGGATGGAGTTCGCGTCGCCCCTCCCACCGCGTATGACACACCTTCTGTCTCATCTGAGAACAGAAGAGTAGGCAAAAGCTGCGGGGTCGATGGCGGCTGAGAAGCCTAAGTGCCTTGCGTAGATAGCGTCTGGATATGGCACGGGGCTCGCTTGCCCGTTGCTAGAATGGAAAGGCCCGCATGCAGGGATTGACGACCGTCATTCTGGCCGCCGGCGAGGGCAAGCGCATGCGCTCCCGCCAGCCGAAGGTCCTCCACGAGCTCTGTGGCCGGCCGCTCATCTCCTACTGTCTGCGGCTTGCCCGGACGGTCGGCGACCGCATCGTCCTGGTCGTCGGGCCTGACGCCGACGGCGTTCGCGCCCAGACGGGTGAGGGAGTCGCGATCGTCGAGCAGCGCGAGCGGCTGGGGACGGGGCACGCCGTGCTTCAGGCACGCGCGGACTGCGAGGGCATCGCCGGCCCGATCCTCGTGCTTCCGAGCGACGTGCCGCTGCTCTCCGTCGAGACCATCGAACGGCTCGTGAGCCACCACGCGACGACGGGCGCGGCCGCAACCGTGCTGACCGCCATCGTCGACCGTCCGAACGGCTATGGCCGCGTGCTGCGCCAGGGCGGACGCGTGAAGCGCATCGTCGAGGACCGTGACGCGACCGACGACGAGAAGAAGGTCACCGAGATCAACACGAGCGTGTACTGCTTCGACGCCCGGCGTCTGTGGCCCGCGCTCGAGCGGGTGCGGCCCGAGAACGATCAGGGCGAGTACTACCTCACCGATGTGATCGCGCTCCTGGGCAAGGCGGGCGGACGGATCGAGGCGATCGCCGTCGAGGACCCCGAGGAAGCGCTCGGCGTCAACGACCGCAAGCAGCTCGCCGCGCTGGCCGCCATTCAGCGCCGACGGATTCTCGACCGGCACATGCTCGCGGGCGTCACGATCCTCGACCCCGCGACGACGTACATCGACGACACGGTCACCATCGGCGCCGACACCGTCGTCTACCCGCACGTCATCATCGAGGTCGCTTCGGAGATCGGCAGCGACTGCGTCATCGGCGCCGGCTGTCACATTCGCGCCATGAAGATCGGCGATCGCGTGCAGCTCAAGCCATACTGCGTGATGGCGGAATCGGTCATCGAGGACGAAGCGATCCTCGGCCCCTTCTGCCATCTGCGGCCCAGGGCCCACATCGGTCCGCAGGCGCACGTCGGCAACTTCGTCGAGCTGAAGAAGACGCGCATGGGTCGAGGATCCAAGGCGAACCATCTCGCGTATCTCGGCGATACCACGATCGGCGAGCGCGTGAACATCGGCGCGGGCGCGATCACCTGCAACTACGACGGCTTCAAGAAGCACGACACGACGATCGGTGACGACGTGTTCGTGGGAACCAATTCGAGTCTGGTGGCACCGATCACGATCGGCGAGGGCGCCTACATCGGCGCCGGCTCGACCATCACCAAAGACGTCCCGCCCGACGCCCTCGCCGTCGAGCGCAGTCAGCCGACGGTGAAGGAGGGTTGGGCGACCCGCTGGCGCGCGCGCCACCGCGCGCCGCGTCCGGGCGAAGGCAAGAAGGGCGGCTAGCTATGTGCGGCATCGTCGGTTACGTCGGTGACAAGGGCGCCGTCGGCATCATCGTGGACGGGCTCAAGCGGCTCGAGTACCGCGGCTATGACTCCGCGGGCGTCGCGGTGCTGGACCGCGGCGACCTTCAAGTGCGACGTGCCGTGGGCCGGATCAAGGCGCTGGAAACCACGCTGCGCGACAAGCCCGTGACCGGCACCATCGGCATCGGTCACACGCGCTGGGCGACGCACGGCCGCCCCTCCGAGGACAACGCGCATCCGCACACCGACTGTGACGGCGGCCTCGTCGTCGTGCACAACGGCATCCTCGAGAATTATCTGGAGATCAAGGAGCGCCTCCGCGCGGCCGGCCACACCTTCCGCTCGCAGACCGACACCGAGGTGCTCGCGCATCTCGTCGAGCATCATCTGAAGAGCACGGGACGGCTCGAGGCCGCAGTGCGCGCGGCCTTGCGCGAGGTCACGGGATCGTACGCCGTCGGCGTTGTCAGCACCGCCGCCCCTGACCGCCTCATCGCCGCCAAGCAGGGCGCGGGGAGCGTGGTGGTCGGTCTCGGACGCGGCGAGATGTTCATCGCGTCCGACATCCCGGCGATCCTCTCGCACACGCGCGACGTCGTCATTCTCGAAGACGACGACATGGCCGTGGTCACCGCGCACGGCGTGGAGCTCACGACGACCGCGGGCGATCCGGTCCAGCGCGAGCCCGTCAAGATCCTCTGGGATCCGATCATGGCCGAAAAGGGCGGCTACCGGCACTTCATGCTCAAGGAGATTTACGAGCAGCCGCGCGCGATCACCGACACGTTCCGCGGCCGCATCGCGCCGGAGACCGGCAGCGTCGTGCTGCCCGACGTGAGCCTGGATCCGTCGACGGTGCAGTCGATTCAGCGCGTGGTGCTCGTCGCCTGCGGCACGGCCTGGCATGCGGCGATGCTCACCCGCATGATGATCGAGCGCCTGGCCGGGATCCCGGCGGAGGTCGATCTCGCGTCCGAGTTCCGCTACCGCGACGCGATCGTCGGGCCCGAGACGCTGGTGATCGCGGTATCACAGTCAGGCGAGACCGCCGACACCATCGGCGCGGTGAAGGCGGCGCGCGCGAAGGGCTGTCCGATCCTCGCCATCACTAACGTCGTTGGCTCCGCGCTCGCGCGCGAGGCGACGGGCGTGCTCCAGATGCACGCCGGCCCCGAGATCGGCGTCGCCTCGACGAAGGCGTTCTCGACGATGATCGTCGCAGGATTCCTGCTCGGCCTGTGGCTCGGCAGGCAGCGCGGTGCGCTCACGGCCGAAGACGTCCGCAAGCACATCCACGATCTCGTGGAGATTCCCCGGCAGGTGGAAAAGACGCTCGAGCTCGACCAGCCGATCGCCGCGCTCGCGCGCCAGCTCTCTCACGCGACGGACTTCCTCTATCTCGGGCGCGGCGTGCAATTCCCCATTGCGCTCGAGGGCGCGCTGAAGCTGAAGGAGATCTCCTACATCCACGCCGAGGGTTACGCGGGCGGCGAGATGAAGCACGGTCCGATCGCGCTCATCGCCGACGGCCTGCCGGTCGTGGCGCTGGCGACGCGCGATTCCTCCTACGATCGGATGCTCGGCAACATGGAGGAGGTCCGCGCGCGCGACGGCGTGCTGATCGCGGTCTGCCATCCCGGTGACCGCAACGTCGCGTCCAAGGCCCAGCACGTGATCGAGGTGCCGCCGTGCGCCGAGCTGCTCGCCCCGCTGCTGACGGTGATCCCGCTGCAGCTGCTCGCGTACCACGTGGCCGTGCGGCGCGGCTGTGACGTGGACCAGCCGCGCAACCTCGCCAAGTCGGTGACGGTGGAGTAGTCGCCGCCCGATCGACGCGGTCGACCGGGGCGGATTACGCCGCCGACTCGATCGCGTGCGAGATCAGCCGGTCGAGGTGGAGCAGGTCGAAGGGCTTCGGCAGATAGCCGGTGGCGCCGTTTTCCATCGCCTCTACCGCGACCTGGGTCGAGTCGTAGCCGGTGATCACGAAGATCGGCGTCTTCACGCCGATCTCGCGCAGTGACTTCAGCAGACTCAGACCGTCCACCCCCGGCATGCGCACGTCCAGGATGATCGCGTCCGGGCTCTTCTGGATGACGGCCATCAGCGCGAGCGACGCGCTGCCGGCGACCTCCACGCTGTAGCCGCGGCCGAGGAACTGCTTGAGGATGTCCTGGATGACTTGATTGTCGTCGACGACGAGAACGGATTTGCTTTGTCGCATGGCGCTGGGCGACGGCAAGGAATGTGCCACGGCGCGCCTCCGCGATTTTCGCGGGAATTCGCGGGTGGAGGCCGCTCGGCGTGACAATCTGGGCAGCCACGCCGTGACAACGTGGCCCGATGCGGTACAATTTGTCGTGCCCGCCGGGCTAGACCACCTTCTCGACGATCTGAACCCGCCGCAGCGCGAGGCGGTGTTGGCCGGCGACGGACCGCTGCTCGTGCTGGCCGGTGCGGGCAGCGGCAAGACGCGAGTCATCGCCCACCGCATCGCTCACCTGCTCGGGGTCCGCGGCGTTCATCCGCGGAACGTCCTGGCCGTCACTTTTACGAACAAGGCGGCGGGGGAGATGGCCCGGCGGGTCGAGGCGCTCCTGGCCCCGGCCGGCCTCCGGGCGCCTCTGATCGCCACGTTTCACTCCGCGTGCGTGCGCATCCTGCGCGCCCACGGCGAGGCGATCGGCCTGCCGCGCCACTTCACGATCTACGACGAGGACGATCGCGCGGCGCTGGTCAAGGAATGCATGAAGGAGGGCGAGCTCGCCGACCGCTCGTTCACGCCGAGCGCGGCCGCGCATCGCATCTCGTATCTCAAGAACCAGATGGTGAGCGTGCAGGACGCGCTGCGCGACGCGCGCGGACCGTGGGAGCAGAAGGCCGCCCTCGTGTATTCACGCTACGAGAAGCGCGTGCGCGAGGCGGGCGTGGTGGACTTCGACGATCTGCTG
>JBKOZH010000189.1:0-11589 GCA_046725765.1 Candidatus Methylomirabilota bacterium | reverse complement strand
CCTTATATTACTCGCACCGCATATTACTCGCACCGCCATGGTCTGCAGCGACAGCGATCAAGCCTGCGGCGAGGACGATCGAGTGGGCGGATGCGCAGCGCGGGGCGGGAGCGGTGTGGTGCCTCGTGAGACCCGTGTTTCGGGTATTGCGTCGGCCCCGCCTAGGAATCGGTGCCCTCAGACAGGCGCCAACGTAATGTCGATTTGCGCGGTCGAACGACGCGCCACGCCGCTCCCGCCCCGCAATGCCCATAACGCCTACTTGATCGTCATCTCCGTGGCTTTGATGCGCTCGTCGCTGCGCGCCTTCCACGCGATGCGCTTGTTCGCGCCGTAGAGATCGAGCTGCTGGTAGAGCGGCGCGGCGGCGGCGTCCTCGATCCACAGCTTGTTGATCTGGTGGTAGAGCGCCAGCCGCTTCTTCTCGTCCATCTCCTTCTGCGCGGCGTCGAACAGCCCGTCGAGGTCCGGGTTGGAGTACGTCCCCAGGTTGCTGCCGGTCCGGAACAGGGGCCCGTACACCGTCTCGGCGTCGATGGTCGGCGTCCCCCAACCGATCAGCCATACGGGACCGCCCTTGTGCTTGTACGTGAGGTTGTTGAGGTAGTTCACGAACTCGTAGGTCTTGACGGTCGTCTTGATGCCGGCTTTGTTGAGCTGCCCCGCGACGGCTTCCGCCACTTCCTTGTCACGCACGTACCGCCCTTGCGGACCGTTCAGCGTGAGCTCGAGCCCGTTCGGATACCCGGCGTCGGTGAGCAGCTTCTTCGCCTTGGCGAGGTCCTGCTTGATCGGCTTGAGTGCGGGATCGAAGCCGAAGTGCAGCGACGTGAGCATCGTGGCCACGCGCTGCGCCTTGCCGTCGAGCACGCCCTTGATGAGCTCGTCGACGTCGAGCGCGTACTGAATGGCCTGCCGCACGCGCTTGTCCTTGGTGACGCCTTCGTAGACGCCGGTTGCCTGGTGCGTCTTCTCGTCGAAGTTGTGCGTCTGGAACATCAGCTGGATCGTGCGGATCGACGGCGCCGTGGTCAGGAAGAGCTTCGGATGGTTGGCGATCGGGTTCGCCAGATGCGGCGGAATGTTGACGGCCACGTCGACCTCGCCGTTCTGCAGCGCCGCCACACGCACGGCGTCGTCGGGGATCGGTCGAAACACGACGGTCTTGATCTTCGGCTCGCCCCTCGACCAGCCGGTGTTGGCCTCGAGAACGATCTCCTCGTCCTTCGCCCAGCGCACGAACTTGTAGGGCCCGGTGCCGATGGGCTGGCGCGAGATGTCAGCCGGCTGCTTGTCCTTGTACGCTTTCGGCGGATACATCGACGCCTGCGCGAACGTCATGACGGTCAGAAACGTCGGCCACGGCTTGTTGGTGTGGACGCGAACCGTGGAGGGGTCGACGATCTCGACCGATTCGATGGTCTTGAAGTTCGAGGAGGCGCGCAGCTTAGGATCCTTGACGCGCTCGATGCTGAACTTTGCCGACTCCGCGTTGAAGTCTTCGCCGTTGTGGAACTTGACGCCCTTGCGGAGTTTGACCTCCCACGTCGTCGGCGCGACCTGCTTCGGCAGGTCGGCGGCGAGCAACGGAACGATCTTGAGGTTTGCGTCGCGTTCCCAGAGCGTCTCGAAGATGTGCGAGGCGATGATCGACGCCGGCGCCTCCTGTTGATCCATGATGTCGAGCTTCGTCGGATCGACGCCTTGCGCGATCACGACCTTGCCCGCCGGCGCCGCTGCCGCCGCGACGGGCGCTGCGACAACGGCGAGCAGAATGATGATGGTTCGCCACTGAATCATCTGGACCCTCCTCAAACGGGGGGTGAATTTGCCGTGTGGTGCCGGTACTTTACGGGCCGGGGTTGAGCGAGTCAAGGTACGCGAGCGCTTCCTCGCGGCTCTGCACGCGTCCGAGATCCTGCGCTTCCCGTGCTTGTGCAAGCAACCAGCCGACGCGCGGTCCCGGTTCCAGAGAAAAGCGCGCCATGACGTCCTCGCCGCGGAGCAGCGGCGGCTGCGTCTGCGCCTCACGCTGCTCGCTCCAGCCGGCCAGGAGCTCGCGCACGATGCCGGCGCGCCGCCACGTCGCGAGCGGCGAGGCGCCGGTGACCGCTGCGGCGTCGGCCAGGACCAGCAGGAGCAGGTCGCGCGTGTCCTCGCGCAGATCGCGATAGAACCGATAGCGCGCGCGCGGCGTGATGGCGCCGGCGTGGCCCAGATGCATCGGGCGCAGATGGTGCCGAACGACACGCTCGACCAGCGCGGTCAGCCGCTCGGGCAGGCGCAGGCGCTCGCCGATCTCGCGCACCCGGCGAGCGCCGATCACATCGTGCTCGAAGAACCGCACGCGCCCGGAGACGCGACGGCGGGTCTCAGGCTTGCTGACGTCGTGCAGGAGCGCGGCCAGCTTGAGCGCCGTGCTGCGGCCCGCGCCGCCGCCGAGCGGCTCGGCCACGTGCACGGCGAGCTCCTCGCCGTACGGGGCCAGCGCATCCAGGCGCGCGAGCAAGCGGTCGCAGCCCGCCACCGCGCGCAACGAGTGTTCGAGCACGTCGAAGCGGTGCGGCGCCGGCTGCCGCGTCCCGCGCATCGGCTCGATCTCCGGGATGATGACACCCAACACGCCCAGTGCGTCGGCGCGCCGCAAGGCGCGCGCGGTGTCGGCCAGGCCGAGCAGCATGAGCAACTCGTCGCGCACACGCTCGGCAGACACGCGCTCGAGCCCTCGCGCCGCGCCCCTCACGGCGCGCGCGGCCGACGTCGTCAGCCGCAGCCCGAGCGTGGCTTCGAGGCGCACGGCGCGCAGCGTGCGCAGCGGATCGTCCTCGAGCACGCCGGGTCCCGCCGGACGCAGGCGTCGCGCCGCGAGATCCGCGAGTCCCCCGGTCGGGTCGACGATCGGCGCGCACCCGCGCGCGACCAGCGCGCTGAGGGACACGGCGAGCGCGTCGATGGTGAAGTCTCGCGCGAGGAGATCGCCCTCGAGCGTCGGCGCGCGGAAGTCGGTCACGTCGAGCGTCAGGCCTCCATCGGCGACGACGCGCGCCGCGCCGCGGTCAGCGTCGAGGACGACGCACGTGCCGCCGAGACGCTCGGCGCAGCGCCGCGCGAGCGCAATGGCGCCCGACGGCACCGCGATGTCGACGTCCGCGGCCGGACGCCGCAGCACGACGTCCCGAATGGCGCCGCCGACCAGGACCGTGTCGCGCCCGTCGCCCGCGGCGTCGGCAGCCACACGCAGCAGCGCGGCCTGTGCCGGTGCGAGGCGATCCAGCCGCAGCTCAGCCACGACCGAAGAGCCGCGCGGCGTTGTCGTGGAAGATCTTGCGACGCACAGAGTCGGGCAACGCGCGATCCCAGGCCCAGCGACGCTCCTCGTCATAGTCGTACGGGATCAGCGGAAAATCGGAGCCGAACAGGATCCGGTCCTGCCAGCGCACGAGAGCCGCGTCGGTGATCGACGCCGGGTCGGCGCCGACGTAGCGGCGCGCCGCGGGCGCCAGAGCCATGGTCGTGTCGACGTAGAGGTTGGGATGGGCGTCGAGCAGCGCCAGGAAGGCGTCGCTCTCGAACGCGCCCATGTGCGCGACGATCGCCGTCAGCCGCGGAAAGCGGGCGAGCAGCCGCCGGAAGCGATCGACGCCGGTGAACGCGTCGCGGTATGGCAGCGTCCCGACGTGCAGCACGAAGACGTGGCCGGCCGCCTCGCCGCGCTCGTACACGGAGAACAATCGCTGGTCGTCGACGTGAAAGCGCTGCACGGAGTGGTGGAACTTGAACCCGCGGAGCCCCAGGCGGGCGGTCGCCTCGCTGGCGATTGCGTCGACGTCGGGATCGTCTGGATGCAGCGTGCCGATGCCGATCGCCCCAGGCAGCGTCGCCGCCGTCTCCGCCACCCAGCCGTTGAGCTCACGCGCCATGCCGGGCTTGTGCGCGTACGAGAAGAAGCAGAACCGCTCGACGCCGCGCTCGGCCAGCGTCGCGGCGACCTTGGACGGCTCGAACGGATGGTGCGCCACCCAGCCGTCGCGCGCGAAGTGGCGCTGGATCGCCTCGGCCAGGCGCGGCGGATGCAGATGGATGTGGACGTCGATGCAGGGAAACGGCGGACGCCAGGGCGTGGCGGTCGCCACGGCGCTACCCGAGCTCGAGCCCGCCGCTCCCGATGCGGTACTCGACGATCTCGTCGCTCATCGCGCTGCTGCGATGCTTGACCACGGACAGCATCCGTGCCACGCGCTGCCCCACGCGCTCGCTGCCCATCACGATGATCGTGTTCGCGGTCGCGCCGATGTCGCCGACGGCCACTTTGCGCGCCAGGAGATCTTCGAGCCGCGTCTCCTCGGTGGTGACGAGCAGCAGCGTGGTGAGCGCGGCGTGGTCGTAGCGGTGCGCGTCGATGAACTCGCGATGCTTCCACACCGGCAGGCAGATCTCCATGCCCACCGTCTCGGCGTCGCGATGGATCGTCTTGCGATAGAGCTCGTCGAACATCCAGAACTGGATCGAGTCCGCGGGCTGGTCCATCGGCTCCACGCCGTCAACCACCACGCGCCGCGTCCCCGCCGCGAAGTGGAAGTAGAAGAACGGGCGCACGGTGTGCAGCGCGTGGTTGTAGGTGGCCTTCCAGTTCCAGTCGAACTCCCACGCGCCGTCGGACGTCGGCACCTGAAAGTCGCGGACGCGCCCGACCCACTTGAGCGCGTTGCAGTAGAACGCGTCCATCTGATCCGCGGAAGGGTACGGCTCGGTCATCGGCGGCACCGTGTGCGTCCATTCCTTCAGCGACCAGTCGAACAGTCGCGCCGCATACTCGTCGTGCTGCTGGCTGTCGCCGCGACCGTTCATGTCCAGGATTACGCCGCGTGCGCCGTCGGCGGCGCGGCCGTGGTCGGCGAAGGTGAGACCGAGGTGCGTCTTGCCGATGCCGGTGGCGCCGTAGATCACGGTCAGCGTGCCCGGCAGCAGGCCGCCGCCGAGCATCGCGTCGAGCCTTCCAATGCCGGTCGAGACGCGCGCGCTCACCCGGTGGATTCTACACCGCCTCGGTGGCGCGCCCCTTGGTGCGGAACTGTCGGTCGTAGAGCGCGCGCAGCTCGTCGAGCGTCGTCGCCTGCCCCGGCGCTTTGTCGTCGCGCACGCGCGCGATCCGCGCGAAGCGCAGCGCCATGCCCGAGCGGTAGGTCGGGCTCTTCTGGATCTCGTTGTACTCGACCTCGACGACGACCTCGGGCCTCACGCGCACGGTGTAGCCGTCGTCGGCGGTGGCGAGCTTCCACAGTCGCTCGGTCATCTCCACGAACTGCGCGTCGGTGAGTCCCTTGAACGTCTTGCCGACGTCGGCGAACGCCTCGCCGTCGCGCACGGCGAGATGATAGTTCGACAGCCAACCCACGCGGCGGCCCGAGCCGCGATCGACGGCGACGATCACGCAGTCCACCGTCTCGGCCGCCTTGAGCTTGAACCAGCGCTTGCCCCGCCCGCCGGGCTCGTACGTGCTGGTGAGGTCCTTGGCCATCACGCCCTCGTGACCGGCGGCGAGCGCCGCCTCGCGAAAGGCCGCCGCCTCGGCGTCGCTCGTGACGATGCGCCGCTCGGCGAGATAGCGGCCGCGCGTGATCGCGGTGAGCGCCTCCCAGCGCCGCTCGTAGGGCTCGTCGATCAGCGAGCGCCCCTCGGCCATGAGGCAATCGAAGAAATACAGCGCCAGCGGCATCTCGCGCGCGAGCGCCTCGACGCCGTGCACGCGGCGGAAGCGCCGCATCAGCTCCTGAAAGGGCAGCGGACGGCCGTTCGCGTCCAGCGCGACCACCTCGCCGTCGAGGATGAACGGCTCGCCCCAAAGCTCACGCTGCGCGATCTCGACGACGTCCGGCAGGCTGCGCGTGACGTCCGAGAGGCGGCGCGTCCACACCTGCACGCGATCACCCGCGCGGTGCAGCTGGATGCGCGCGCCGTCGTACTTGTACTCGAGCGCGGTACGGCCACCGTGCGCGGCGAGCACGGCCCCGAAGTCGTCGGCGATCTCCGCGAGCATCGGCAGCAGCGGCACGAACGGTCGAGGGCTCGCGCCGGCCACCGCCGCCTGACCGCCGCTCGCCGCCAGTGTCGCGACGGCCGTGAGGTCGCCGAGGTAGAGCGCGGCGCGGCGCGTGGTCGGCACGTCGATGCCCCAGGCCGCGGCAATGGCCTCGAGCAGGAGCCCCTCGGAGACTCCGGTCCGCATCTCGCCGCCGATGATCCGATTGAGGAAGTCGCGCTCGTCGGCAGAGGCTTGAGCGACCAGCCGAGCGAGTCGCTCGTCGCGGGCCCGGCGCACCCCGGAGCCGACCGCCGCCGCGACGTCGGCAAAGGCCTCGGCGACGGCCTTGATCGTGAGCGGCTCAGAGCCCGCCCCCGACTCCCCCGAGTGCCGCTCGCCGCCGCGGGGCAGGCCGCGGACCCCCAGAACCCTCGAATCCGAGGTCGGAAACGGGCGCCCGGCCAGGAAGGCCACGACGGTGGCGATCTCGTTGGGGTCGAGGCCCTTGAGGAACCTAGTGACCTCGTCCCGCTTCTCGAGGCGGCCGCGAAGACGCTCGAGCCGGCGGCCGAGCGCGGCGAAGTCGGAGAAGGGGGTCATCGCCTTGTATTCTAGGCAGGATGCGCAGGCTCGTACTGCACGAGGCCGATCCTGCCGTGGCCGCAGTCCTCGCCGCGCTTTCCGACACCTATGACGTACGCCCCCTCGGGAGCGTCCCCGCCGCCGACGCCGTCGTCCTCGTCACCCCACGCGCGCGGCAGTCGCCCGCGGAGGGTGACGTCCGGGTGATCGGCCTCGTGCCGGCCGCCGACAGCGGCCCGTGGCCGGTCGGCTGGCACACCGTGCTGCCCCTCGCCGCGCCGCCGGCCATGCTCGCCCACGCCGTGGCCGCCGCGTTCGCCGATCTCGACGCCGCCGTGGAGCGCTCGCGGCTCGAGCGCGACCTGTCGGAGCTGAACGCGATCAGCATCCGGCTCTCGGCCGAGCCCAATCCCCGCTTCCTGCTCGAGACGATGCTGAGCAAGGCGCGCGAGATCACCAACAGCGACGCCGGCTCGCTCTACATCATCGAGGAGCGCGGCGACACGCCGTACCTGCGCTTTGCCCTCGCGCAGAACGACAGCGTGGCGGTGCCGTTCCGGACGGCCACCCTGCCCCTCACCGATGAGAGCATCGTGGGCCACGTCGCGCTCAACGGCGAGGTCGTCAATCTCGCGGACGCGTACGCGCCGCCGGCCGACGCGCCGTTCACGATCAACCGCCGCTTCGACGAGGAGGCGGGCTACCGCACGAGGTCGATGCTCGTGGTCCCCATGTGCACGCCGCAGGGACAGACGATCGGCGCGCTGCAGCTGATCAACTGCAAGGACGATCGTGACGCGCGGCTGGCCACGCCCGCGGACGTCGAGCGCCATGTTCGACCGTTCGGTCCGCGTCACGAAAAGCTCGCGGCCTCGCTCGCCTCGCAGGCCGCGGTGGCGATCAACAATCGGCGCCTGTATCTGTCCATCCGCGAGCTGTTCGAGGGGTTCGTCAAGGCCTCGGTGACGGCGATCGAAGCGCGCGACCCTTCGACCTCGGGCCACTCGTTTCGCGTGGCCGAGCTGACGGTGGGGCTCGCGGAGGTCGTCGACCGCTGCGAGGCCGGTCCGTACCGCACGCTGAAGTTCCGCGACGACGAGCTGATGGAGCTGCGCTACGCGTCGCTGCTGCACGACTTCGGCAAGGTCGGCGTGCGCGAGCACGTGCTCGTGAAAGCCAAGAAGCTCTACCCGGCGGACCTCGACCGCATCCGCCATCGCGTCGAGCTGCTCAAGCGCGATCTCGCGCTGCGCGCGGGACGCCGCAAGCTCGAGCGCGCGCTCGGCGGCGGAGGCGATTACGCCGAGCACGCCGCGCGGATCGACGCCGAGCTCGCGGCCGCGCTCGCGGAGCTGGACCGGCACCTCGACCTCATCACCGTCGCCAACGAGCCGACGGTGCAGGCGCAGGCGTTCATGGCCGAGATCCTGCGTCTGGCCTCGCAGACGTGGGAAGACGCCGACGGCACGTCGCGCATGGTGCTGACGCCGGACGAAGCGCGTGTGCTCGCGATCCCGCGCGGCAGCCTCACCGACGAGGAGCGCGTGGCCATCCAGCAGCACGTCGTGCACACCTATCAGTTCCTGACTCAGATCCCGTGGACGAAGGAGCTGCGGCGCGTCCCCGAGATCGCGCGCGCGCATCACGAAAAGCTCGACGGCACCGGCTATCCTTACGGCGCGCGCGCCGACGAGATTCCCGTGCAGTCGCGGATGATGGCCATCGCGGACATCTACGATGCGCTGACCGCCAGCGACCGCCCGTATAAGAAGGCGCTGCGCGCGGAGGAAGCGCTGACGATTCTCGACGCCGAGCGCCGCGCCGGCGCCCTCGACTCCGCACTGCTCGATCTATTCGTCGAGGCGCGCGTGTTCGAGCGAGTGACGCGGACCTGATCGTCGTTCGTCATGGGGGCCCCGAAATGGCTCCCCATACCCCCCAACGCTCGGAAGCGCCCCGGCAAAGCCGTGGCGCTCCTCGTCAACCGGCGGCCGAGCAGCAACGAAGCCGATCGTCATGGGGCCCCGACGCGGCCCCATACCCCCAACGCTCGGAAGCGCCCCGGCAAAGCCGTGGCGCTCCTCGTCAACCGGCGGCCGAGCAGCAACGAAGCCGATCGTCATGGGGCCCCGACGCGGCCCCAATACCCCCCAACGCTCGTGATCGGCGGAGCCAGGCACGGTGATCAGCGCGGCTTTCGCTGATAGCTCAAGCCCGCTCTGGTCACCTTCGGTCCTTGTGCTTGTCAACGTCATCCTCGGTGCGGCGCCTGATGATGTGTGTCGTGCTGCTCTGTTCGGTTGTTACGGAAGCGCCCCGGCAAAGCCGTGGCGCTCCTCGTCAACCGGCGACCAGCAGCAGCGACACACACCACGTGCCGAGCGCCAGCAGCGCAGCTGCCGCGCGCGCCACCTCGATCGCGACGCCGCGAGCGCCCAGCACGTGTTGAGTATTCCGCGACAAAAAAAGGGCGCGCGAGCGCCGGGTCGAGATCAGCCGGCGCTGGAGCGCCGGATACGTCACCGCAGACACACTCATCGTTGCCTCCTCAGAAACCTCAGAAACCTCGCAGAACGCCGACGACCTTGCCGAGAATCTTCACGGGCGTGCGGCGCGGGTCGACCACGATCGGGGCCATCGTGGGGTGCTCGGGCTTGAGCACGACCCGCTCGCCGTCGCGCGTGAAGCGCTTCACCGTCGCCTCGCCCTCCCCCGCCTCCGATTCCACCAGCGCCACCACGATGTCGTTGGTGGACGCGCTGTCCTGCCGCCGGACCAGCACGAGATCGCCATCGCAGATGTGCGCGGAGATCATGCTGTCGCCGCGCACGCGCAGCGCGAAGAGATCCTCGCCGCGACCCGGAAGCGAGGTGGGGGCGATGTGCAGTTCGCCCTCGCGGTTCTCGCTGGCGTAGAGCGGCTGACCCGCGGCCACGCGACCGAGGATCGGGACCGCGTGCGTGGCACGAGCGGCGGGCTCCGTGAGCGTGAGCGCGCGCGAGATGCGCCCGGCGCTCTCACGACGCTGGAGCGCGCCCTTGCGCTCGAGCGCGCGCAGGTGATCGAACGCGGCGCGCGGCGTCACCTTGAAGCGATCGCCAATCTCTCGCACCGTCGGCGGCACGCTGTGCTTGCCGATGAACGAACGGATGAACGCCAGGACTTCGCGCTGCTTGCCGGTGAGCTCGCGCATCGTACCTCCTCGGACCGCTACCATACTCAACGGGTGTTGAGGTCGGCAAGTAAAAAAAAGTGGGCGACCAACCGTTGAGGGGTTTGGGGGAAGCCGCAGGGGTCCCCCAACTAAGTAGGCTCCCACGGCTCGCACACCGGACACGTGCCCAGCCCCTGCTCGCGCGCCTCGGCGATGGTCTTCATGTAGATACGGTCGACCTCGGGTATCCGGCCGACCCACGCACACTCGCGCCGATGAAACAGCCTCGATCCGCGCTGGGCGCAATACGGCTCGCCGTGCTCGACGACGTCGGCCACCGGCACCGTCACGTCGCTGGTCTCCGGCGCGAGCGGCTCGGTCTCGGACGGCAACGGAGCCGCCGTTTCCGCCGTCGTCGATGCGGACGCCGTCACGGGCGGCGGATCGGGCTCGTTGATGTGGAGATTCGTCTCGACGGTGGAACGGAACTCGTCGCTGGCGCGCCGGAACTCGCGGAGCGCGCGCCCCACCATGCGACCGAGCTCGGGCAGCTTCGACGGCCCGAACACCAACAGCGCGAGCACGCCGATGACCAGCATTTCCTGAAGCCCGATGTCGAACATCGGGGTTAGGGTAACACGCGCGGCGCGAGCCGCCGGGCGTGCCCGAAGACGGCAAAGAATTTCCCTGCGGCGTGGCGGGCGCGCTTTGCGCGCGCATCACGAACCGGGCACTTGAGCGGAATGTGTAAGCAGGGCACGAGAGTTGCTGCCTCGGTCGGCCCTGAGGAGGCCGACCGATGTTCCTGCGCGTGCTGCTCTACTTCGTGCTCATGTCGGGGCTCGCGCTTCGTGAGCGCTTCGCCCCCGTCAGGACGCGATGACTTCCTTTTGCTTCTCCGGCTCGGTCTCCTGGACCACGAGGCCGCACTGCACGATCTTGTAGAGCAGCGCCTTGTAGCTGATCTGCAGCAGGCGCGCGGCCTTGGCGCGGTTCCAGTGCACGCGGTCGAGCACTTCCTTGATCGCCACGCGCTCGGCCTCGCGCGCCGCCTGTCGCGCGATCTCCTTGAGGCTGATCGGCGCGTCGGGGCTCACGACGGCGGCGGTGACCGCGGGCGCGCCCGGCGTCGTCACGCGCGGACCGCGGTTGATGTTGCCGACGATCTCGGTGTGCACGGGACGCGCGGTGCCCAGCACGACGACGCGCTTGATCGCGTTCTCGAGCTCGCGGATGTTGCCGGGCCAGTGGTAGTCGATGAACACGCGCATGGTGTCCGGCGGAATGTCGACGAGGCGACCGTACTGCGCGTTGAACTTCTTGATGAAGTAGTCGACGAGACCGGGGACTTCCTCGCGGCGCTCGCGCAGCGGTGGAATGCGGATCTCGATGACGTTGAGACGATAATAGAGGTCCTCGCGGAACTGATGGGCGCGCATGCTGGCTTCGAGGTCGCGATTGGTGGCGGCGATGAGTCGCACGTCGGTGTCGATGATCTTCTCGCCGCCGACGCGGGAGAACTCGCCGTCCTGCAGCACGTGCAGGAGCTTCGCCTGCAGGCGCAGCGGCATTTCCCCGATCTCGTCGAGCAAGAGGGTGCCCTGATGCGCCGCCTCGAACTTGCCGGGCTTCTGCCGGTATGCGCCGGTGAAGGCTCCCTTTTCGTGTCCGAAGAGCTCGGACTCGAGCAGCTCGCCGGGCAGCGCCGCGCAGTTGACCTTGAGGAACTGCTTGGCGACGCGCGGCGAGGCCTTGTGGATGGCCCGAGCGAGGACCTCTTTGCCGGTCCCGCTCTCTCCGCGCAGCAGCACCGTGGTGTTGGTGCTGGCGA
>JBKOZH010000343.1:0-30331 GCA_046725765.1 Candidatus Methylomirabilota bacterium | reverse complement strand
CTGCTCATCGTTGCGGCCGCGGGCTCGCCCGCCGCCGGAGCCGGTGCGCCGAGTTTTGCGGACTATCCCGCCGGGCCGGCATATCGCGGCGCGCCCGCGGCTCCAGACTTCCGGCGCAATCCGGCGGCCGAGCCCTTTGCGAGAGAGCTCCGCGAGGCCGTGCGTCGCGGTCCGAACTTCGCCGGCTATCTCCGCGTCGTGGAGTGGAGCTGCGGAACGAGCTGTCAGCGCTGGATGGTCGTCAACACGCGGAGCGGGCGCATCCACGATTCACCGGAGCCCGCCTTCAGCCTCGAGTATCGGCTCAACAGCCTGTTGCTCGTGGTGAACACCGTCGGGCGGTTCTCAGCGGCTGATCCGCCATCGGGCGTGCCGATCGCGAAGTACTACGTCTGGCAGAACGACCGCTTCAAGCTCGTCGACACGCGCGCGCCCCGAGCGGCGCGTTCAGGATCGCGCTAGGACTATCGGGCCTGCAGCACGCGCGCCGTGGTGTACTCCGCGTAGGTGAACCAGCCCATCCAGCCTTCCCACAGCACGACCTGCAGCGACTGCCCCTGCTTTTCGTACACCTGATTGATGCCGTGCTGGGCCGTCTTCGTCGTGTTCAGATGCCGCCAGCCGTTCGCCTCGAGCGTGGCGCGGGTGGCGGTGGCGAGGCTGTCCATCTCCAGCCGGCCGCGATAGACCTCGCGCGCCGCCTGGACGGTCGGCGTCTCGATGGAGAGCGACTCGCCGAGCTGATACTCCATGCCCTTCGCGACCGGAATGTCCTCGAACGCGCTCTTGGAAGCCCGTGGTGGATTGCTGGCGCATCCGGCCAGCGCGAGGAGAACGGCAGCGACGGCGGCCACGCGCATAGTTGTCATGCGCGAAATCCTAGCAAGCGAGGATGACGCAAACCAAGCAAAAAGTGCTAGCGAAGCCGGATGAGCCGAGCGAAATCCGCCTCGACGGCGCGTGCGACCTCGGTCACCTGCTCGGCGGTGAGGTCCTCGTCGAGCAGCAGCACCACGATGGCGCGGCCGCGCTTGGTCTTGCGACCGACGTGCATGGACGCGATGTTGACGTTGAGCTGCCCGAGGATCGAGCCGATGCGTCCGACCATGCCCGGCCGATCCTCGTACGACAGCACGAGGATGTAGCCCTCCGGCGTGAACTCGATGTCAAGATCGCGCAGCCGCACGATGCGCGGCTGGCCGTCGAAGACGGTGCCCGCGATGAGCTTCTTGCCCTCCGCCGTCTGCGTGCACACGGTGAGCACGCTCTTGTACGCGCCGGTCGACTCCGTGCGGTGGATGGCCACCTCCACGCCGCGCTCGCGCGCGACGAGGTGCGCGTTGACGAGGTTCACCGGCCCGGCGGTGACCGGATCGAGCAATCCCGCCAGCACCGCGCGCGCGAGCAGCTCGGGATCGGTGTCGGCCAGCGCACCGGCGATCGTCACCTCCACCCGCGCGAGATGCTCGGGATCGAGCTGCACACAAAAGCGGCCGAGCACCTCGGCCAGCGCGACGAAGGGACGCAGGGCCTCCACCGTCGTCACGTCCGCGACGGGGATGTTCACCGCGTGCTCGACGAGCGCGCCGTCACGGAACGCCACGAGCTGCCGCGCCACGTCGACGGCGACGTTGACCTGCGCCTCCGCGGAGTTGGCGCCGAGGTGCGGCGTGACCACGACGCGCGGATGCGCGATGAGCCGGCGCAGCGTCTCGGAGCGCGGGGGCTCCTCGCTCCAGACGTCGATGGCCGCGCCCGCCACATGACCGCTCTCGAGCGCCGCCAAGAGGTCCGCCTCGACGACGATGCCGCCGCGCGCGCAGTTCACGATGCGCGCGCCGGGCCGAAGCAGCGCGAGCTCACGCGCGCCGGCCATCCCCTCCGTCTCCGGCGTGAGCGGCACGTGGAACGTCACCACGTCGGCCTCGCGCAGCAGCGCGTCGAAGTCCGGCACCAGGCGCGCGCCGAGATCGCGCGCGCGGACCTCGGGAATGTAGGGATCGAAGACGAGCAGGCGCGCGGGCTCGAACGCGCGCAGCCGTGCGGCCACGCGCGAGCCGACCTTGCCGAGGCCGACCACGCCGAGCGTCTTGCGATAGAGCTCGGCGCCATAGATCGAGCGATCCCACTCGAGCGTCTTCAGCCGCGCGTGCGCCTCGGGCAGCCGACGCACGAGCGCCAGCAGCATGCCGAGCGTGTGCTCGGCGGCCGAGACCACGTTGCCGTACGGCGCATTCACGACGACGACACCGCGCCGCGAGCACGCGTCGACGTCGATGTTGTCCACCCCGACGCCCGCGCGGCCGATGATGCGCAGGCGCGGCGCGCGCTCCAGGAGCGCGGCCGTCACGGCCGTCGAGGAGCGCGTGACGAGCGCCTCGCAGTCGACGAGCGCCTCGGCGAGGACCTCCGGCGACGGCTTCATGAGC
The DNA here is from genome assembly GCA_046725765.1 of Candidatus Methylomirabilota bacterium. Classification (GTDB taxonomy): domain Bacteria; phylum Methylomirabilota; class Methylomirabilia; order Rokubacteriales; family CSP1-6; genus AR12. The sequence continues at coordinate 27,902 of JBKOZH010000343.1, read as the reverse complement.
TGCCGCACGTCGAAGCCGTGCTCGCGGAGCACGGCGATCCCCTCGGGGGCGATCGCGTCGATCACGACCGTGCGCACGTCAGCCCTGGATCGAGTAGCCGCCGTCGACGGGAATCGCGGTGCCGGTCACGAAGTCCGAGGCCGCGCTGGCCAGGAACACGGCGACGCCCGCCATGTCGTCGATCGTGCCCCAGCGCTTGGCCGGCGTTCGGCGCAGGACGTTCTCGTTGAGGCCCGGCACCTCACGCTTGGCGCCCGCCGTGAGATCCGTCTCGATCCAGCCGGGCAGCACCGCGTTGACCTGGATGTTGTCGGCGGCCCACGCGCTCGCCATCGACTTGGTGAGCTGCACGATGCCGCCTTTGGAGGCCGCATAGGCCGGCGCGAATGACGCGCCGAAGATCGACATCATCGAGCCGATGTTGATGACCTTGCCCGCGCCCGCCTGCTTGAACAGCGGGTACGCGGCGTGGGAGCAGAGAAACGCCGAGGTCAGATTCGTGTCGAGCACGCGATGCCACTCGCCGAGCGTGTACTCGTGGATCGGCTTGCGGATGTTCGTGCCGGCGTTGTTGATCAGGACGTCCAGCCGGCCGTAGCGCTCGCGCGTCGCGCTCAGGAGGCGCGCCACCGCCGCCTCGTCGGTGACGTCGACGGCGACGGCAAGTGCCGACGCGCCGAGCGCCTCGATCTCAGCGACCGCTTTGCGGGACTTGTCCGCGTTGCGCGCGGCGACGACGATCGCCGCCCCGGCACCGGCAAGGCCGCGCGCCATTCCCAGCCCGATGCCGCCATTGCCGCCGGTCACGATCGCCACGCGTCCCTTGAGGTCGAACACGATGCCACCTCCTCATAGCATGTAAGATTTACATCCCACGCGCTGCGTTTGTACGTTTTCCAGGAGATCGGCGCAACGCTCGCCACCGCCATGAGATTGGCGTGCGATTGGGGATGCGCCGGCCCATGGCACAACCGGTGCAATTCCATGCGCGCCAAGTGCAGCGGACCGCGCCGGAGGTTACCTCAATGATCGCCCCTGTTCGACTCTTTCGTGATGAAGCCTCCGCCGGCGCGCGTGCCGCATCGAACGTCTGGTGTTTCGTGCTTGCCGGCGGCGTGTCCCGACGCGGCCCCACCGCCCTCGAACGCGCGCTCGATCGCGCGACGCGGCTGGCGCCGACGCACCGCGTGCTTGCCGTCGTGTCACGCGAGTCGGCCGCGGAGTCCGGCGACGTGCTCGGCGGTGGCGCGGACGTCGCGACGATCGTGCAACCGGTCTATCGCGGCAGCGCCGCAGAGCTGTTCTTGCCGGCGCTGCTCGTCGCGCGGCGCGACCCCGACGCGGTCATCCTCGCGCTGCGCGCCGACGAGCCGCACGATGGCCCGGTGACTCCGTCGCTGTCGCGCAGCATCCGTGCGCTTTCGCGACGTCCGGATCTGACGGTACTGGTCGGGGCACGCCCTCGGTGCTCCCGCCTGCCCGACGGCTTCGTCGAGCCCGGCTCACCGTTGCCCGGGCTAGAGGACCTGTCGCTTCGTGCCGTGCGCCGGTTTGTCTACGAGCCACCGCGAGGCTTCGCCGCGCGCGACATGCTCGCCCCGGCGGCGCTGGCGGCTCGCGCACGCACGCTGGTGGCACTGGGGCGCCGTTACCTGCCCGAGGTGCTAGAAACGCTCGAGCCGCTCGAAGACGTGGCCGACGCCGCCGAGGCGACGCTGCTCTGCGAAGCGGTGTACGAGTGCATGCCGTACGCGAGCCTGTCGCGAGAGTTTCTCGAGCGCGTGCCTGATCTCGCCGTACTACCCGTCCCCGACGCGCTTTCGGAGCGCGTCGACGCGGTCGTCGCCCTGGCCTCTTGAGCTGATTTGAGGGCGCGCGCCGGCTTACCGCGCGCTGGGCAGTCGCAGCCGTACGCGCGTGCCGTCGCCGAGGGCGTCGAACTCGATCGTGCCGCCGTGCAGACGCGCCACGCGCTCGACCGTGACGAGCCCGAGGCCGCGATGGCCCGGCTTCGTGGACTGCAGCAGGCGGATCAGCAGCTTCGGGTTCGTGGTCTTGAGCCCCGAGCCGTAATCGCGGACCGCGAGCACCGCCTCGCCCTCGAGGGTGGTGGCCGTGACCTCGGGCGGTGGCGCGCCAGCCCGCGTGGCCTCCACGGCGTTGGCGATCAGCTCGCCGATCGCACGCACGAGCAGCGTCGCCTCGCCCTTCACGCGCGGCCAGGGTCCGTCGGCGAGGGTCACCGTGAAGCCGCGCGCGTCGCGCGCGCGCTCCGCGAGAGCGCGCAGATCGTGCTCGCGCGGCGACTCGGCCTCCAGCGCGGCGACGCCGAGCGCGGCGGGCAGCATGTCGGACAGACGCGCCAGTTGCTGGAGGACGGAGCGCAGCGTCTCGTCGGCGCTTGCATCACCGGCGACCGTGCGCTTGAGGATTTCCAGGTGCATCACGGCGGAGTTCAACGGACCGCGCAGGTCGTGCAGGAGCCGCGCGAGCTCGGCCGGCAACGGCCGGTCGGCGGAGCCTCCCGGCGCGCCCGCCATCAGGTCAGGCGCGCCGACTTGACCGCCTGGATGCCGTATTTCGCCAGCTTGTTGTAGAGCGTCTTGAGACTGATGCCGAGCAGCTGGGCGGCCTTGCGCTTGTCCTGATTCGTCTCGTCGAGCGCGCGCAGGATCAGGTCGCGCTCCATCTCTCGGATCGGTGTCACCGACCCGGCGGCCGCGCTGGTGGAGGGCACCGTGCCGCGTAGCACGTTGTCGGGCAGATGCTCGCTGGCGATCAGCCCGGTGCCGCTCAGCACGACGGCGCGCTGGATCACGTTGCGCAGCTCACGAACGTTGCCGGGCCACGTGTAGCGCTCGAGGTCCTTCTCCGTCTCCGGGGCGAGGCCGCGCACCTGGCGATTGTCTTGCCGGTTGAACTCCTCGATGAACGTGCGCGCCAGCAGCGGGATGTCGTCCTTGCGGTCCCGGAGCGGTGGCAGGTGAATCGAGAAGACGTTGAGCCGATAGAAAAGGTCCTCGCGCAGCTGATTGGCGCTGATGGCCTCCGTGGGCACGCGGTTGGTGGCCGCGATGACGCGCACGTCCACCTGGATCTCGGACTTGCCGCCACCGACGCGGCGGAAGCTGCCTTCCTGGAGCACGCGCAGCAGCTTGGCCTGCGTGTTGGAATCCATCTCCGCGATCTCGTCCAGGAACAGCGTGCCGCCATCGGCGAGTTCGAAGCAGCCCAACCGCCGCTCGGTGGCGCCGGTGAACGCGCCCCGCTCGTGGCCGAACAGCTCGCTCTCGATCAGCGTCTCGGGGATCGCCGCGCAGTTGATCGCGACGAACGGCCGGTTGCGCCGGTTGGATAGATCGTGGACCGTCCGCGCCACCAGCTCCTTGCCGGTGCCGCTCTCGCCGTAGACCAGCACGGGGGCCGTGCTGGTCGCCGCGAGCTCGATCCAGCGGTAGACCTCCTGCATGCTGCGCGACTGGCCGACCAGCTGGCCGAACGACCCCTTCTGACGCAGCTGGTGCCGCAGGAAGTTCACCTCGCGCGACAGCGACTCCTGCTCGATGGACTTCTCGAGCAGGACTTGTAGGCGCGTGGCATCCACGGGCTTGGTCAGGTAGTCGAACGCGCCGTGACGCATCGCCTCCACCGCGCTCTCGACGCTTCCGTGGCCGGTCACGAGCAGCACGATCGGCGGACGGCCTGTCTCCTTGAGCTTCTGGAGCAGCGTCAGGCCATCCATCTCGGGCAGGACGAGGTCCGTCAGCACCACCGCAGGATGCTGGGTCTCGATGAGGTTCAGCGCCTCCTCACCGGAGGACGCCGTCTCGACCTCGTAGCCCCACTGCCCGACGAGCCGCGCCAACCCCTCGCGCTCGGTCGGCTCGTCATCGACCACGAGAACCTTGCCGCTCTTCTGGTCGCGTCTATTCGGGCTCATGGCTCTCTTGATTATCGCGCCTCATCGCGCGCACGGCGAGGGCCGCGCGCGCGTGCCGAGGGTGGGCGGTGACGGACCTTACTTCTTGACCTGCAGGTTGTTGACGACGCTCTTGACGCCCTTGGCCTGCCATGCGAGCTGCTCCGCACGGGCCTTCTGCTCGGCCGACTCCACGACGCCGTTAAGGTAAACAGTGGCGTTGTTGGTGTCAACATCCACGCGGGTGAGGTTCGCGGGTTTGTCGGCGACGAGCTTGGCCTTGACGGAGGCCGTGATCGTGGCGTCGTCGACGTTCTCGCCCGCGGTCTTGCCTGTGGTGGACGAGCAGGCGACCAGGGACAGCATCACCAGCAGCACGGCCACGAGTCGAAATCCGCGATCCATCGAGGGGTCTCCTTACTATGCGGCGCGGCCGAGGCCGTCTTCGAGGCGCGCCTGGCACGCCACGCAGCGCGTAGCGAAGGGCAGGATCTTCAGACGCGCTTTCGCGATGGGCTCACCGCACTCGCGACAAATGCCATAACGGCCAGCATCGATATCGGCCAGCGCGCGGTCGATCTCTACGAGCTGTCGCGCGCGCGTATCCACGACCGCCGCGACGACTTCGTCGTCGTGGGTGATAGACGCCATGCCGAACGGGTCCTTGAACACCTCTCGGCGGAGATCGTCGTTTTGTGTCGAGCGGGTGCTGGATGAGATCGCGCTCGTGAGCGCGTCGCGTTTCGTTTCGAGTTCTCGTTTAATCGATCGCATCGCCGGCCTCCAGGTGCGCTTGGACTTGGCCGGCTTCAACGCAGAAGGCGTGCCAGTGCGCGGCCGCGCTGTAAGCGCGCGCCACCATTCGCGCTTTGTGTGCGCCGTGCTATGCGATTCGGTCGCGGCGACCGAGCAGGTGTAACAGTTACACCCCAGTCGAGCGAAATATTTTCAATCGCGTCGGTCATCGCGCCATGACCACCGCAACCGTGCGTCCTGTTGGCGCGAGGCTATGCGGGTGGCCCTACCACTGGCACGTCCGGTGCAGCCAACCCGGCACACAGTCTGGTTCACACAGTCTGGTTCGGATCGGAGGTCACAGAGCTATGGCACACGCGACATCTCGTTCCGCTTCGGTCGCGCGCGCGGACGTGCGCGACCTGCTGTTCAAACCCGATCGCCCGCGGGCGATCGACGGGTACATCGACTATTTTGGCGGCGCCAGCGAGCCGTCGGCCCACGAGGACGACGCGTGCGGCGAAGCCTTCCTGGAGCGGCCGGCATGATCCGCCTGGCGCGCAACACCCTACTGGCCCTCGTCGCGCTGTCGGTCGCGGCCTGCGCGACCTCGTCCGGCCCCTCCGGCGGCGGCGGTTCGTCGGCACCGCAGCCGAGCAGCAGCCAGAAGCAAACGAAGCTGGTCAAAGTCGATGCGGCGACCGCAGAACGCCTGCAGCGCGTCATGGTGCCGATGCTGAAGGTGATGAACAACCCGCTGCAGCCCGGTCAGGTCAAGATCGGCGTGATGGAGGACTCCTCGATCAATGCCGCGAGCGCCGGGAACGGAGAGTTCCTGGTCACCACCGGCCTGTTGCAGAAGGCCAACGACGACCAGCTGCGCGCGGTGCTGGCGCACGAGCTGGCGCATCAGGACCTCAATCACGTGCAGAAGGCTCAGACCCTCGGCACGGGCCTGCAAATCGGCATGATCCTGCTCGATCAGATCATCCCCGGCAGCGGCGCCGTCGCGCCGATCGCCGGCGAGCTGCTTCTCAGGAAGTACACGCGCACGGAGGAGTACGCGGCTGACAAACACGGTGTCGAGCTGCTCCAGCGCGCCGGGCACCCCGGCAAGAAGATGATGGCCGATACGCTCAACTGGCTCATGACGTCGTCCGGCGCCAGCAGCGGCAAGACGAGCTTCCTGTCGACGCACCCGGGGACGACGGATCGCATCGCCGCCGTCAACGCGCTACCAGGACCGTAGCGTGGCGAGCGCGAGCTAGAGCCGGAAGTCCGGCGGCTCTGGCTCGCGCTCGAGATCGAGATCTTTCACCGTGCGCTCGCCCTCCTGGTCGGCCACCAGCACCCGCACGTAAAGACGTCCGCCTTTCACCATCGCGTGCGTGAGCAAGACGACGGTCGGCCGAAACGCGATCGCGCCGCTGAGGACCTCGTCGACCGTGCGCTGCAAAGCCTCGCGCAGCTGCGCCTCGTCGCGGATATCCTCCATCGAGATCGATGTCGTGACTTCGACCACGACGTCGGCCGCCGGCGCGGCCGGCGCCACGAGCGCCAGGCCGAGCGCCGCCGCCGCCGTGAGGCGGCGCATCACGCCTCGCGGGCGCTCAGGATCTTGCCGACCACGAACCCCACGCTGATCGTCAGCGCGATCGCCTGCAGCGGCCGGTCGTGCACAAAGCGCCGGGCCCGATGCGTCAGATGCTGCGCGCGCGCGCTGAAGCGGCTCCAGGGCGTCGTCTCCGTGACTCGGTCGTACATGTCGGTCTCCTTGGGCTACGCCATCGGGCGCGCGCGGCGCGAGCGGCCGCTCTCGAGCAGCGGCGCCAGCGACTGCGGTTCGCGCAGGAAGGAGGCGAACGGGTCGCCGGCACGCGCGACACGCTCGCGGATGGTGGCCAGCGTGAAGTCCTCGGGGTAGATCGGCCGCTCGAGCTCCGCCCACTCGAGCGGCGCCGAGACGGTAGCGGCGGCGTACTCGCGCACGGCCCACGGGCTCACCAGTGTCGCCCCGCGATGGTTGCGGTGCACGTCGATGAGGATCTTGCCGCGCCGCCGCGCGCGCCGCATGTCCAGCGTGAACAGGCTCGGCTCACGCGAGCGCGCCAGCCGTGTGATCACCTCCGCGGCCCCGCGCACCTGGGCGAAGCTATACTGCGGCGCGAGCGGCACCATGACGTGCAGCCCGCGGCCGCCGGAGGTCTTCACCCACGCGCGAATGCGGAAGTTGTTGAGCAGATCGCGCACGAGCAGCGCCGCGTTGCGCACCTCGCGAAAGGCGATCTCGGTGGGATCAAGATCGAACAGCAGCAAATCCGGACGGTCGAGGGCGTCGATCGTACAGCCCCACGGGTGCAGCGAGATGAAGCCGAGGTTGACGAAGTACGCCAACGCCGCGCGCTCGGTCACGAGCACGTAGTCGGAGTAGCCGAGCGCGGCGTGTTCACTACGGATGCGGCGCGTGGTGATCCACGTCGGTAGCCCCGGCGGCGCCGTCTTTTGGTACACGCATTCCCCGGTGATCGGATCCGGCGCGCGCAGCAAGCTGACGGGGCGGTTGGCGACGAACGGCAGCACGCGGTCGGCGACGTCGAGGTAGTAGTCGATGAGGTCGCCCTTCGTGACGCCGACGTCCGGCCACAGCACCTCGTCGAGATGATTCAGCAGGAGCCGGCGATCGTCGAGCTCGAGCACGCGCGTCGCCGAGCTCACGACGCGCGCCTCCGTGCCGCCGACTTGCGCGGCGCCGCGGGCTCGCGGCGGCCCGCCGCGCGTGCACCCTCGCGCTTGGGCTGCGCCTTGAGACTGGCCTCGAGCGCCGACATGAGATCGACGACTTTCGTCGGCGCGCGCCGGCCGCGCTCGGCCGGCGCGACCGCGCGACCCTCGAGCTTGCGCTCGATGCTGGCGAGCAGCGCGTCGCGATAGCGGTCACGATATTTCTCCGGCTGCCACGGCCCCTCCAGCGTACCGACCAGCTGCAGCGCGAGATCGATCTCACGACGGTCGAGTCCGGCGTCGCTCGGAATGTCCAGGCCGGTCGGCGTGGCGATCTCGTGCCCGAAACGCATCGTGGTCAGGGTCATCGCCTCGCCCGCGGCCTGCACTGCCGCGAGATGCTCGCGCTGGCGTAGCACGACGGTGGCGACGCCCACGCGGCCGCTGCGCCGCAGCGCCTCGCGCAGCAGCGCGTACGCCTTGGCGCCCGTCTTCTGCGGCTCGAGGTAGTACGGCTGCTCGAAGTACACGGGCGGGATCTCGGCGGCGACGACGAAGTCGCGGATGTCGATCGTCTGCGTGGCCTCCACGTCGGCCGCGTCGAAGTCGGCTTCCGTCATCTCCACGAACTGGCCTTTCTCGTATTCGTAGCCCTTCACGATCTCCGACCACGGCACTTCGACGTTCTCCTCGGCACAGAAGCGGCGATAGGAGATCGGGCTTTTGTCCTTCGCGTGCAGGAGCCGAAAGGACAAGTCGTTGTGGACGGTCGCCGAGTAGAGACCGACGGGAATGGTGACGAGCCCGAAGCTCAGCGCGCCTTTCCAGACCGGCCGCACGGCCGCCTCACCGCCTGGCGGTCCGCAACCGGTTGCGCATGTGCATGGACGCCTTCACATCATGCCGCACGCGCGAGGCGGCGGCGCTCGGAGACAAAGCGGTCCACAGCGGCGAGGGTCGAGGCGACGGCCAGTCCGGTCTGCACCGCCCGCGCGCTGATGCCCACCACGCGCCCGATCGGCATGCGGGACAGCAGGAAGCCCATGGCCAGACCGCCCGCGACCACCGCATACGGCGCCCACCACCGTCCTTCGACGGCGTGGCCGAGCGCGTCGAGCTGACGCTCGATCACGCGGCGGGTTACCGCGATGTCAGCCTGGATCTCAGCTGGGCTACGAGCCATCGCCAGGTCTCCTGCATGGAGGCAAGTGTTTGCTGCGGCCATGCGATGTGCGTGAGGCGCCACACGCTCCACGCGAGCGCCCCGACCGCCAGCAGCGCGACGACGCCGCCCGCGATGACGAGGTGCTCCCACGGAGTGTCGAACAGCGGCGCGAGCGCGCCCGCGACGAGTACGATGATCGACGCGACGAGCGCGATCGCCGCAGGCACCGCGATCGCGACGGCGACGGCGATGCGCATGATGAGGCGGCGCGTTTCGGCCCAGCCGAGCTCGAGCTCCAGCGAGGCAAGCCGCACGAGCCGTGAGGCGAGCGATTCGTCCCGGGCGGCTGTGGACGCGTCATCAAGGCGCGAGGGAGTGGCCATCGCCACTCTTGGCAAGCAAAAGCAGGGCCACTGGCTCGCGCTATGTGGTCACAATTCTGCGATGTTTTAGCCGAAATCGTGCGAGGGCACGACGTGCGCCAGACGCGCCAGAGGCTCCACGCGCGTGGCGCGCACAGAGACCACGCCATCCTGCATTTGTAAGATTCCCTCCACGAGCAGAAATGGCTCGCTGACGAGAGCCAGCCGCTGCCCCGCGAAGAGCTTGGGTCGCACGATCACGTTCGCGATGCCCGTTTCGTCCTCGAGACTCAGGAACACGAAGCCCTTCGCGGTCCCCGGGCGCTGACGCACGATGACGCTGCCGGCGACGCGCACACGCGCGCCGTTGTCGCCGCCGCTCAGCTCGCAGGCACGGGTGACGCCGCGCGCGGCCAGCGCCGTGCGCCGCAGCGCCATGGGGTGCGGGCCGAGCGTGACGCCGGTTCCCGCGTAATCCGCGACGAGTCGTTCCTGCGCGTTCATGTCACGCAGCGGATTTCGATTTGTTGGAGCGGGGTCCGCGAGATCGGGTTCTGTTGGAGCGGGGTCCGCGAGATCGGGTAAGCCCGTGGGTGGGCGGTTCGAGATGCTCAGTGGCTCCGCTTGCGCGAACAATGGGCCCGCGTCCTGCTCGGCGACGCGCCAGAGGTTCGCGCGGCGCGAGCCGCCGAGCGCGCGCAGCGCCCCGATCGAGGCGAGCGTGGCCATCTCCTCGCGCGTGAGATCGGCGCGCGAGGCCAGGTCGCCCGGGGACGCGAACGGCCGCGCCGTGCGCGCGGCCACCAGCGCCTGCGCCGCGCGCTCCCGCAGCCCCTTCACATACCGCAGCCCCAGACGCACCTCCCACGCGCCGTCGTGGCGCTCGAGCGTGCACAGCCATTCTGAGCACGTGACGTCCACGGGCAGCACGCGGACGCCGCGACGGCGCGCGTCGTTGACGACGGTGGCGGAGTGATAGAACCCCATCGGCTGGTTGTTGAGCAGCGCCGTGTAGAAGGCCGGGCCGTGATGGGACTTGAGATATGCGCTCGCATACGCGAGCAGCGCAAAGCTACTCGAATGTGACTCCGGGAAGCCGTACAGCGCGAACGACGTGATCTGGTGCACGATCTCGTCCGCCGCCTTGCCGGTGATTCCGCGGCGCGCCATCCCCTCGCGCAGCTTCACCTCCACGTCGGCCATGCGCCGCTCGCTGCGCTTGAAGCCGAAGGCGCGGCGCAGATCCTCGGCCTCGCTGCCCGTGAAGCCTGCGGTCACCATCGCCATGCGCAGCAGCTGCTCCTGAAACAGCGGGACGCCGAGCGTGCGCGCGAGGATCGGCTCCAGGCTCGGATGCGCGTACCTCACTTCCTCACGCCCCCGGCGGCGGCGCACGTAGGGATGCACCATGTCGCCGACGATGGGCCCCGGCCGGATGATGGCGATCTGCACGACGAGATCGTAGAAGCGCTCCGGATGGATGCGCGGCAGCGTGGCCATCTGCGCGCGGCTTTCGACCTGAAACACGCCGATCGTGTCGGCGCGCTGGAGCATGCGGTAGACCGTCGGATCGTCGGCGGGAAGCTGCGCCAGATCGACCGTGCCGCCCGTCTCGCTGACGAGGGCGATCGATTCCTGCAGCACCGACATCATCCGCAGCCCGAGCAGGTCGACCTTCACGATGCCGAGCGCGGCGCAGTCGTCCTTGTCCCACTGCACGACCACGCGGCCGGGCATGGTCGCGGGCTCGAGCGGCACCACGTCGTCGAGGCGACCGGCGGCGATGACCATGCCGCCCGAGTGCTGGCCGAGATGCCGCGGCAGATCTTGAACGCGCGTCCAGAGCGCGGCGAACTTGCGGATGCGCGGATGCCGCGTGTCGCAGCCGGCCTCCGCCAGATGGCGCGTCAACACCGCTTCGGGATCTTGATAACCCCAGTTCTCGACGAGCCGCGCCAGGCGATCTTGCATGTCGCCGGGCAGCCCCAGCGCCTTGCCGATCTCGCGCGCGGCGCTGCGTCCCCGGTACGTGATGACGTTCGCCGTCATCCCCGCTCCGAGCCGGCCGTAGCGCCGGTAGACGTACTGGATGACGCGCTCCCGACGCTCACCGCTCGGCAGATCCAGATCGATGTCGGGCCACTCGCCGCGCGATTCCGAGAGAAAGCGCTCGAAGAGCAGATCCATCTTGATGGGATCGACGGCGGTGATGCCGAGGGCGTAGCAGACGGCGCTGTTCGCCGCCGAGCCGCGGCCCTGCACGAGGACCTCGTTCGCGCGGCAGAACTCCACGACGTCCCACACGATGAGGAAGTAGCCCGCGAGATCGAGCCGGCCGATGAGCTCGAGCTCGTGCGCGACCTGGCGGCGTGCGCGTTCGGCCACCGGGCCGCGGTCCCCGTAGCGGTCGCGCACGCCGTGCGCGACGAGATCGCGCAGATGGGCCTGGGCGCTCGTGCCCGGCGGCAGCGGAAAGTCGGGAAAGCGATAGCCCAGGTCCTTGAGGGTGAAGCCCAGACGCAGCGCCAGCTCATCGCTCGCCGCAACCGCCTCCGGGAGGTCACGAAACGCCTCCGCCATCGTCGCCGCATCGCGCAGGCCGCGCTCGGCGTTGACGAGCAGCCGGCGGCCGGCGTGATCGAGGTCGACTTTCTCGCGGATGCATGTGAACACGTCGGCGACGGCGCGGCCTCCGGGCAGTGCGTACAGCGGCTGGTTGGTCGCGAGCAACGGTACGCGCGCCGCGCGTGCCAGTGCGACCAGCCGCTCGAGATCGCGCTCCTGCGCGCGGTCGAAGTGGCGCTGCACTTCCACGAACACGTTGGCGCGACCGAATATGCCAAGCAGGCGATCGAGGATGCGCCGCGCGCCGTCGCGATCGCCCGCGCGCACGGCGTCGGCCAGTGGTCCACGCGCCCCGCCGGTGAGACATACGAGGCCCGTGGCCGAGGCCTCGAGATCTTCGAGCGTGATCGCGGCCTTGCCTTTGGGGGCGCCGAGCTTGGCGCGCGTGATGAGCCGGCAGAGGTTCTGCCAGCCTTCGCGATCCTCCACGAGCACGGGGAGCCGCGCGCCGCCCGCGAGAGTCAGCTCGCTGCCGACGAGCGCGCGGATCCCGGCATCGACTGCGGCGCGATGAAAGCGCGGCGTGCCGTACACGCCGTCACGATCGACCAACGCAAGCGCCGCCATTCCGCGCCGCGCTGCCTCGGCGACGAGCGCCTCGGGCTGGTCCGCAGCCTCGAGAAACGTGAACGCCGATTGCGCGTGTAACTCAACGAACATCCGCACGCTCCAACAGGCGGGCACGGCCAGCACGAACCCCCACTCGACCACGCCAAACGCAATGCGCCTGCCCTAGTGCACCGATTCCGACGCGGATCCGACGCAGTACCCGAAACACGGGTCTCGTGGGGGTTCGCCCCGTCCGCGCCCGCCAATCGACGCAAGTCGACATTCGTTCAGTCGTACACGCCATCGAGGTACCACGTGTCCGAGACCAGATCACGCACCAGACGGCACACAGCGCCATCCGACAGGGCGACGTCCCATTCGTCGCGCGCCCAGGCGTGCGCATCCCACCACTCGCCCGAGACGCGCCACGGCCCCGCGCATTCCCTCACGCGCGCCGCCGCGGCGAGCGCGCCGCAGACCACCGCGGGCCGGCGCTCGTCGTCCATGACCACGCTCACGCGACGCGGCGGGCGCAGCCGGCGCAGGGCCAGCACCGCGTCGCCAGCGCCGGGCGAATCCGCCGCGGCCTCGAGCTCGAGCCGCGCCGGCACGTATGCATCAGGGCGATGCGAGTCCGCGAGCGCGACGGCCCCCACGCCGTCACTGCCGACGAGGGTGACGAGCCGCGCGAGGACAGTCGCCAGATCGCGCTCGGCGGGCGGCACGGCGCGGCCGAGGACGCCGCCGACGGCGCGGCGGGGAATCGCGCTGGCCTGGACGGCCACCGCGGTGACGGCGCCGTGCGGCGGGCTTGCCGCGAGATCGTGCTCGAGCAGCGTCAGCAGCGGCCGCGGGTCATCCATCGGACAGGCCAGCGCGAGCGTGCGCGCGTGATGACCGCCGCCCGCGAGCGCCAGGCGCAGCTCGAGCGCGTCCGCGACCAGATACGCCGCCGATAGCCGTGCGGTGAGGCGCTCCACCACGCGCTCGAGCACGGCCATGAGCGGACCGAGCGCCTCGATCTCCCAGTCCAGCTCTTGCGCTTCCTCCCAGAACGGCGGCGGAGCCCACGACGTCCACGGCGTGGGATCGTCCACGCCGCGCGCGAGATCGTGCGCGGCGAGTCCCGCAGCCCCCAGCCGCGATGTGAGGCCACGGCGCGGAAGCGCGGCCAGCTCGCCGAGCGTGAGCACGCCCCAGCGCCCGAGCGCTTGCGTCACGTCTGGCGGCCAGTCGAGCGCGCTTACTGGCACTGGCGCGAGCGCCTCCGCCTCGCGGCCCGCAGGGATGATGCCCAGCCCCGCGCGCGCGGCGATTCGGGCCGCAGCGCGGGTGTCGGCTATCCCGACCCGAGCAGGCAGGCCGACGGCGCGCGCCGCGCGGTGAAGGCGCTCGGCGATCGCGCTCTCACCCCCGATCAGTCGCCCGAGCCCGGCGGCGTCGACGTGAACGAGCCCGGGCGCGACGTCCTCCACGCGCGGAGACACGCCGTAGCAGGCGTCCAGTAGCGCGCGGCGCGCGGCATCGACGCACGCAGGCGACAGCGGCCGACGGATCAGCGCGGGACTGCGGGCGACGGCCTCGGCCTCCGGCATTCCGGCGCAAATGCCGTGCTCGCGCGCTACGGCATTGGCCTCCACCACGCGCGTGGCCGGTGCCGCACCGATGACCACCGCCATCCCGCACTCACGCAGCGCCGGCTCCGCCCGCTCCGCGGCTGCCGCCGTGAACGCGTCCACCCAGACGCACGCCACGCGCGTCACGCGCTCCACCATCGCTGTTCGTCCACTGCCGCGACGGCGGCCGGTGACAGAGACGCACCCTGGTTGCGGAGTATCTGAACGCGCGTGCTCATGCCCGCCAGCCGCGTGGGGGCGCGCCGCGGACCCGTCCACGCCAGCGCGTCCCGCCACGTGCGCAGGGCGAGCGTCGCTCCCGCGCCGGCGACCCGGCGGCGACCGACGAGGAGGACAGCGACACCGGCTCGTCGAGCCGCCTGGCGCAGGCGGAACGCCGCACCGAGCGAGACGCGCGGCGGCGTCTCACCGGCGTCGAGGACGACGAGGCTCACGCCCGGGCAGCGCGCCAACAAATCCGTGGCCCGGAGTGCTGCGTCGCGACGCCCTCCGCAGCGCACCCACAACAACCGCGACAGCACGACGCCGGCACGCGCGGCGGATGCGGGGTCGAACACGCCATCGGCATCGACGAGCGCGGCCATGCCGCCGCCGGCGGTGACGTCGCGCAAGCACGCCGCCATCAAACTCGTTCGCCCGGACGAGAGCTCCCCGACGATCTCTGTGATCGTGCCGGCGCGTATCCACGACGTGGGCGTCATGGTTTAGAGGCTAAACAGGAGTTGAGTGGGCTGCAAGCCGGCACATGTCGTGCCTCGATCCACGCTGACCCCTACATTCAGGGTATGCGGCGGCGCGCCGCGCGCTTGTTGCACGCGCTCGCGGGATCATTCCATGGCCTCTTGCTTGCACCCCTTCCCGCTCCGAAAACACACAGCGGGGAGAGGTCTCATGGCCAAGCAGATCGGCTACGCCGTCGTCGGCGCGGGGCCGGTGGTCGAGCGCGCACTCTTGCCGGCATTCGCGCGAGCGGGAGCAGAGACACGGCTAGCGGCGATCGTCACGGCCGACCGCACGCGTGCGCAAGCACTCGCCCAAGAGCATCGCGCGACGGCGTATCACTACGACGAGTTCCGCCAATCCTTGCAGCGCGACGACGTTCAGGCGGTCTACCTCGCGCTGCCCAACTCGCTTCACTGCGACTACGCGGTCGAAGCCGCGCGCGCCGGCGCCCACGTCGTGTGCGAGCGGCCCATGGCCGTCATGGCCGACGAGTGCCGGCGCATGCTGCGCACCTGTCAGACGAATCGCGTGAAGCTCATGGTCGCCTACCATGTGCAGGCGCATCCGGCGTACAAGAAGCTGCTCGAGCTCGTCCGCGGCGGCGCCATCGGCGCAGCGAAGACGTTCAGCAGCGACATCACGATTCGGGTCCAGGATCCCGACGACGTTCGCCTGCAGCGCCGGCTGGGCGGCGGCACGGTCTACGACCTGGGCGCCCCGGCCATCTTCATCGCGCGCACCGTGTTCGACGCCGAGCCGGCGCAGGTGATGGCGATGACGGCGCGCATGACGCGACGCTACGGCGGGGACGTCGACGAGAGCACGGTCGCGCTCATCCGCTTCCCCGACGATCGGCTCGCGCACCTGCACACCTCGTTCGGCGAAGAGGCGACGTCCGTTCTGACCGTCTTCGGCGACGAAGGATCTATCCGCGTCACGGGCGCGTACGAGCCCCAGCGCGCTGCCATCCTCGAGGTGGTGCGCGGCGGGCGGCACGAGGAAACGACCTTCGAGCCCGCCGACGCGTTCGCGGCGGAGCTCGGCCACTTCTCCAATTCCGTGTTGCACGACATCACGCCGGAGCCCTCGGGCATCGAGGGCCTGACCGACGTGCGGATCGTCGAAGCGATCTACCGTTCCGCGCGCGACGGCCGTCCGGTGACGCTGCCGAGAATCGCGCGGGTCGACGCGCCACCCGCCGAGCACGACTTGCGCAAGCCGGTGGCCGACCGTCGCCAGGCCGGTTGAGGGCCGGCGCGGGATCTTCAGTCACAGTCACAGGAAACAGTCACAGTAGAGGAGGCGAGCAATGAACAGATTCACGGGCGCATTGGCGCTGGCCGTCGCTCTCGCGTTAGCGGCGACTCCGGCGCTCGCGCAGGGGCAAAGCGGCAGCTCGACGACCGACAAGTCGAAGTCCCCGAGTAGCACCGCCGGGGGTAGCGACACCAAGTCCTCGACCAGCGGCGGGGCCAGCGGGTCGGCGACGGGCTCCACGAGCGGGAGCAGCGGCTCGATGAGCGGGACGACGAGCGGCACGTCAGACACGACGAAGTCGTCCGACACGATGAAGTCCGCGGACAAGACCAAGTCGTCGGACATGAAGTCGTCTGGCGGCGCGTCCGGTTCGGCGTCGGGTTCAATGAGCGGCAGCGCGGGCGGCGGCGCCGGCATGTCGGGCAATCCCGAGCAGGTGAAGGCCGTTCAGCAGGCGCTCAAGGACCAGGGTCACGATCCGGGCGACGTCGACGGCGTAATGGGCCCCAAGACCCAGGCCGCGCTGCGTGACTATCAGCAGAAGCAGGGTCTGAAGGCGACCGGTCGCCTGGACGCCGAAACGCAGGCGAAGCTCGGCGTCGAGAAGACGTCGGCGGCGCCGTCGGCGAGCGGCAGCAGCAGCCCGGCCGCCTCGCCGAGCACGAGCACATCGCCCTCGTCGGACACCAAGGCGAAGTCAGACTCCGGAATGAAGGCAGGTGGCAAGGCCGACAGCGCCGCGAAGCCGAGCGACAAGCCCAAGCAGTAGCGACGCCGCGTCGCACGTCACACACGAGCGCCCCGGGAATCCCGGGGCGCTTTTATTTTTGTCGGCGTTCTGTCGGCGTAGGCGGTTTACGGGTTACACGCCGACGCCAGGGTGTCGAGAACGGCGCGCGGCGAGGCTTCCGCGGGCAGCGGCAGGCTGACGTCGTCCAGTCCGCAGCCTTCGAGCGTCACGCCGATCGCGCGCACCGCACCCTCCGCGCGGCGGAGGTCGCGCGACAACGCACCCTCCAGGGTGAGACGGCCGCCGCTGCTGACGCCCGCGCGCGCCGTCAGGACGAAGCCCGCGCGGGGTCCGGTCTCGGCCGCGGACTGCAGACCGAGCGTGAGGCCGCGCAGCGTGACGGGCTTGGCGCCGGCGGCGAGACGGACGCTCCCATCGACGATGCGCAGCCGTCGCAGCATCACGTCGGGCCCCGCCAGCCGGTCCACGAGCGCAGCGATTGCGCCCGGCGTGCCGCGGTCGAGGGTCAGCGACGGTCGCTGCAGCTCGAGTCGCGAGATCCGTCCCGAGCCGCTCGCGAGATCCCAGCGATCGACCGCGACCACCAGCGCCGCCGCGGCGAGCGGCGTGCTGCGCGGCTCGACGAAGCGTGCGACGAGGCGCTCGAGCCGCAGCTGCCCCGAGGCCAGCACGCGCGAGCCTCTCACCACGAGCATGGCGTCCACGTCGGCGCGGCCTTGTGCGAGCCGAACGCCGGAGGGGCCGAGCACTTCGGGAAAATCCTCGAGCAGCGCGGCGGCGTCGAGACCGCTCGCCCGCACGCGCAGCGCGTAGGCGCCGGGACCAGCCGGCTGACCGGTGATCCGCACGCTCGTCCCGTAGAGTGCCGTCTCGACCGCGAACGCAGCCTCGCCGTCGGCCAGCCCGGCGAGCCGGCCGAGCGATGCCGTGAGGTCGCGGGCGACCAGCGCCCGGCGCCCCGGCTCTTCGAGCACCACCGCGCCGTCGCTGACGACGACCCCGTCGACGATGACTGGCGCGCGCGCGAGGTCGGGGACGCCGAGACTCGCCAGCGTGAGCGCGGGTCCCTGCGCCACGACGAGGCGCGGCGCGACCAGATGTACGCGCTCGAGCGTGAGCGGCGCGCCGCGGAACAGCGCAGCAACCGGCGCCGTCGCGTCGACCTGGTCGGCGCGAAAAATCTCGCGCCCGGCGCCGTCGTGCGCGGTGACCGCGCGCAGCGTGAGCCGGCCGGTGAGCGGGTTGTAATGCAGGCCCGCGACGTCGACGCCGCCGGGCGTCAGCGTCGCCAGGCGCGCCTCGAGCAGCATCGGCAACGCGGCGGTCCCACCGAAAAACGCCGCGGCGAACGCGGCGAGGGCGACGAGCGTCCTCACGCCGCGCGCCGCGCGACGCGGCGTTGCTCGGCGCCGCTGGCGGCGAGCGCGCTCTGAAGATCGCGGTGGGTGACCACCCCGACCAGCACCTCACCGTCCACGACGGCGACGCGTCCGCCGCGCGTGCGGCCGAGCTTCAAGAAGGCCGTCCACGCCGAGTCCCGCGGCCGCAGCACATGCTCGGGACGCAGGGCACTGCCCGCCTCCGCAAGCGGCGCAACGACGTCGGCGACGAGCGGGGCGCGCGTCATGACCTGCTCCACGCGCAGCGGCTCGAGCTGTGTGCGCACGTGCATGAGGTCCGACGACGCGCGGGCGGCCTGGTGCAAGAAGAGGCCGACGAGCACCAGCCACAATCCGCCGACGAGATCGCCGAGGACGGCGCGCACACCGCCGAGGGCGATCAGCAGGAGCGCGACCAGCGACCCGCAGCGGCTGGCGATACGCGTCGCGTGCCCGAGACGCCCGGTCCACCACCAGAGCGTGGCGCGCAGGACCCGGCCGCCGTCGAGCGGAAAGCCCGGTACGAGATTGAAAAGGCCGACCATCATATTGATGAGGACGAGGTACTCCGCCAGGGCGACGAACGCCGGCGATCCCTCGACCACCCGGCTCACGGCCAGGCATAGGCCGGCGATCGCGAAGCTGGTCAGCGGGCCGACGACGGCGATCAGCACCTCGGAGCGCGGCGTCGGCGGCTCGGCGTCAAGCTGTGAGACACCGCCGAAGACGTGCAGCGTGATGCCGCCGACCGGCACGCCCTGGTCGAGCGCGGCCAGCGCGTGCGAGAGCTCGTGCAGAAAGACGGACGTGAAGAGCAGCACCGCGGCGAGCAGGCCGTGCAGCCAGTAGGCCGCCGCCGAGCGCGCGGGCAGCACGTGCGGAAAGTACCCCGACGCGAGACTCCAGGTGACGAGCCCGAAGATCAGGAGCCAGCCGGCGTCGATGCGCACCGGGATGCCCCTGACGCGGAACAGCTCGATCACCGCCGGACTCGAACCAGCTCCAGCGTACCGTCTCCCGGCGTCAGCCCGACGGCCGCGCCTTTGACGATTCCGATGAGTCGCGAGGATGAGGTGGCGGCCAGTCGCAGCGTTCCGCCACCAGGGAGCGTGAAGCGTGCGCCGTCCGCCTCGAGGCGGCCGGTCACGCGCGTCGTGGCCCTGGCGCGACCGATGCCGGTCGCGACGAGGCCCCACACCTGGCCGCCTTTCGCCGGCGCGGTGACGATCGCTTCGACCGGCACGGAGCTCTCGGCACCCTGGGCGGCCCACGTCCCGCGCCAGACGCCGACGACGATGTCCCCAGACGCAGCCGACGGCACCGCGGCGGCAGGCGACCCTGCCGGTCCGCCGCCGACAGCCAGGAGCAGGAGGAGCATTCCTTCGAGCATGGCGGTATGCTGAGAACGAAGCGAGCAAACGATGCGCCACCGGCTGCGGGGGCGACGGTGGCGTGCAATCCCTTTCCCGCGATCTCTTCGCGGCGGCGGCACGCAGGGTACGGGGCATGTCGAGGCGCCGATCGCTCCCGCTCGGGGCGCTGGTCCTGGCCGTCCTTCTGACGGCGGGCTGCGCCCGGGTTCATCCACACATAGCGCTGCCTTCCCTGGCCCTCGGCGAGCCTTCCTTCTTCCCCACCCTGGAGGCCTACGCCGCGGCGCCGATCATCGGCGGCAACCGCGCCGAGATCCTGCTCAACGGCGAGCAGATCTTCCCGGCCATGCTCGAGGCCATCCGCAGCGCGCAATACACCATCACGTATGCGCAATACTTTTACGAGGACGGGCCGGTCTCGCGGGATATCGCCGAGGCGATGGCCGAGCGCTGCCGGGCGGGCGTGGGCGTCAACGTCCTGCTCGACGCCTTCGGCACGCTCAGCATGCCCCGCGAATACGCGGAGACGATGTCACGCTCCGGCTGCCACGTGGCGTGGTTCAGACCGCTCGCGCAATACATCCTCGGACGCTACAACAACCGCAACCACCGCCGCATCCTCGTGGTGGACGGCCGGGTCGGCTTCACGGGTGGCTCGGGAGTCAGCCGCAAGTGGATGGGCAACGGGCGCGTCGAGCATCATTGGCGCGACACCGATGTCCGCATCCAGGGCCCCGCCGTCGAGTATTTGCAGGCGGCGTTCGTGGAAAACTGGCTGGAGGCGACCGGCGTCGTGCTCGGCGGCGAGGCCTACTTTCCGCGGCCCATCGAGCCGAGCGGTGACGTCTACGCGCAGGTGGTGAAGAGCTCGCCCGCGGCCGGCAGCTTCGCCATGTACACGACCTTCCTCCTCGCGGTGAACTCGGCTCGGCGCTCGATCCACATCACCAATCCCTATTTCGTCATCGACGAGCGCATGCAGGACGCGCTGCTGAACGCGCGGCGGCGCAACGCGCGCGTGATGGTACTGGTGCCGGGGGCGATCGACCACAACATCGTGCGCCAGGCGAGCCGTCGGCAGTTCGGCAAGCTGCTGCGCGCGGGTATCGAGATCTACGAGTACGTGCCGGCGCTGCTCCACAGCAAGACGATGGTGATCGACGGCGTGTGGGCAACGATCGGCAGCACGAACCTGGACAATCGCTCCTTCGCCGCCAACGACGAGTTGAACGTCATCGTCTACAATCGCGACGTTGCCCAGCGTCTGGAGCGCGTCTTCGTCGACGACCTCGCGCAGTCACGACGCGTGACGCTGGAGGACTGGAAGAACCGCGGTATCACCGCCAAGCTGCTCGAGACGCTCGCGCTGCCAATTCGGGACCTCTTGTAACGCGAACCGGCGGAACGCAAAAGCGCTCCGGGGGCACCCCGGAGCGCTTTTCACGCCGCGATCGTGCGTGCTCGACCTAGACCCGCGTGCGACCCGGCAGCACCAGGCGGTAGATCCCGAGGAGAATCACTGCGCCGACGACGGCCATGATGAAGCCAGCCGCCTCTCCCTCGCGGTAGAGGCCCAGCACGCGGCCGAGCCAACCCCCGAGCATCGCGCCCACGATTCCGAGCACGACCGTCAGGATGATCCCACCCGGGTCGTTGCCCGGCATGATCAGCTTGGCGACCAACCCGACCACGAGGCCGAACACGATCCACAGCAGAATGTCCATCGTGAACTCCTTTCGCCGGCGCCCGAGGAACGGCGCGCCTCACACGATGGAGTGGGCTGCACACCCGATGCCACGATGACGCGCTGTCGAGGCGTGGCCCGCGCAAATCAGGTAGGTCGTGCGTTTGTAGAACTTACTCGTCGTGACGGCGACGCCACGCCTCGACCACGCGCGTGGCGCTGACTGCGGTGAGACCGATCAGCGGGAACGTCAGGAGCCCCGGCAGCAGGCGCTCGTCCGAAGGCAGCGTGACCGCGGCCTTGAACGCTTCAACCCCAAGGAGATTTGACACGACGAAGAACGCGATCCAGAGCGCAAGGCGCATGCGCAAGTTCCCCTTCGTAAAAATTCTGACCGGAGCGAACTTTGCCACTCTAAGGCATTCACGTTTCCCCGCCAAGCACCATTTGGGGTTGGCATGTCCTTCGCTTTGACCAGGAGCATGAGTCTTTGCGCATCGTGCGGTCTGCAGCTCTCGGGCGACGCGGGTCTCTGCCCTCATCATCACTGCGTGTACGGTGACGATTGGGCGGTCGCCAACAAGATCATGTGCGATTTCTTCCACAGGAAGAAAGTGCCGCCTCGTCTGACCCAGCCCGAGCGCGACGACGATTTCTGGGCGCACACCGGCGAAGCGGCGTAGCCCGGAACGTCAGACGACGACGGCCCGGGGCGCCTCTGCCGCCGGCAGCGGCGGCGGCGTCGCGCCGGGCGCGTAGAAGGACGATTCCCCCAGTCCTCGCACGCAATCGCGTGTGAACTCGATGAGGTGGTGGCTGACCACGGCCACGTGGATCAGCGGTTCGATCTGTCCCGCCCGGAGTGCCGGCCACGCCATGCGCCAGAACGTCCGGCGGTAGTTTCCGCGCACGCCGACATCCCAGAGCAGCCGCGCGAGGATGCCAATCCCCATGCGCACGTTGTCCCAGGACGCGCGCTGCGGATTGCTCGGATAGGCTTTGCGGCGCGCAAACGTGTGGCGGACCTGATGCGCGAAGCGCTCGTACACCGCCTCCGGATCGTAGGCCGCGGTGATGCAGCGACGCCACATGTCGACGACCGTCTCGTACGGCAGGCGGAACGCGACGTTCGACTCGCGTCCGGCCTCCGGCACGAGCCGGCCCTCCGCCTCGAGGCGGCGCCAGAGAGGGGTCTTGGGCAGCGCGTAGAGCACGTTGATGGTCAGCAGCGGGATGTGCGACTCGCGGATGAACGTGAGGATGTGATCGGCCGTCTCGGGCGTGTCCGTGTCGAGCCCGACGATGATCCCAGACACGACCTCGAGCCCGTACGCGTTGATGCGCTCCACCGCGTCGAGAATCGGCATCCGGAGATTCTGGTCCTTGGCCATGAAGCGTAGGGCGTGCGGCTCGGGCGTCTCGATACCGCAGAACACGGTGATGAAGCCCGCCTCGCGCATGAGGGCGAGCACCCGCTCGTTCTTGGCGATGTTCAGCGTCGCCTCGCACGCGAAGCGGAGCGGATAACGATTGCGCTCCTGCCATGCGACGAGGTGCGGCAGAAGCTCCAGCGCGGCCTTCTGGTTGCCGATGAAGTTGTCATCGACGAAATAGACCGACGTGCAGCCGGCCGCCGCGATGAGGTCGAGCTCGTGACAGATTTGCGTGGCCGTCTTCAGCCGCGGGTTGCGCCCGTAGAGCGCCGGGATGTCGCAGAACTCGCACGCGTAGGGGCATCCGCTGGAGAACTGAATGTTGGCGATGAAGTACTCGCGCAACGGGATCAGGCCATAGGCGGGCGTCGGGAAGTCGGACAGCGGCAGCCGCTCGACCGTCTCGAAGCGCAGTTGATGACGCGGCCGGCCGCCGTGCTGGTCGAGGTACTCGATGAGCCGATCGGTGGCGTCGCCGAGCTCGCCGATGTGCAGGATGTCGGCATCGGGATAGTACTCGGGGCAGCCGGAGACGGACGGACCGCCGAGGACGACCGGACGTCCGTGAGCGTGCGCGCGTCGGATGACGTCGTGGATGCGCGGACGCTGCACGTGCATGCCGGACACGAACACCGCGTCGGCCCAGCGGAAGTCGTCGTCGCTCGCGGGCCGCGAGTTCTCGTCGACGAAGCGCACCTCCCACGCTTCGGGCAGGTACGCGACGACCGCGAGCAGCCCCTGCGGTGGCATGAACGCGCGCACGCGGCCGCCGAAGAACGGATAGGCGTGCTGAAACGTTCCGAAGGAGCGCGCGTAGACGGGATACACACAGAGAATCCGGCGCCGCGCGGCCGGGATGTGAGACGTGCGCATGGAAGTCGGGGTTGAGGATACCATTACGGCCGGGAGGATCGTCCATGGAGCTCGCATCCGTTCGTGCCGTCGTCACCGGCGGCGCTTCCGGCCTCGGCCGCGCGACCGCGGCGCGGCTGGCCGGCGCCGGCGCCCGCGTCGCCATCCTCGATCGACCGGGGTCGCCGGGCGCCGACGTCGCCAAATCGCTCGGCGACGCCGCCGTCTTCACGCCCGCCGACGTCACGAGCGCCGACGACGTCACCGGCGCGCTGGACGCCGCGCGCGCGCGGCTCGGCGCCATCAACGTGCTCGTCAACTGCGCCGGCATCGGCACGGCGATGAAAACCCTCGGCAAGTCCGGCCCGGCCAAGCTCGAGGAATTCACGCGCGTCATCAGCGTCAACCTCATCGGCACGTTCAATTGCATTCGGCTCGCCGCCACCCACATGGCGCAGAACGCGCCGAGCCGCGACGGCGAGCGCGGCGTGGTCATCAACACGGCGTCGGTCGCGGCCTTCGACGGCCAGGTCGGCCAGGCGGCCTACTCCGCGTCCAAAGGCGGCATCGTCGGCATGACGCTGCCGATCGCGCGCGATCTGGCCGAGTTGGGCGTCCGCGTCGTGACGATCGCGCCCGGCATCTTCGAGACGCCGCTGCTCGGCACCCTGCCCGAGCCGGTGCGTGCCTCGCTCGCCAAGCAGGTGCCGTTTCCGCAGCGGCTCGGTCAACCGGAGGAATTCGCGGCGCTCGCCTGCCACATCATCACCAACGTGATGCTGAACGCCGAGACGATCCGGCTCGACGGCGCCATTCGCATGGCGCCCCGCTGATCCGCCCCGCGCGATGGGGCGGGCGCGCCGATCGCGCACGGCGCACACCGGCTGGTCTGCGATCTCGGGCCGCATCCGCGTCGTGGACTATCGTCAGGAGCGCCGTCTCATCGTGGCGGGCGCGATCCTGTCCGCGTATCCCCTCGACGGCGACTGGTCGGCCATCGAGCGTGAATACTGGTGGCACGGCGTGGCGTCGGTCCGCTTTCCGCCGCAGCCGAGCGTGCTGCTGGTGGGGCTCGGGGGCGGCACGCAGGCACACCTCCTTCATCGGCTGACCACGCCGCGGCTCGTGACCGCGATCGAGCGCGATCCCATCATCGTCGACGTGGCGCGACGCTGGTTCGGCCTCGGCGACCTCGGGCCGATGGAGTTCTACTGCGGTGACGCCGAGACCATCGCGGCCATGCTGCGCGACGCCGGCCGGCGCTTCGACTTCGTGATGGAGGACGCCGCGTACGCCGACATGGAACGCTCACGGCCCGTCGTCGAGGCGCTGATTCCCCTCGTCGAGCCGCACGGGACGCTCGTCGTCAACCGGCATCGCCGCGGCGATGCCGGCGCCCTGTCCCGCATGCTCCGCCGCCGCTTCGCGAGCGTCCGCACGCAGCGCGTCCGCCGCGAAGGCGAAAACGTCCTCATCTTCGCCTCCAGACCGCGCACCCGCTGAACGCGCGCGTCGCTGCGCCCCGCCGAGCGCGACGGGGGCTGCGGTTGCTCCCCGAGACCCGTGTTTCGGGTACCGCGTCGGACCCGGCTAGGAATCGGTGCACCAAGACAGGCGCACCGTATCGTCGATTTGCGTGGTCGAGGGGAGCGACCGCGGCCCCGTTGCGCGCGCACGCCGAGTCCACGCTATGTGCGACATTCGCCGCCCTCATTCTGCGGGGTGGAGGCGTTGTTGATGGACCTTCACGATTTCGTAGCCGAGACGCTCTCCCAGATCGTGGAGGGGTGAAGGAAGCGCAGGCCCGCGCAAAGCACCACGGTGCGCAAGTGAACCCTCATCTCAGCACGTCTGCCGAAGTCGCCGTCAAGCACGGCATCGTCATTGCGAGCGGTTCAGCCGCGCAGCTCGTCCAAATTCGACGTCGCGCTGGCTGCGAAGGAAGGCACGGGGACGCATCGGAGTCGTCGCCGGTGTCTTTGCTCTTGGAAGCACTGGACAAACCGAAGCAGAGAATTCGTCCCTGAGCAGGGTTAAGTTCGTCGTGTCTCTCGTTCTACCAGACCTCTCGTGATAACGGGGCGCGGTACCACGCCTCCCTGACGATTCTCGCGGCGCCGGCCCTCACAAGCGAGCCACACCACCGCGCCGTTCTGTCGCCCATCGACGCCCCACAAGGCGCAGTCGGTGGCCCAAGGTCCAATACCGAGGCGTCAACCGGGGTGCCTATGATGTGGAGATGACTTCTTCTGTCCGTGACGTACTGAGAGGGCGTCCCGGCGCATGGTGCCTGGACTGCCTCGTAAGGCATACACGCGGGCGCGCTAGTGTTGTGATCCGCGAGCTTGACGCCCTCCCGGCTCGCGTTGAGGAAGGTCGCTGTCAAACATGCCGGGAAGTCGGGCCGATCTTCTTGCCGCCTAGGCAGTAATCCCTCGGGGCGGCGATTGAACAAAAAGAGACGATGGCAGGGCAGAGCATGAGCCCGCTCTACATAGTCCTGGCCTTGGTACCGATCGCGGTAGGGGTCCGCTACCTCTTGGGAAGAGACTCAAGCGGCGCGGATGATTGCGATCAAGCTCGCCTCGCCTGACTTCTTCCAATTCAACACGAACGGTTTTCAGGATGCGGACAGCATCCCTGCCTCGGGCAAGTGGTTCTTCATCCCGCTCGCGCTGCTGATATGCGGACTCGCGTGGTTGGCTGTGGGATTCGGTGGCTGTGGGCATTTGCTGGGCTATCTGCCGCCCTGCTTTCGTCCACGTTTGCTCAGGTATTGTTCCTTCGAAGAGGGACAGCCGGCACTTCTTGCTTCGAGTCGTCGGCTCCATGTGGCGGCGCCACGCGGACTTTGAGAGAGACGGTGATGATTATCGCGCGAAGGGAATGCAGTATCTGCTAGAGCGCGTTGCCCAAGAACACGGTTCTGTTCTTTCTGGCGACGGCGCACAGTCCGAGGCCACTGAGAGGATCATTAGCAAATCAGAGTGAGGCCGACGAGACCGCCATCGACATGCGGAAGTGACATGGACTAGCGCTTGGTCAGCGGGTCTACGCCCGCTCAATTCCACCACCCGTGCCTCGCCAGCCGCGCGCGAATCCGCTCGGCGCGTCGCATTTCGTCGCGAACCGCATCAGCAGCGGCGGCGTCGCGGCGGCGCGCTTTGAGCCGTTTCACGTACACGCCGAGTCGCACCGGCGGAAAGCGCGATGCGGAGCAGAACGGTTTCGAGTTCGGTTTCTGTCATGCCGGCCGTCGTTCAGCGTTCGCGGGCGCTCGATAGTGTCACTCGATCACCTGATCCGCCCGCAACAACAGCGACGGCGGGATCGTGAGGCCGAGGGCCTTGGCGGTCTTGAGGTTGATGACGAGCTCAAACTTGCTGGGCTGTTCGATCGGGAGGTCTCTGGGTTTGGCGCCCTTAAGGATCCTGTCCACGTAGGTCGCGGCGCGTCGACATAGCTCTGCCACATTCGCCCCATAGGCCATGAGCCCCCCGGCGTCAGCAAACTCCCGAAACCCATACATAGCGGGTAGTCGGTTCTTTGCTGCGAGTTCCGCGATCGGCGCTCGGTAACGGACAAGTAGCGGGTCGATGACCACGACGAGGCCCTGGGCGCGCTCTGCGCTCATCGACGCGAAGGCACTGTCGAATCCTGCTGGGTCCCGTACCCCGGCGGGCTGAAGCTTCACTCCGAGCTTTTGAGCCACCCCCCGCAGGACGGTCAGGTAGGGGGCGTTCGCAGGATTCGTCGGGTTATAAAGAACGGCGACTCGGGAGATCGTCGGAACCGCCTCCTTAAGCAGCTCAAGCCACTTCCCGCTGAACTCCTCGCCGAGGGAAATTGACAGCCCCGTGAGATTGCCGCCAGGCCGAGCGAAACTGCGGATGAGCCCCGAGCCCAGGGGGTCGCCCGCTATAAACACTATCGGGATGGTGGTGGTCGCGTTCTTCGCCGCCACGGCCGCAGGCGCACTGATCGTCAGAATGACCCTTGCCTTCAGCCGGACCAGTTCGCCGATGAGTTCTGGAAAGCGTTCGCTTCGGCCCTCGGCCCACCGTTCGTCGAGCGTAACGTTCTGGCCCTCGACGTAACCGTGCTCGCGCAGCCCTTGTCGGAATGCCTCAAAAAAATGACGGTTGGTCGACCGAGACTCCGCGCCGAGAAAGGCCAGCCGTGGGATGGACTCCTGTGCCTCGGCGCCGAGCGGCGCGGCGAGGATGGCTCCGAGGCCGGTGACGAAGGTGCGGCGGTTCATCTGTGGCCCGGATGCTAGCGCCCGCCGTCGAAGCGGGCAAGACTGCGAATGGTGGTGTCGAACCGCCCATTTCCGGCCGTCTCGCCGATGCACCCCGACGCTCGTGCGCGAGCCGTCGACACTTTCATGTCATCCACGACGAGCTTCCGGCCGCTGAGCGCCAGCGCGTGCGCGTTGGTCGGCTTCGTCGATAGCAGGCGCTCGTGAAGGCGATACGGCGCGTTCAACACAGAGTGGCGCTACGGCCGAAGCAATGCCCGCTCTGCAAGAAACCCGTGACGAGGGCTGTTTGTGGCAACATTTCGACTGCGTGATCCGTAACGCTCGGACGAAGGGCGCAAAGGCAGGCGCCCTGGGCCGAAGTGAAGCAGCGGAACTACGAAGGTCTCGTCGCAAAACTGAAGCACCGCTCTACCGAGCCGGGCCGGCGCGCGATTGGTTGAAGGTGAAGCAGCGGCACGAGGGCCGCTTTATCG
>JBKOZH010000070.1:0-10890 GCA_046725765.1 Candidatus Methylomirabilota bacterium | reverse complement strand
CCGCGCTGCGCCGGTTTGTTCCTGCCGGCGTTGTGCTCGACACCTATGAGGGCGCCGCGTGGCTCGGCGTCACGGCGTTCGTGGTGGCCAACGCACGGATCCGCGGCGTTCCCGCGGTGCCCGGGCTGTCGACGTTCGCCGAGGTCAACCTGCGCACCTACGTGACCACTGACGACAAGCCTGGCGTGCTGTTCGTCAGCCTCGACGCGGCCAGCGTCGCCGCGGTCCTCGGCGCGCGTGCGTGGTTTCGCCTGCCGTACTTCATCGCGGCCGGTCAGATGGAGCCGCGCGAAGGATGGCTCCGCTTCACCAGCCGGCGTCATCACCCGGGCGCGCCGCCCGCGCGGTTCAGTGCGCGCTACCGGGCGTCACCCAGGCGCCGAGTGCCCGGAGGCGCAGGGCTCACGCGCTGGCTCGTCGAGCGTTACTGTCTTTACTGCGCCGCCGACGGCGCGCTGCTCCGTGCCGAAATCCATCACGAGCCGTGGCCGATCGAGGCCGCGGAGGCTGTCATCGAGGACAACACGCTGCCGGACGCGGCCGACCTGAGGGTTCAAGACGAGGACGCGCTGCTGCACTTCTCTCGCGGCGTCGACGCCGTCGTCTGGCCACCGCGTGTGATCGAGCGCAGCGGCCGCGCCACCGCGTAGGCCGCCGCGCCTCACACCATCGTCAGCCGCGCCTCACACCATCGTCAGCCCGCCGGAGACGGACAGCGTCTGGCCGGTGATGAAGCCGGCGTCGTCGGACGCCAGGAACACGACCGCGGGCGCGACGTCGTCCGGCACGCCGAGCCGTCCCCACGGGATGACGCGCTTGAGGCTCTCGGCGAGCTTCGGGCTCTTCTCGGCGAATTCCTTCTGGAACAGCGGCGTGTCCGACGGGCCGGGGCACACGCAGTTGACGTTGATGCGGTGGCGCGCGACCTCGCGCGCGATGGTCTTCGTGAACGCGATCAGCCCGCCCTTGGCGGCCGAGTAGACCGCCTCACCCGTCGAGCCGACCCGGCCCGCGTCGGACGCGATACTCACGATCTTGCCGTATTCGGCTTTCATCATGTGGCGCAGCGCCGCGCGCGTGCACGCCAGCGGGCCGCGCAGGTTGATGGCGAGAATTCTGTCCCAGAACTCCGGCGTGGTGTCGACGAACGGCATCGGCTTGTCCCAGCCCGCGCAGTTGACCAGCACGTGCAGCCCGCCCCAGTGCGCGGCGACGCCGTCGATCGAGGAATCAACGGCGGCGATGTCGGTGACGTCCAGCGGCTGGGCCACGGCGTTGCCGCCGGTGGCCTGGATGTCGATCACGGCCCGACGGGCGCCATCCGCGTCGATGTCGGCCACGGCCACCCGTGCGCCCTCGCGCGCCAGCGCCTCGGCGATCGCGCGGCCGATCCCGCTGGCGCCACCGGTGACAAAGGCCACGCGGTTCCTCAGCTTCATCGCACGAGCGCCTTGGCGATGATGTCCTTCATGATCTCGCTCGTCCCGCCGCCGATGGTCATCAGCCGCGCGTCGCGCGCGAACCGCTCCACCGCATACTCGCGCATATAGCCGTAGCCGCCGTGCAACTGCACGCAGCCGTACGCCACGCGGTTGACCATCTCCGCGGTGAAGAGCTTGACCATCGAGACCTCGCGCACGGCGTCCTCGCCCGCCGCGTACTTCTGCCACGCGGCGTACGTGAGCCAGCGACCCGCCTCGATGTCCGTGGCCATCTCGGCCAGCTTGTGGCGCACCGCCTGCTTGTCGGACAGCGGGCCGCCGAACGCCTGGCGCTCGCGCACGTATGCGATCGTGTCCTCGAGCGCCCGATCGGCCATGGCCACCGCGTGAATCCCGGCCACGAGCCGCTCGCGCTGGAACACGCGCATCACTTCGTAGAAGCCGACGCCCTCGCGGCCGAGCAGGTTCTCGGCGGGCACGCGCATGTCTTGGAACGACAGCTCGGCGGTGTCCGACGCGAGCATGCCCATCTTGTCGAGCGTGCGGCTGACGGCGAAGCCCGGCGTCTCGCGCTCGACCAGGAACATCGAGATGCCGCGGTGACGCTTGTCCTCGCTGCCCGCTTCGACGCGTGCGGCCAGGAAATAGACGTCCGCCATCGCGCCGTTCGTGATGAACATCTTGGCGCCGTTGATCACGTAGTGACGCCCGTCCTTCACGGCGCGTGTGCGGATGGCCGCCACGTCGCTGCCGCCGCCCGGCTCGGTGACGGCAATGGCCGTCATCGCCTCGCCGCGGCAGATCGCGGGCAGGTACTTCTCCTTGAGCGCCTCGCTGCCCGTCCAGTACAGATGCGGCGAGGCCATATCGCAATGGACGCCGACGGCCATCGCGAACGATCCCGAACGCGAGCGCGCGCATTCCTCGTGCAGCACGGCGGTCATCATCACGTCGGCGCCGGCGCCGCCGTATTTCTCGTCGTACTCGAGGCCGAAGAAACCGAGCTCGCCCATGCGACGAAAGATGGTCTTCGGCATGCGCCCGGCGGCCTCCCACGCTTCGACGTGCGGCATCACTTCCTTCTCGACGAAGGACCGCACCGTCGCCCGGAACATGTCGTGTTGTTCGTCGAAGACCTTCACGCGGCCTCCTTGAGGTGCTCCGACTATACAATGGCCTGGCGTGGCCGGAGACCGCTCGCGCGCCCTGCCTGTCCTCCTCACGGCCATCGTGGGGCTCGGCGCGCTGTCGATCGACATGTTCCTGCCGTCGCTGCCGGCGATGACGCTGGCGTTTTCGTCCGACGCCGCCACCGCGCAGCTGACCGTGACGCTGTTCCTCGCCGGTCTCGCGGCGTCACAGCTCGCCTGGGGCCCGCTCTCGGATCGCTTCGGCCGCCGGCGCGTGCTGCTGAGCGGCCTCGTGGTCTACGCCGCGGCCGGCTTCGCCTGTACCGTTGCGCCGACGATGGCCACGCTGATTGTTGCGCGCGTGGTGCAGTCGGTGGGCGCGGGCAGCGGTCCCGTCATCGCACGCGCCATCGTGCGCGACCTCTACGCGCCGGAGCGCGCGGCGCGTGTGCTCGCGGCCATGGGAACGGCGCAGGCGCTGACGCCGATTCTCGCCCCGATCATCGGCGGCTGGGTGCACGTCCTCGCGGGCTGGCGCGCCGTCTTCGTCGTGCTTGGCGCCTTCGGCTCCGTATTTCTACTGAGTGGCTGGTCTATCGTCCGCGAGACGAATCCCCACGCGGGCGCGCGCGGCGCCGAGGGCGGCCGCGTCCTCGCCCTCCTGCGGCACCCCCGCTATACGGCGTACGTGGCGGCCGCGGCGCTGATGTTCGGCGGCCAGTTCGCGTTCATCACCGGTTCATCGTTCGCGCTGATCACGATCCTCGGCGTCTCGCCCACCGTCTACGGCGTCTGCTTCGGCGCGGTCGCCGCGGGGCTGATGGCGGGCAACTTCGTCTCGGTGCGGCTGGGACCGCGGCTCGGCATCGACACGATGATCCGTGGCGGTACGCTCATCGGCGCCGTCGCCGGCATCGTGATGGCCGCGCTGGCCTGGAGCGGCGTGGTCTCGGTCGCGGCGATCGTCCTGCCGATGTTCGGCTATGCGTTCGGGCTCGGCTGGGTCCTGCCGAACGCCATGGCGGGGGCGATCGGACCATTTCCAGAGGCGGCCGGCCTCGCCGCCGCCGGCGCGGGGTTCGTCCAGCTGAGCGGCTCGGCGCTCTACGCCATCGCCGTGAGTCACACCTATGACGGTTCGCTGCGACCGATGACGACCGCGGTGGCCACCGCCGGCGTGGCGGCGCTGGTGACGTTTGCATGGCGGTCGCGACGGCCCGCCGTGCTACAGAATACGGAGAGGAGGGCTCCATGAGTCGGATCACTCCTGTGCCGCCGCAGCTCGCGCCGCCGGACGTTCGCGCCGCCTACGAGAGCGCGACCAAGAAGTTCGGCAGGCTTCCGGTTCCGCTCGCGGTCACTGCCCACCACCCAGAGGTGTTCGCCGCGTACATGGGCTTCGAGCGAGCCTTCAGCCGGGCCGCCAAACTGGACCCCAAGCTCACGACGCTGGCCGCGGTCAAGGTCGCCTCGCTCGTCGGCTGTCCGTTCTGAATGGACATCGGCTCTGCCGTCGGCAGAGCGGCCGGCGTGACGGACGCGCAGCTGCGCGCGCTGCCCGAATACCGCAAGAGCTCGCGGTTCTCCGATCTCGAACGGCTCGTGCTCGACTACGCGGTCGCGATGACGACCACGCCGGTGGCCGTGTCGGACACGTTGTTCGCCGAGCTGCGCCAGCACTTCAACGACGAGCAGATGATCGAGCTCACGGCCACGGTCGCCTGGGAGAACTATCGCGCGCGCTTCGATCACGCGCTGGGCATCGAGGCGCAAGGCTTCTCGAACGGCGCCTACTGCGTGCTGCCCGAAACGCCACCGCGCTGAGGCGCGCGACGGGCTACGGCGCGCGCCGCTCGAACCGCAGGTGGCGCGGCTCGAAACCTAAACCCCGGAACATCGCGTGGGCCTCGGTGTTGAACGCCCACGAGAACAACTCGACGTCGCGGAGCCCGCGCTTATCCGCCTCCTCCAGCGCCGCCGCCATGAGCGCGCGGCCGATCCCTCGTCGGCGCCACTCTGGAACCACGGCGATCTGATCGATCTCGCACCACCGCCGCCCACGATGGAACGGGTTCTCGCCGCGCTCGTGGAAGAACGTAAGCACGTAACCGACCGGGCGTCCGTCGGCCTCCGCGATCCACGCCGCCGTCGTCGGCTCGTCCAGCCGCGAACGAAACCACGCGGCCACGTCGTCCGCCCGCACCGGCTTGAAGTAGTCCGGGCGCCGCGCCAGGTGCATCTCGTGAACGACGCCGTTGAGCGCCGCCAGCACGTGCACGTCGTTGCTGGCGGCGCGGCGGACCGTCACGGCGTCACTTGACCTCCGTCTTCGACTTCCACTTCACGAGCGCGGGATCGACCTCCTCGAGGATCTTCGTGTAGAAGACCTGCTCGGCCGGGAACTTCTGCTTGATGCGGTCGAGCGAGTAGAGGAAGTCGACGAAGTCGTTCATCCCCTTGACGATGTTCGGGTTCATCTCCATGGAGTAGACGTTGTACGTCATGATCTCGCGCGCCAGATCCTTGTCGATCTTCATCTCGCGCGCGACGATCTCGAGGGCGGCGTCGCGATCGCGGTTGATCGTCTCCGTCGCCTTGCGCGTGGCGCGCACGATAGCCTTCAGCGTGTTGGGGTTCTCCTTGAGCATCTTGCCGCTGGCCACAATGCCGGCGTGGACCTGCAGCCACTCGACCGGTCCTTCCTTGCCCGGAATGCTGCTCTTGCTGCCCGTGAAGTACAGCTTGCCGCCGGCTTCCTTCATGGCGCGGAACGTCCACGGCGCCCACGCGGCCATCGCGTCGATGTCGCCCTTGGCGAGCGCGGTGATGGCGTCCGGCGGGGCGAGGTTGACGAACTGGATCTTGTTGAAGTCCACGCCGTTGGCCTTGCAGAAACTCTGGATCGCCATCGTCACCGAGGCGCCCTTGGGCATGCCGACCTTGAGCTTCTCGAAGTCCTTCGGGCTCTTGACGATCTCCTGCGCCTTCTTGCCGAGGATCACCTGCTGCACGCCGCCGATGTCGCTCTGCGGCGAGATGTTGTAGATCTGCTGGCCGGAGGCGGCGATGGGGACGACCATCGTCGCGGTGGCCGTGCCGAGATGGATGTTGCCGGCGCCCCACATGCTCGGCAGATCCGTCCCCGCGATGTACCAGCGGATGTTGACCTTGAGCCCTTCCTGCTTGAAGTAGCCGAGCTGGTCGGCGACGGCGAACTGCGCCGACATCTGCGGATCGCGCACGAGCCACGCGTCGACCTCGCTCACCTCCGGCTTCTGGGCGAGCGCGTCGGCCGCGGAGGCCAGGGCGACGAGCGCGGCGAACACGGCGATCAGGACACGCATGAGGGACTCCTTTCCCGGTTGATTACGAGGTCGCGCCCGCCTCGCGCCAGCGGAACAGCCGCCGCTCGGCCGTGAGGAGCAGCGCGTTGACGAGCGATCCGAGGAGCCCGAGCACCAGGGCTCCCATGACGATCTGTGCGGGCACGAAGAACGTTCGGCCTTCCATGATGAGATGGCCGAGGCCGGCGTCGGCGCCCATGAACTCCGCGCCGACGATGACGAACAGCGCGAGCGCAAATCCCAGCCGCAGCGCCACGATGATCGCCGGCAGCGCGGCGGGCAGCACGACGCGCCGGATGAGATCGAGGTGACCGGCGCCGAGACTGGCCGCGGCACGCAGCAGCGTCACGTCGACGCGCAGCACGGCGGCGGCGATGGCGATGAACATCGGAAAGAACGTCGTGTAGCCGATGAACGCGACCTTGGACCCCTCGCCCAGGCCGAACCACACGAGGAACATCGGCAGGAAGGCCAGCGGTGGGATCGGACGCACGAATTCGATGATCGGCTCGAGCATCAAACGCAACGGCACGCAGAGCGCGGCCAGCAGCCCCAGCCCCAGCGCGGCCACGGCCGCGAACCCGAAGCCAATGCCGACCCGGGCCAGCGACGTCAGCACGTGACGCGGCAGCGTGCCGTCGCGGACGGTGTCGGCGAAGACGGCGGCGACCTCACCCGGTGTGGGCAGCAGCGCCGGCGGCATCACGCCGAGCCGTCGATTGCCGTACGCCAGCAGCGCCCACACGACCACCACGCCGAGCAGCGCGAGCGCGCGAGTGCGGCTCATTCGTGCACCTTGGCGACTTCTTCCTTCACCACGCGCGTGATCTCGCTCTCGTAGTGCGTGAACTCGGGCGCGAAGCGATCGCGCACCTCCGGCAGCTTGATCGTGAACACCTGCTTGATGCGCCCGGGTGCCGACGTCATGACGACGACCCGGTCGGCGAGATACACGGCCTCGCGGATCGAGTGCGTGACGAAGAGCACTGTCTTGTGCTCCACGCGCTGGATGCGGGACAGCTCGTCTTGCAGCGTTTCGCGCGTCTGCGCGTCGAGCGCGCCGAATGGCTCGTCCATCAGGATGACGGCCGGGCTGTTCGCCAGCGCGCGCGCGATGGCCACGCGCTGCTTCATGCCGCCGGACAGCTGAACGGGATACTTCTCGGCGTGCGCGGCGAGGCCGACCAGCTCCAGATAGCGCGCGACGGTCGCGCGCCGCTCCGCCGGCGGCGTCCCCTTCAGGCTCAGGCCGAACTCGACGTTGCCGGTGACGGTGAGCCACGGAAACAGGACGTATTCCTGGAACACCACGCCGCGGTCCGCTCCCGGTCCGGTGACCGCGCGACCGTCGACGAGCACCTCGCCGGCGGAGGGGCGCAGAAAACCGGCGACGATGTTGAGCAGCGTGGACTTGCCGCAGCCGGACGGGCCGAGCAGACACACGAACTCGCGCTCGGCGATCTCGAGATCGACGCTCGAGAGTGCCGGCGTCTCGCGTCCCGCCGCCACGAACGTGCGCGACAGCCCGCGGACGGCGATCTTCATTGTAGCGGGCTCCGCGAGCCCGGCTCGAGCCGCGGGTGGCCTGAGCGAGACGCGTGTGGCGTCATTTGTAGCGATGTCCGCGAGCCCGGCTCGAGCCGCGGGTGGCCTGAGCGAGACGCGTGTGGCGTCATTGCAGCCGCTGCCAGCGCAGCACGCGCCGCTCGAGCAGGCGCACCAGCCCGTTGCCGGCATAGCCGAGCAGACCGAGGAGCAGCGCCGCGCCCAGCATCTGTGGCACGAGGAAGAAGTTGCGTCCGTCGTTGATCAGGTAGCCGAGCCCGCTCTCGGCGCCGACGAACTCGGAGATCACGATCACGAAGAATGACAGCGCGACGCCCAGGCGCAGTCCGGTCAGCACGTCCGGCAGCGCCGCCGGCAGGATGACGCGCGTGAACAGCTGACGCGGTCGCGCGCCGAGGCTTTCGGCGGCACGCAGCAGCCGGGTGTCGATCTGGGCGACGCCGTGCACGGTCGTCACGAACATCGGAAAGAACACCGCGTAGGCGATGAAGCCGACCTTCGAGGCCTCGCCGATGCCGACCCACACGATGAAGAGCGGCAGCACGGCGAGGGGCGGGATCGGCCGCAGCAGCTCCACCACCGGCTCGACGATGTTGCGGATCGTGCGCAGCTGACCGGCCAGCAGTCCCAGCACGAGCGCGGCCAGCGCGCCGATCGAGAATCCCACCGCGACACGCTCGAGCGTGGCGAGGACGTGCAGCCCGAGCTGCCCCTTACGCGCGAGATCGACGAGCGCACCGATCACCACCCACGGCGCCGGCAGGAACAGCGGATTGAACGGCCGCGTCGCCTCGACGAGCCAGCCCGCGAGACTCCACACGGCGACGAACGCGAGCAGCGCGGAAAGACGCCATGAGAGCGCGTCGCGACGCCCGCGTGACGCGCCGTGGAGACCCCACTCCATCATGTCGGACACGCTGCTGAGCAACACGGCGGCCCATCCTCTACTAGCCGCCGGAAGGTGTCAACGGAGCGCGAATGCGGGCGTGGCGGTATCATCCCGGCCGAGGAGATCACACATGGCGACAACCGTAGGCTTCATCGGCGTCGGCAACATGGGCAATCCGATGGCTGGCAACGTGCTCAAGGCCTTCCCGCTCACCGTGTTCGACAAGAACCCCGCGGCCATGACGAACCTCATCGGAGCCGGCGCGCAGAAGGCGGGCTCCGCGCAGGAGGTCGTCGAGCGCTCCGAAATCGTGATGACGTGTCTGCCGGCTTCGCCCGACGTGGAAGCGCTCTATCTCGAGCCGGGCGGGCTGGTCGAGCGCGCGCGGCCCGGGCAGATCCTGATCGACCTCAGCAGCGTGCTGCCGTCCACCCCGCGCAAGATCGAGCCGCGCGCCAAGGCGCGAGGCGTCGATTTCCTGGAGGCGCCGGTGAGCGGTGGCGTCAGCGGCGCGCGCGCGGCGACGCTGGCGGTGATGGTCGGCGGCGACCCTCAAGTATTGGAGCGCGCGCGGCCGGTGCTGCGCGCCATCGGCCCGAACATCTTCAGCGTCGGCCCCGTCGGCGCCGGCAACATCGTCAAGGCGATCAACAACATGATGGCGTGCGTGAACTCGCTGGCCATGATGGAAGGCGTCGTCCTCGGCCGCAAAGCCGGCCTCGATCCCATGACGATCTACGAGGTCGTCAAGGCCTCCAGCGGCGGCAGCAAAGCGCTCGAGCGCATCCCGACCGCGATCGTGCCGCGCAACTTCGCGCCCGGCTTCAAGGTGTTCCTCATGAACAAGGACCTCGAGACGTTCAACACGATCGCCAAGGAGCTGCACGTGCCGGTGAGCTTCTCCAACGTCGCCCAGCGCTATCAGCAGGCGGCGATGGCGGCCGGGCTCGCCGATCAGGACACCAGCGTCGCGCTGACGATCATCGAGAAGCTGGCCGCACTGGAGTGAGCGCGGTGGATCTGCTGGTCCGCGGGCAGTACGTCATTACGAACGCCGGCCGGCGCGAGGCCGGCGTTGTGTCCGACGGCGCGGTGCTGGTGTCGGGCTCGAATATCGCCGCCGTCGGCGACTGGCGCACGCTGCGCCGCGCAAACCCGAACGCGCGCGTCGTCGGCAGCGGCACGCAGCTCTTGATGCCCGGTCTCGTCGACGCGCACAGCCACGGGCGCGCGCTGAGCCCGATTCAGAAAGGCGTGTTGAACGATTATCTGGAGAACAACCTCCTCGACTGGGCCTTCATGCCGGTCTTCGAGCCGGAGCTGACGGCGGCCCTCGGCGCGTGGCGCCACCTGCGCAGCGGCTGCACGACGATCCATCACATGGGCTTCGACACGGACGGGCCCCAGGCGCGCCGGCGCTGCGAGATCGCCATCCGAACGTATCTCGATGCGGGCATCCGTCTGGCCTTCGCGCCCGGCGTGCGCAACGTCGACAAGCTCGTCCTCGATGGGGTCGCGTTTCTCGACACGCTGCCCGCCGATCTCAGGGCGTTCGCGGAGCCGCTCGTGCACCTGGACGGCAAGGGCATCGAGGAAGAGTACTTCGCGTTGTTCGAGCATCTGCATCGGAGCTTCGCCTCGGACGACACGCGCATCTTGCTGTCACCGTCGTGGGCGCAGGCGGTGACCGAGTCGTTCCTCGCACGCGCGAGAGAGACGGCCGACCGGCTCGGCAAGGCGCCGATCCACATGCACTGCGTGCAGACGCCGATCCAGCGCGCGTTCTCGTTTCGCAAATACGGCAAGAGCGCGATCGCGTGGCTGGACGACCTCGGCCTCGTCGATCACAACCTCACGCTCGGTCACGCGATCTGGGTCACCGAGGAGGACATCGACCGCCTGGCCTCGCGCCGCGCGTCGATCACGAGCCACCCGTCCTGCAACCTCGGCATGCGCAATGGGCTGGCGCCGATCTACCGGATGCACCGGCGCGGCGTGAACGTCGCGATGGGCCTCGACGACAAGACAATCAACGACGACGAGGACGCCGTGATGGAGCTGCGTATGCTGCACAAGCTCCACCGCGTGCCCGACTACGACCTGACGACGCCCGCGCTCGACGCCTACGACGTCCTGCGTATGGGCACGGTGAACGGCGCGCGCGCGGTCGGCTTCGGCGGCGTGATCGGCACGCTCGAGCCGGGCATGAAGGCGGACATGATCCTCGTCGACCTCGATCGGGTGCTGCGCGATCCCTGGATGGTCGAGGACCTGCCGATCGCCGAGGCGTTCATCCACCGCGCGATGGGCGAGGACGTGAACACCGCGATCGTCGGCGGGCGTGTCGTCATGGAGCATCGCAAGATGACGACGCTCGACGTGGACGTCGTCTACCGCGAGATCCGCAAGGCGGCGCGGGCGATCGCGCCCGAGCAACGCCGCCACGCGGAGACCTTGCAGCGGCTCAAGCCGTACGTGCAGCGCTGGTACAACGCCTGGCTCACGCCGGACGCCGCGGT
>JBKOZH010000051.1:0-8375 GCA_046725765.1 Candidatus Methylomirabilota bacterium | reverse complement strand
GGCAAGATCGCCTTCTTCGAGACGGTCGGCGTGATCGATCCGGCGACGAAAGCGCCGATGACGAAGGACGCCATCTTCCGCATCTACTCGATGACCAAGCCGATCGCGTCGGTGGCGGCGCTCATCCTCGTCGAGGAGGGCAAGGTCTCACTCAGCGATCCCGTGGCGAAATACATCCCACAGATCGCCGAGATGAAGGTCGGCGTCGAGAAGCCGGGCGCCGACGGCACGCCGACGCTCGAGCTCGTGCCGCCGAAGCGGCAAATGACCGTCCAGGACTTGCTCCGGCACACGTCCGGACTGACGTACGGGATCTTCGGCGACACGCTGGTCAAGAAGGCGTATCGCGAGGCCAAGCTCCTCGAGGGCGACCCGACAAACGCCGAGTTCGTTACCCGGCTCTCGAGGCTGCCGCTCGCCAGTCATCCCGGCACGATGTGGGACTACAGCCACTCGACCGACGTGCTCGGCCGCGTGGTCGAGGTGGTCTCCAACAAGTCGCTCTACGAGTTCATGAAGGAGCGCATCCTCGACCCGCTCGGCATGAAGGAGACGACGTTCGACGTCACCGACAAAAGCAAGCACGCGCGCATCGCCGAGCCGTTCCCGAACGATCGTACCATCGGTCCGAACTCGGACTTCTTCGACCCGCGCGTGCCGCAGCGCTGGCAGTCGGGCGGCGGCGGCATGATGGGGACGACCGCCGACTACGCCCGCTTCTGTCAGATGCTGCTCAACGGCGGCGCGCTCGACGGCAAGCGCATCCTGAGCCCGAAGACGGTCGCGTACATGGCGTCGGATCATCTCGACGCCTCGATCGCGCCGGGTGCCTTGTACCTGCCGGGACCGGGCTACGGCTTCGGCCTCGGCTTCGGCGTGCGCCGCGACGCGGGTGTCGCGCCGACGCAGGGCTCGGTGGGCGAATACTTCTGGGGCGGCGCCGGCGGGACGTACTTCTGGATCGATCCCAAGGAAGATCTCTTCGTCGTGTTCGCGATGCAGTCGCCCAAGCAGCGCGCGTACTACCGTCCGCTGCTGAAGAACATGGTCTACAGCGCCATCACGAAGACGAACGGAAAGTGAGCGCAACGCGCTGACGTGAGGCCGTGAGGCGCTACCTCGCGCGCCGGCTCCTGCTGCTGGTGCCGGTGCTGGCGGGCGTCTCCGTCATCATCTTCATGGTGCTGCATCTCTCGCCGGGCGACCCGGCGGAGATCATGCTCGGCTCGCAGGCCACGAAGGAAGACCTGGCGCGCCTGCGGACCGATCTCGGCCTGAACGAGCCGCTGCACGTGCAGTATTTGAAGTGGATCGGGCACGTCGTGCACGGCGATCTCGGGCGCTCGCTGTGGATGAAGCGGCCGGTGCTCGGTGAGGTGCTGACGCGCTTTCGCGCCACGCTCCTGCTGACGGCCACCGCGCTGCTGCTCTCCACCATCATCGGCGTCGCGCTGGGCGTGGCCGCCGCGACACGTCCGAACTCGATGCTCGACCGTCTGAGCGCCGTGGCCTCGCTCTTCGGCGCCAGCATGCCGTCGTTCTGGCTCGGGATCGT
The DNA here is from genome assembly GCA_046725765.1 of Candidatus Methylomirabilota bacterium. Lineage (GTDB taxonomy): Bacteria > Methylomirabilota > Methylomirabilia > Rokubacteriales > CSP1-6 > AR12. Next base: position 6,820 of record JBKOZH010000051.1, on the reverse strand, counting down.
CTTGATGGTCGTGTTCGCGCTGCAGCTCGGCTGGCTGCCGGCCTCCGGCATGTACGCGCCGCACGGCGGCGGCGACCTGCGCGATCTCCTCAGCCATCTGGTGCTGCCGGCGGTGACGCTGGCCGCGGCGTCGGTGACCATCGTCGCGCGTCTCACGCGCAGCGCGATGCTGGAGACGCTGGGCCAGGACTACGTGCGCACGGCGCGCGCCAAGGGCGTCAGCAATCGCGCGGTTGTCCTGCGCCATGGCCTCAGCAACGCGCTCGTCCCGATCGTCACCGTCGTCGGCGTGCAGGCCGGTTACCTGCTGGGCGGGGCCGTGCTGACGGAGACGGTGTTCGCGTGGCCGGGCGTCGGCACGCTGATGGTGCAGGGCATCCTCGCGCGCGACTTTCCACTGGTGCAGGGCTGCGTGCTGATCGTCGCGCTGTCATTCGTCCTCGTGAACCTCGCCGTCGACCTCCTGTACGCGTGGCTCGACCCGCGGATCCGCTATGAGTGACGCCGGCGCCGCTGCGGTGACACTTGCGCGACCGACCGAAGCGCCGCGCCGTCGAAGCGCGCTCGGCCGCCTCGCCGGTGGGAACTGGCTCGCCGTGGCGGCCGCGCTCGCGCTGCTCATCGCCGTACTCGCGGCGGTGCTCGCGCCGTGGCTGCCGCTCGCCGATCCCGACGCGGTGGACACGCCGCACCGGCTGCGGCCGCCGTTGTCGCCCGGGCACGCGCTCGGCACCGACGAGTTCGGGCGCGATCTGCTCGCGCGGCTGGTCTGGGGGGCGCGCGTGTCGCTGGCGGCCGGCGTGGCGTCCGCGGCGGCGGCGATGCTGATCGGCGTCACGCTCGGGATCCTCGGCGGGTTCTATACCGGCTGGATCGAGACTCTGATCATGCGGCTCACCGACATCCTGATGGCGTTTCCGTACGTGCTCCTCGCCATCGCGATCGTCGCCGGTCTCGGGCCGGGCCTGCGCAACGCGATGGTGGCCATCGCGATCGTCGGATTTCCGCTCTACACGCGGCTGGTGCGCGGCGTCGTGCTCTCGCTGCGCGAGCGCGAGTTCGTCGAGGCCGCGCGCGCGCTGGGTGCCAGCGACGCGGTCATCCTCGGGCGGCACGTGCTGCCGCACCTGCTGTCGCCCGTGATCGTGGCGTTCAGCCTGGACGTCGGCGCCAAGATCCTGGCGACGGCAGGATTGTCGTTCCTCGGCCTCGGCACCCAGCCGCCGACGGCGGACTGGGGCAGCATGCTCGCCACCGGCCGTCAGTTCGTGATCCTGAGCCCCCACGTCGTGCTGCTGCCGGGCCTGGCGATCTTCGTCATCGTGCTCGCGCTCAACCTGGTCGGGGATGCGTTGCGCGACGTGCTCGATCCGCGCGCCGCTCAGAGATGAGCCGACGAATGAAGCGGTGGTATCGTAGCGGGCCATGAACATCTTCAAGGCGATGGCGGTGAAGGACGTCGCGGAAGTCACGCGCACGATCCCGGTGATCGACGTCGGTCCGGCGTTTCGTGGCGAGCCCGGCGCGCTGGATGCGGTCGCCGCCGAGGTGCGTCGCGCGTGTGAGCGCATCGGCTTCTTCTATCTCGCGGGGCACGGCGTATCGGCGCGCATAGTGCAGGCGGCCTTCACCGCCTCGCGGGAGTTCCACGCGCTGCCGCTCGAGGACAAGCTCGCCCTCAAGCTGAACGAGAACAACATCGGCTATCTGCCGGTCAACCAGAGCATGCAGCGCGCCTCCACGGTGCACAAGGCGACGCGGCCGAACTTCAACGAGAGCTTTTTCATCAGTCACGAGCGCGGCGCCGATCATCCCGCTGTCGTCGCCCGCGTGCCGCTGCGCGGCCGCAACCAGTGGCCGCACGGCCACGATGGCATGCGCGCGATGATGGTGGCCTATTTCAAGACGATGGAGGCGCTCGGCGAGCGGCTGCTGCCCGTGCTCGCGCGGGCTCTCCATCTGCCGCCGGAGTTCTTCGCGCCGTATTTTGCCAACGAGGCGCACATCAATCTCCGGTTCCTGCACTATCCGCCCCAGGAGACCGACGACGACGAGCAGTTCGGTCAGGGCCCGCACACCGACAACTCGTTCATCACGATGCTCGCGCGCGAAGACGTGCCCGGCTTGGCCGTGCGGCTGCCGAGCGGAGACTGGCTGGCGCCGCCCGTCATCGACGGGACGTTCCTCGTCAACCTCGGCAACGTGATGAAGCGGTGGTCGAACGACCGGTTCCTGTCGACGCCGCACGGCGTGCTGAACGACTCCGGGCGCGATCGCTACTCGATCGCGTTCTTCTATAGCCCGAGCCCCGACGCGCGCATCGAGGTGGTGCCGACGTGCACGGATCGCGACGATCCGCCGCGCTACGAGCCGGCGGTCTATCGCGATCTCGTGCTGCAGTTCTACAACGCGAACTACTTCCACCGCGCGGGGTACACGGCGCCCGCTAGTTGAACGTGGGGGCCCCGAAATGGCCCCACACCCCCAGCGTTCGGAAGCGCCCCGGCGTAGCCGTGGCGCTCCTCTGTTACACGGGCACGCGCACCAGCCGCGGGCCGCGGACGAAGCGGGCGAAGTCACCGCACTTGAGCGCGATGTGGCCGGGCAGCCGTCCGAGCGTCCACGACCAGTTCAGGTGCGCGTGTGTGCGGCCGCGCACGAGCGCGTCGCGGAGCGCCGTCGCGTCGCAACCTTCGAAGCGCGTGAGGGCGCTGGCCAGATAGCGCACGTCGTGGGCGTCGCTGCCGCCCGTCACCGGCAGTCGCCAGCGATTGTTCGCGAGGAGCGCACGCGCGTCGTAGTACGTCGCGAAGGGTCCCGTGTTGTTGACGACCTCCAGCGCGTCGACTGGCAGGTCGGCAACAAGTTCGGCCAGCGGCGGATGTCCGCGGCGCGCGTAACGCAGCGGATGGAACAGATGCGGCGCGACGGCCAGCCCTCCCTGAGCGTGGATGAGCGCGAGCGTCTGCTCGGCGCTCAAGCCGGGTGGGATGTGCTCTTCGACGAACAGTGCGAGCAGATGGCCGTTGAGCGTGCTGACCTCTTCACCGACGACGACCTCGACGCCGAGCTCCGGCCGCTGCCGCGCGAACGCGCGCGCACGCAGCGCGCCGGCGATGGTGTCGTGGTCGGTGATGGCCAACACGTCGAGCCGGCCGGCGGCCGCGCGCACGAGCGCTTCCGGCGACTGGCGCCCATCACTGAATGAGGTGTGCAGGTGGAGGTCCGCGCGACCCAACGACGGCGGGCTCGGCCGCGGAGCGCGCGGCCGAGTGAGCGGTTGGCCGGGGCTTGGGGGGTCGGCCATCGTGCCCAGTCTGCCGGCCGCGGATTACGGAGCGGGCAGCGCCCGTATGAAGTTTACGTGACGCCGGCTGCAACGAAGATTTCGCCGGCCGGTCATCGGCCGGTCACCGGGCACGGCTATCGTGCGGCTTGGAGGAGGGCGGGAATGCCCGAGCCGTTCGATTGGCTCCTTGCGACGATCGCCGTCGCCGCGACCATCGCGAGCGCGCTCATCGACTGGGTATAGGTCTCGTCGGTTACTTTCCGAACCAGTCCCGCAGCGGCTTCACCACGGCGCCGGCCTTGACGAGGGCGTCGCGGACGGCGGGGACGATCTTCTCGGCGCCGGGGCTGTCGCCGTGGATGCAGATGGTGTCGATCTTGGCGTCGATGATTTTGCCGGTGATCGTACGGACCTTCTGCTCCATCACCATGCGCACGGCCTGATCGGCGGCCTTCGACGGGTCGGAGACGAGCGCATCCTTGCCGAGCTTGCGCGAGACCAGCTGACCGTCGTCGGCGTAGACGCGATCGGCGAAGCCCTCGGCGGCGACACGGCAGCCCTTCACCTTGCGCGCCTCGCCGTCGTACTTCGTCATCGCCATCGTCATCAGGATGATGTTGGGGTCGAGCTCCACGACCTGTTCGGCGGAGGCGCGCCCGAGCGGCAGGTTTTCCTCGAACATGTGGTACTGGATGCCGTGCGCCTTCACGTGCTGCAACGTCGTGCCGGCGGCCTCCGCGAATGCGGCCAGCGCGCCGACCTGGTAGCGATGGATGTCCTTGATCTCCTGCGGCGAGACCTCCATGCGGCGCCGCCCGAAGCCCATGAGATCCGGGAGCCCCGGATGGGCGCCCACGGCCACCCCGTGCTGCACGGCGAGCTCGACGCTCTTGCGCATCACGTGCGGATCGCCGCCATGAAAGCCGCAGGCGATGTTGGCCGACGTGATGTGCGGCATGATCTCTTCGTCGGCGCCCAGCGTCCAGCGTCCGTAGCTCTCGCCCATGTCGCAGTTGATGTCGATGTGCACGCTCATGAGTGCGCGCCTCCTGACGGATGCCTTGGTGAAGGGGAGTATACTGCGCCGCCAGAGGAGGGACCATCATGGGCGCGAAGGCCGAGGCATTGGCGAAGCAGTTCGAGGCGAAGGTCCAGGAAGCGACGGCCGTCCTCGACAAGGTCAGCGACGCGGATTGGAAGAAGGTCACGTCCGCGGAGAAGTGGCCGGTCTGCGTCGTCGCCCACCACATCGCGACGGGCCACGAGGGCATCGCGGGGCTCGTGAAGTCGGCCGCCTCCGGTCAGCACAAGCCGTCGTTCGGACCGAAGGAGCTCGACCAGATGAACGCCCAGCACGCGAAGGACTTCGCCAACGTCGGCAAGGCGGAGACGGTCACCCTGCACAAGAAGAACGCGGCCACCGCCGCGACGATGGTGCGTGGTCTGGACGACGCCGCGCTCGCCCGCTCCGCCGAGCCGCTCAAAGGCATGTCGGCCATGACGACGGAGCAGATGATCCAGGCGATCCTCATCGGTCACATCGACGAGCACCTCGGCAGCATCAGGAAGACGGTGAGCGCCTAGCCACGTGGACGTCGGCGTTTTCGACCACCTCGACCGCCGCAACGTACCGCTCGACGAGCACTACGCGAGCCGGCTGCGCTTGCTCGAGCGCTACGATGCGGCGGGCTTTCACGCGTACCACCTCGCTGAGCACCACGCGACGCCGCTCGGCATGGCGCCGGTGCCCGGCATCTTCCTGGCCGCGGCCACCCAGCGCACGCGGCAGATCCGGCTCGGCCCGTGCGTCTACTGCCTGCCGCTCTACGACCCGCTGCGCCTGATCGAGGAGATCTGCATGCTCGATCAGCTCTCGCGCGGGCGCTTCGACCTTGGCGTCGGGCGCGGCATCGTCCCGTACGAGATGGCGTACTTCGACCTCCATCCCTTCGAGACGGAGGAGATCTACCGCGAAGCGCTCGAGGTGATCCTTGCCGGGCTCACCAACGAGGTGCTCGAGCATCGCGGGCCGCGCTACACGTACCGTAAGGTGCCGATGGTGCTGCGGCCGTTTCAGAAGCCTCATCCGCCGATCTGGTACGGGTTGGGTCACGACCGCGGCGCCGAATGGGCCGCCACCAACGGCGTGCACGTGCTCAGCAACCATCCTGCCGAAGGCGCCGCCGAGCTGTTCGCGCGCTATCGCGAGGTGTGGCATCGCAAGCAGGGGACGGCGCCGATGCCGAAGGTCGGCATGACGCGACACGTGGTGGTGGCGGCCACCGACGCCGAAGCCGAAGCGATCGCGCGGCCGAACTACGCGACCTGGTACGCCAACCTCACCAAGCTGTGGCGCGACTTCGGCTCGACGCCGATCCGCTTCGCGCGCGACTTCGACGAGGCGCGCCAGCGCGGCCTGGCCGTGGCCGGCACCGCGGCGCGCGTGCGCGAGGAGCTCGAGCGACAGGCGGCCGTCAGCACGTGCACCTATCTCGTCGTGCGCCCGATCTTCGGTGACGTCACCGAGGCGCAGGCGACGGACTCGATCAATCGCTTCGCCAGCGAGGTGCTGCCGCACCTGACCGCGCTGAAGCCGGCGGCCTAGGCTCGCTCGCGTGGACCGCTCGCTCCGGGACGACGTGCGCGTCATCGCGCTCATCGGCTCCGGTCACACCGTCAGCCATTTCCTGCAGCTCACGCTGCCGCCGTTGTTTCCGCTGCTGCGCGACGAGTTCGGCGTCTCGTGGGTGGCGCTCGGTGCGATCTCGAGCGTGTTCTATGCGGTGTCCGGCGTGGCGCAGCCGATCGCCGGCTTCTTCGTGGATCATTTTGGCGCGCGCCGCGTGCTGCTCATCGGCATGGTGCTCTTCGGGGCCGCCATCGCCGCGGCGGGACTGGCGCCGACGTACTGGATGCTGCTGCCCATCGCCGCCCTCGCCGGCCTCGGCAACAGCGTATTTCATCCGGCGGACTACTCGATGCTCAACGCCACCGTCAGCGCGCGGCGCATCGCGCGCGCGTACAGCCTGCACCAGATCTCCGGCAACATCGGCTGGGTGCTCGCGCCGCTGCTCGTGGGCAGCGTGACGCACGTCGCCAGCTGGCGCGTGGCGCTCGTCACGGCGGGCGGTGTGGCGCTGGCCGCGACGCTGGTGATCGCGCTGCAGACGGCGGGCCTCGGCGCACGGATGCCGCCGGTGCCGCGCCCGCACGGTGCCGGACTGCGCGGCGATCTGCGCATGCTCATGGCCGTGCCGATTCTCATGGCGTTCGGATACTTCGTGCTGCTGACGGCATCGACGAGCGGCATCCAGACGTTTGCGGTGCCCGCGCTCGGCGCCATCTACGACGCGCCGCTCGTGCTGGCCACCGGCGCGCTCACCGTCTATTTGCTCGGCAATGCGACGGGCGTGCTGATGGGCGGCTTCCTGGCGGACCGTGCGACGCGCCACGACCTCGTCGCGGCCACCGGCGTGCTGTCCGCGGCGACGCTCATGCTGGTGCTCGCCTCCGGCACCCTGCCGCTGGGCG
>JBKOZH010000282.1:0-7909 GCA_046725765.1 Candidatus Methylomirabilota bacterium | reverse complement strand
TCGAGGACGGGGACAAGACCGAAGACCTTGCGGACATCGATGACACGAATGACCGGCTCGAGACTCATCCGTCCAACCGACTGATTCTCGCGTGAGCCGCGAGGCCGGTCAAGGAAGCGCGGCCGTCAGCGCATGTTGCCGGTGTGCCCGAGCGAGTAGCGTCCCGGCTGCGGCCACACCGTGAGCCCGTGCGGCTCGTGGCCGACCGGGATCGTTTTCACGAGCTCACCGGTGGTCGTGTCGATGACGTAGACCACGCGGTCGTAGCGCCCCGACAGCCACAGGTATTTGCCGTCCACGCTCAGGTTGCCCATATCGGGGCTGCCGGCCTTCGGCAGCGTCCACGTCGCGACGACCGAGCGGGTCGCAAAGTCGACGACGGCCACGCTGCCCTCGCCGACGCCGGGCTTGCCGCCGATCTGCGAGAAGCCGCGGTTCGTGACATAGAGCTTGGTCGCGTCGCGGCTCGGGTAGAGCCCGTGCGGGCCCACGCCCGTCTTGATGAACCCGACGATCTTGAAGGCGTCGCCGTCGATCAGGTGCACGCCGCCCGCCTTGAGGTCGGCGACGTAGAAGATGCCGCCATCGGGACTCACGCGCACGTCCTGTGGGATGCCGCCGTTCGGCAGCGTGAGATAGCCGAGCACCTTTCGCGCGCGCCAGTCGATCTTCACCATGCGACTCGCGTACTCGCACGTCATGATCAGAATCTTGCCGTCGATCGAGAAGTCGCCGTGGTTGATGCCTCCGCACTTGGGCGCCGACACCGAGCCCTGCAGCGCGAACGTCTTCGGATCGCGGAAGTCGAGCCGCTTCATCGCCTCGGCGACGACGATCGCGGACTTGCCGTCCGGCGTGAAGTACATGTTGTACGGATCGTCGACGGCGATCTCCTTGCCGGGCTTGCCGGTCATGGGGTCGATCGGCGTCAGCGTCCCGTCCGTCCGGCCCTCGGCGTTGTTCGTGACCCACAGCGTCGTCATGTCCCACGACGGCACGACGTGCTGCGGGTTCCGGCCGACCTTGTAACGATCGATCACCTTGAACGTCGCAGGGTCGATGACGTGGACCTCGTGGGATTTCACGTTGGGCACGTAGACCCGCGTCGGGACGTTGGCGAGCGAGGGACTGAGCTTGTCGGCCAGGGTCTCGCTGTAGAGGTTGCTCGGATTCGTCACGGGCGGCATGCCGGGCACGGTCTCGATGCGCCCCGTGGCGCCCGAGCCGGCGACGGTCAGCGTGAGGGCCAGGACGAGCGTCACCGCGAGCACGCGCAGCCGAGTGGTCGAGTTCATGCGTCCTCTCTAACGACGGGTGGTGGAGTCCTTGATCGCCGCGATCGTGCGGCTGACGATGAGATCGACGCCGAGACGGCCAAGATCGGCGCTCGCACGGCGCGGGTCGCCTTCGACGCCGCTGTCCGCGCCCGCGGGCCGCTCGCCACGCAAGAGACCGGGGCGCACGAGAGTCGGATCGATCGCGAGCGTGAGCGACGTATCAGGCAGCCCCGCGTGCCCTTCGACCTCGTCGGGGCCGAACCCGCGCGCCTTCAGCAGCTCACGCACGCCGCTGGTCGCCGCGCGGTAGTACTCCTCGATGGCGTGCGCGCGGACGGGACTGCCGCGCCATTCACGGTTCAGACGCGCGGCCACCGCCTTCTGCGCCGCCTGCGTCGAGCCGTGATCGCCCAGGAAGACGATGTCGCGAAAGCCGTGCAGCCTGAAGCTCTGCGCGGCGGATTCGAGTCCACGCTGGAACACGTCGTCGGGAACGGTGATCGTCCCGGGAAATCGCATGTGCCCGGTCGCCGGATGGAGCGCGCCCTCCGGCACGTACGCGATGACCGGCGCGACGAGCGCGTTGCCGAGCGCGCGCGCGATGCGCGCGGCCAGCGCCTTCACGCGCGCGTTGTGCTTGCCCAGCGCCATGTGCGGTCCGTTCTGCTCGGTGCCGCCGATCGGGACGATGATCGTCGTCGTTCCCGCCTGGATGGCGGCGCGCAGCTCCGTCCACGTGAGCTCTTCGAGAAAGAGGGTGTCCGGCGTCACGGGGGACTGCTGGGCTTCTGCCGGCACGACGACGAGCGTCACGAGAGACAGCAGGGCCGCCCACAGCGGCACGAGGGTCAAGGGGCGGCGGGCGCCGCCCGGTGCGGCATCAGCCGAGCCGCATCGCGCGGAGTCGGGCGATCCGCTCCTCGGTCGACGGATGCGTGGAGAACAACCGGGCGAAGCTCTGCCCGGTCAGCGGATTCACGATGAACATGTGCGCCGTTGCTGGATTGGCCGGCAGCGGCTCGATGCGCGAGGCGACCTCGATCTTCTCGAGCGCCTTCGCCAGGCCGTACGTGCGGCCCGCCAGGCGCGCGCCGGTCGCGTCGGCCTGGAATTCGCGCGCACGCGACACGGCGAACTGCACGAGCATGGCGGCAATCGGCGCGAGGATCGCGAAGATCATCATGACGAGCGGGTTACTGCCGCCGTCCTCATCGTCGCGCGAGCGGCCGCCGAAGATGCTCGCCCACTGCGCCATGTGCGCCAAATAGGTGATGGCGCCGGCCAGCGTGGCGGCGATGGTCGAGATCAGGACGTCGCGGTTGGTCACGTGCGACAGCTCGTGCGCGAGCACGCCCTCGAGCTCGTCGTCGTCCAGGATCCGCATGATGCCTTCGGTTACCGCCACCGCGGCGTGCTGCGGATTGCGACCCGTGGCGAACGCGTTGGGGGTATCCGTCGGGATGATGTACACGCGCGGCATCGGGATCTGGGCGCGCGTGGCGAGTCGTCGCACCATCGCGATGAGGCCGGGCGCCCGCGTCTCGTCTACCGGCTGCGCGCCGTACATCGACAGCACGATCTTGTCCGAGAACCAATAGGAGAAGACGTTCATGAGGGCGGCCATCACGAAGCCGATGATCATGCCCTGCTCGCCGGCGATGGCGCGGCCACCGAGAACGAAGAGGGCCGTCAGGACGCCGAGCAGAAGACCCGTCTTCAGCACGTTCGACATCGCACGAAGCGTAGCAAACGACCTCAGCATGGTCAAATTGACGTCAAATGCCTTGACTGGCGCGGACCCGGCCGATATACTGGGCCGGTTAACGTGAAAAATCCTTCAATGACTGAGACTTACGCGAGATCAGCGCGATGATGATCAACGTGTCCGAGCTCGACGAACAGGGCCTCGCCGTTTCCGATCCGCGCGCTCTCGACCCCGCGTTTTCCGATCCGTCCTGGCGGCTCGACGCGGTGAATCTGACGATCGCCCCGGACGGCGCCGACGTGCTCGTCGATGGCCGTCTGACCGCGACGGTCCCTCAGACGTGTGGCCGCTGCCTGGAATCGTTCCCTGCGCGCGTCGACGTGCGCGTGGACGTGCGGCTCCTGCCACGTCCGGCAACCGGCGACAACGTGGAGCTGGGCGTTGATGACCTCGACGTCGACTTCTATGTCGACGATCAGCTCGACCTCAATCGCGTCGTGGAGACCGAGACCACGCTCGCGCTGCCGATGAAACCGCTGTGTCGAGAAGACTGCCGCGGGTTGTGCCCTGCCTGCGGTGGAAATCGCAATGTCGCCGCGTGTGCCTGTGCCGCGCACGCACCCGATCCGCGCCTGGCGGCGCTCCGCGATCTGGCCACGCGCCTGCGCCACTGACCGAGCACCGAGAGGAGACGCCGATGCCGCTGCCGAAGCGACGCCATTCCGTGACCCGCGGCCGGAAGCGCCGCACCCACTACAAGCTGGCGCCGCCCACGCGGTCCGTCTGTCCGCAGTGCCGCGAGGCGAAGCTGCCGCACCGCGTGTGTCCGCACTGCGGGTACTACAAAGGTCGCGAGATCGTCGCGACGGAAGGCGCGTAACTGAAGATCGCGGTCGACGCGATGGGGGGCGACCATGGCCCCGCCGTCGTCGTCGATGGTGCGGCGGCGGCCGTCCGCGAGTTTGGCGCCTCGGTCATCCTGGTCGGGGATCGGGACGCCATCGAGCGCGAGATCACGCGCCTGCACATCGGCAACCTCGGCCTCGAGGTCCGGCACGCTTCGCAGGTGGTCGGCATGGCCGAGTCGCCTTCGCAGGCACTGCGGCGTAAGCGCGATTCCTCGCTGCGCGTGGCCGCCGAGCTCGTGCGTGACGGCTACGCCTCGGCATTCATCTCGGCCGGCAACACCGGCGCCGCCATGGCCATCGCGATGTTCGTCATCGGCGTGCTGCGCGGCATCGATCGGCCCGCCATCGCGACCGTGCTGCCGAGCCTCAAGCGGGCGACGCTGCTCCTCGACGTTGGCGCCAACGTCGCGCCGAAGCCGTGGCACCTCTTCCAGTACGCGCTGATGGGCCACGTCTACGCGCGCGACATTCTGGGCGTCGACAACCCGCGCGTCGGTCTCTTGTCGGTGGGCGAGGAAGAGGGCAAGGGCAACGACCTCACGCGCGAGGCGTACGAGCAGCTCAAGGAGTCCGCGCTCAACTTCATCGGCAACGTCGAGGGGCGCGACATCTACAACGGCGCGTGCGATGTCGTCGTCACCGACGGCTTCACCGGCAACGTGGCGCTCAAGATCTCCGAGAGCCTGGCCGAGATGCTCGGCGCCATGATCAAGGAAGAGCTCACGCGCGACCTGCGCAGCAAGATCGGCGCCGCGCTGTCGACGCCGGCGATCACGCGCTTTCGCAAGCGGGTGGACTACACGGAGTTCGGCGGGGCGCCGCTGCTCGGGATCGATGGCGAGGCGATCATCTGCCACGGACGCTCACCGGCGAAGGCCATCAAGAACGCGGTCCGGGTCGCGGCGGAGTGGGCCAAGAAGGGGCTCAACGAGCACATCCGCGCCGCGCTGGAAGCCGAAGTCGCGCGCGGCGGGCGGGAGGGAGGCCGCGAATGACGCGGGCCAAGATCGTCGCCGTCGGGTCGTATGCGCCGAAGCGGATCCTGACCAACGCGGATCTCGAGAAGATGGTCGAGACCAACGACGAGTGGATCGTGCAGCGCAGCGGCATCCGCGAGCGGCGCATCGCCGACGAGACCGAGGCGACGTCGGATCTGGCACTGAAGGCGGCGCAGCAGGCGCTCGAGCGCGCGAACCTCGTGCCGGAGGACATCGACTTCATCGCGGTCGGCACGACCACGCCGGACATGATCTTCCCGAGCGTCGGCAACATCCTCCAGCACCGCCTGGGCTGCAGGCGCGTGGGCTCCATCGACATGCTGGCGGCGTGCGCCGGCTCCGTGTACAGCCTGTCGATCGGCGCGCAGTTCATTCAGACCGGCAAATATCGCCGCGTGCTGGCCGTGGGCGCGGAGACGCTGTCGAAGATCACGGACTTCACGGATCGCGGCACCTGCGTGCTGCTCGCCGACGCCGCGGGCGCGGCTGTGCTCGAGGCATCGACGGACGACAGCGGGCTCATCGATTTCGATCTGTACTCCGACGGGCAGTACTGGGACTTGCTCTACATGCCCGGCGGCGGCTCGCGGTATCCGGCCTCGCACGAGACGGTCGACAAGCGGATGCACTACGCGAAGATGAAGGGCTCCGAAGTCTTCAAGGTTGCCGTGCGGATGTTCGCCGAATGCACGGAGCGCATCCTCACGCGCAACGGCTTCACCGCGGCCGACGTGAAGCTCTTCATCCCACACCAGGCGAATCTGCGCATCATCGAGGCCGCCGCCAAGCGCGTGAGCCTGCCGATGGAGCGTGTCTTCGTCAACGTCGACCGCTACGGCAACACGGGCGCCGCGTCGGTCTACGTCGCGATGGACGAAGCGCTCGCGGCGGGACGCATCAAGAAAGGCGACCTGATCCTGATCGCGGCCTTCGGCGGCGGCTTCGCCTGGGGCACCGTACTCATGCGATGGTAGTGCGAGCCGCAGCCCGTTCGACGGGCGAGGCGAATCTGAGTAAGCCATGATCGCGTTCCTCTTTCCCGGCCAGGGCTCGCAGGCCGTCGGCATGGGCAAGGCGTTCCACGACGCGTCGGCCGCGGCGCGCGGCGTCTTCGACGAGGCCAATGCCGCGCTCGGCTTCGATCTGCGCCGCGTGATGTTCGAAGGGCCCGAGAGCGAGCTGGCGCTCACGGCCAACACGCAGCCGGCCGTGCTGACGGCCAGCGTCGCCGCGGCGGCGGCCTGCGCCGAGCGGGGGCTCAAGCCAGCGCTCGCGGCGGGCCACAGCCTCGGCGAATACTCCGCACTCGTGGTGGCGGGCGCACTGCGACTGCGCGACGCCGTCGGCATCGTGCGCAAGCGCGGTGAGTTCATGCAGGAGGCGGTGCCCGTCGGCACCGGTGCAATGGCAGCGATCATGGGCCTGGCGCTGGACGCCGTCGAGGCGGTGGTGCGCGACGCCGCACAGGGGCAGGTCGTCGACGTCGCCAACGTGAACTCCGCGCAGCAGATCGTGATCGCGGGTGACAAGGCGGCCGTCGAGCGGGCGGTCGCGCTCGCGACGGAGCGCGGCGGGCGAAAGAGCGTGCTGCTCCCGGTGAGCGCTCCGTTCCACTGCTCGCTGATGAAACCGGCCTCCGAGCGGCTTGCCGGCGCGCTCGCGGGCGTCGCGGTGAGCGACCCCAGCGTCCCGATCGTCCGCAACGTCGATGCGGGCGTGACGCGCACCGCCAGTGACGTCGTGCCGTTTCTGCTGCGCCAGGTCGCCAGCCCCGTGCGCTGGACGGAGTGCGTGCAGCGACTGGCCGCCGAGGGCGCGACGGCGTTCGTCGAGGTCGGTCCCGGCCGCGTCCTCACCGCGCTGACCAAGCGTATCGTCGAGAACGCGCGCGGCGTCGCCGTCGAGGATCCGGCCGGCCTCGACAAGGCGCTGGCGGCTCTTCAGTGAGGCACGCAGAGTTGGTCACGAGGCGCGCCACGGCTGCGCCGGGGCGCGTCCGAGCGTTGGGGGCCTGGGGGCCATGTCGAGGCCCCCAGCAAGAATGATGAAGAAGCTCGCCGGCAAAGTGGCCGTCGTCACCGGCGGCACGCGCGGCATCGGCTTGGCCATCGCCGCGTGGATGCTCGAGCACGGCGCGAGCGTCGTCATCTCGGGCCGTGACGCCGACCGCCTCGACGTCGCGGTGAAGGAGCTCACGCAAAACGGCGCGCCCGCGGTGGGCGTCGTCGCCGACGCCGGTCGTCGCGAAGACGCGGACCGCTTGGTCGAGATGGCGCGCGAGCGATTCGGGCGTCTCGACGTGCTCGTCAACAACGCCGGGATCACGCGCGACGGTCTCGTGATCCGGATGAAGGACGAGGACTGGGATCGCGTGCTCGAGACGAATCTCAAGGGCGCGTTCCTCATGACGCGGGCGGCGAGCAAAGCGATGGTGCGGGCCAAGACGGGCGGACGCATCATCAACATCGCCTCCACGGCCGGCGCGATGGGCAACGCCGGGCAGGCGAACTACTCGGCGGCGAAGGCCGGGCTCATCGGGCTGACAAAGGCGACGGCGCGCGAGCTCGCGCACTGGGGCATTCTCGTGAACGCCGTCGCGCCGGGTCTCATCGAAACCGACATGGCCGCCGCGCTGCCGACCGACGCGCGCGACGCGCTGCTCGCCCAAGTACCGCTCAAGCGCATCGGTACCGCCCGCGAAGTGGCGGAGATGGTAGGATTCCTGGCCGGAGACGGGGCCGTGTACGTGACGGGGCAGGTCTTCCACGTCAACGGCGGCCTCTACATGTGAGCCACGGTATCAATTTCCCCATCCGGAGGGGGTTCATGGCGAAGTCAGTCGAGGACAAGGTCAAGGAGATCATCATCGAGCAGCTCGGGGTGGAGGAGGACGACGTCACTCCGGCCGCGAAGTTCATCGAAGACCTGGGCGCCGACTCCCTCGATACCGTCGAGCTCGTCATGGCCCTGGAGGAGCACTTCGACATCCAGATCCCGGACGAGGACGCCGAGAAGATCGTG
>JBKOZH010000121.1:0-19591 GCA_046725765.1 Candidatus Methylomirabilota bacterium | reverse complement strand
GCGCTATTTCGAGCGCGATCTGTGGACGATCGAGACGGCCCCCGTGCACCCCGTACGGCGCGTCGGAATCACGGCCGTCCGGCTCGTCGTCGTCGTGGTGCGCGCGCTCATCGATCCGCAGCTCAATCTCGAGGCGACCGCCCTGGTCTACCGGACGCTGCTGTCGATCGTGCCGCTGCTGGCCGTGTCGTTCTCGTTGCTGAAGGCCTTCGGCGCGCAGTATCGGATCGAGGCGGTCGTCGCCCGGATGCTGGGGCCGCTGGGGGCCAGCGGTGCCGAGCTCACGACCCACATCGTGCGCTTCGTCGACAACTTGCAGGTCAGCGTGCTCGGTGCGATCGGCTTCGTCGCCCTGTTCTACACCGTGCTGTCGGTCATCGAGCGCGTCGAGTCCGCGCTGAACCGCATCTGGCACGTGCGACGACCGCGCAGCCTCGCGCGAAAGTTCAGCGACTATCTGAGTATCCTGCTCGTCGGCCCGGTCCTCGTGTTCGCGGCCTTCGCGATCATGGCTTCCGCCCTCAACTACTGGCTCGTGCAGCGCGTGCTCGAGGCGACGCACACGACGTGGGCGGCCGTGCTCATGGCGCGGCACGGCGCGCCATTTCTGCTGCTCGTCGCGGCGTTTACGCTGCTCTACCGCCTGCTGCCGTACACGGGCGTGCGGCTGCGCTCGGCGCTTGTCGGCGGCGTGACGGCGGCACTGCTCTGGCACGTGGCGGGTTTCTGGTTCGCTGTCTTCGTGGCGGGATCGACGAGCTACACGGCGATCTATTCCGGCTTCGCGGTCTTCGTGATCTCGCTCATCTGGCTACAGGTCGCGTGGCTGGTGGTGCTGGCCGGCGGCCAGGTCGCGTACGTGCATCAGAATCCCGTGTCGTACGTCGTCGTGCGCGGGCGGCCGAGCCTGCTGCTGCGCGAGCGCACCGGCCTCGGCGCGCTCGTTCAGATCGCGCGTCAGTATCTCGGCGATGGCGGTCCGACGCGGCCGATCGATCTCGCGCTCACCCTGGATGCGCCGCTGGAGGTGCTGGAGGAGCTGATCGACGATTTCGTCGCGGCAGGACTCCTCGTGCGCACCATCGATCCCGACGGTGTCATTCTCGCCCGCGCGCCCGAGCAGATCAGCGCCGTCGACGTGCTCGACGCCGTCCGCGAGCCGCCTGCTTCGCGCGGTGTGGAACCGCCCGCCGTGCCAACGCCGGTGACGGCGACGCTGCGGCGTCGTGACGACGCCGTCCGCAGCGCGCTCGGCGGCGTGAGTCTGCGCGCGCTCGCCAGCGCGTCGTCCGATGCGTGGCGCGCGCTTCCCGCGAAGGACGACCGCGCCGCCTGAGCTTCGAGCATCGCCCGATGTAGGTTTTCCGACACCGCCCCGATGAGCGTTCGCGCCGCTGCGTTGCGGCGCGCCGCCGATGCGGGGTATGCTCCGCGCTCACTTCGGATGGAGGCGAGTGATGGAAGCCCAGCACGCAGCGATCAGCCCGATCATGCTGATCCTGCTTTGGCGGCGTCGGCTGTACGGTGGGTGGCGCTACTACGCGATCACGAACTGACGGCCCGGCGGCCTGACGGCCGCCGCGCGCTCACGCCGTCGGCGCCCGGCAGGACGTCGGGGGCGGCCAGTGCAGGAGCACGTGCGCGTAGCGGCTCGCGTGCAGGTCGGCGCCGGCCTTGAAAAAGTAGGCCTCCCAGAACACCGCGATGTTGCGCGCGAGCTCGGCGGACGGCGCGGACACGCCCGAGACGTAGACACAGACACCGTCGAGCTTCGGCATCATGCGCCGCGCCTGCAGATCGGCCAGGATCTTGTGCGTCGTGTCCGGCTTCCAGGTCATGCGGTCGAAGGCGTACGGCGGATGGTCCTCGATCATGTCCGACATCAGGACGAGCACCTTGCGTCGTGACTCGGCCGCGAAAAGCTTCTCGGCGAGGAGCAGCGAGCTGAAGATGTCGGTGTAGCGCGTCTGGACGGAGGCTCCGAGGGCCGCGGCCGTCTGCGTCCGCAGGGACTCCTTGATCTGGCTGATCTTGGCGTCGGTCTCTTTCGACTCGCGATTGAACTTCATCACGTTGTTGAACCAGCCGTTGAAGTGCGCGCGGGGCGGCAGCTCACCTTCGACGAGCGGCCGAAACGCCGTGAACGTCCGGTCGTGGATCGGCGCCAGTATGAAGCTGTCACCGGGCTGCAACGACGGCAGGATCAGCTTCTCGATCTCGCGGCGGAAGGCCACCCGCTCGCCGCCCCCAACACTTTCGGAGAAGTCGACGAAGACGACGACGGCCGTGCCCGGCGGTGGCGGTGCCGCGGCTTGCGAGGACTGCGTGCATCCGGCAGCGGCGAGAGCCAGCGCGGGCAACGCAAGCAGTCCGAGCAGCCACATCAGGCGCCGGCGTACCGCCTGTTGACGCCGCATCACTTGCCTCCGTGATGGTTGTTGAGCGACACCGCCGGCCACCACGACAGCGACGGAAACTCCGCCTCGCGCCGGAATGACGGCGGCGGCAGCAGTCGCCGGTGACGGATGTTGCTCTGACGGTAGAGCTGCACGCGCTGCTTGGTGAGCGCGCGGATCTGCTCGATCTGACTCTTGGCCTGCTCGATCTCGCCGTTGAGCTCGGTGCCGACGGCGAAGAGCTTGGTGCGGACCGGGTTCATCGAGCGGTCGAGCGTCTTGAGGGACTTGTGGAAGCCGTCGAGCCGCTCGTCGGGATCGTGCGCGAAGTACGACGCGACGGTGGCGCCGAAGAACACCAGGGCGTTCAGCGCGAACAGCGCGTACGTCATCTGGTTGCCCTCGGGGGCGACCGGCGCACCGCCGGGGTTCTGCGAAGCGATGTACGTATTGCGCAGCAGGCTGACGGCGTAGAGGGTCGCGCACACGATGATCGGCGTCAGGATGCCGATGAGGAGGTTGCCAACCCGCTTGGGAATGGCGTGACGCGCGTGAACGCCGATGAAGACGCCGATCAGCGGAATGATGATGGCGAGCGTGGAGGCCATGACGTACGTCATGTACTCGGCTTCGCCGAACAGCCGGAAGACCACCGTGTTCAGGGGAAACTCGCCGATGGCGAGGAACGCGATCAAGACCCAGTGCAGGACCGGCGGGAAGAGGATGGTGGCGTCCCGCCCGAGCTCGGCGGAGCGCGCCTTGTAGCCATCGGCCACGGGACGCATGCGCTGCTCGAGCACGTCGAGCTGGCGCTGGTAGGACTCGACGACGGGCCGCAGCTTGGCGATGCGAGCCGAAGCGGCCTTGTAGATCTGTTGGACCGCCTGCTCGCCGTTCGCGATCAGCGCCTGCTCGAACGGAGCGGCCGTGTACGAGCCCATCTCCGGGATGTTGCGCTCGCCGTCCTTCTGGCCTTCGGCGACGATGCGACTCTCGTCCGCGAATTCCGGCGGCGGAGGCGGCTGGTGCGAACGTGTGAGCCGCATGGCCGTTAGGCCTCGTGCTTCTTGAGAACCGAGCTGAGCTCGTCGATCAGGAACTTGACGTTGTCGAGCACGGTGTCCTCGGTGGACGAGAGGTCCGTCATGCGCTTCATGACCGCCTGATAGTCCACCTTCATCTGGGCCAGCGTCTGGTGGAGCGCGTCGACGCTGGTGCGGAGCCCGTCGCGCTCGGCCTTCAGGGCGGCCCAGCGCTTCTGCAGCGACTCGAGCTGGTCGCGCATCTCGCTGGACTGCTGCACCAGCTCGCGATATTCCGTGATCGCGTCGATAATTCGTTTGACTTCTGTGTCGTTCAGCACCGCTGGACTCCTTTCGGGTTCGAGTGCACCGCTCGTCCTTCGAAACGTGTCGTGCCAGCCGGCCCCGTCCTCCGTGGACGGCCCGCGCCCGACACGATCCAACGCTCCGTCACGTTCACTCTCGGCTCCCGCGTCATCCAGCAGCGCTGCGCGCGCGCGCCCAGGACAGGACGCGACCGGACGCGCCGTGAGTTCAAAGGCTGTGCCAAACGGAAGTACGCGCCACTACACGTGTCTGACAGCGTCACGCGGCGATGTGACACGCCCTACGCCGATCTCGAATGTCGCGCTGTCATGGCCAATGTCACGGCACATGACAAACACGCACGTGCGGCGAGCGCGCGCGACCGCGCGCGGCGCCGAAAAATCGCGGGTTCACGGCACGGCGCGATTGGCGCGGCCCTTGCCTGCCAGTGACGCGTGCGCTGGCATCGTCGCGACCAGACGGGCCCGGAAGGACCCGTCGCGTTCATCACCGAAGGCTCCACGCTCGTCGGGACGTGCTCGTTCAGCGGCAGTGTCGTCATCGCCGGTCACGTCAAGGGTGAGATCCGTGCGACGGTGGCGCTGACGGTGGCGCGGGCGGGACGCGTCGAGGCGCGGCTTCACGCGCCGATCGTGATCATCGAAGGGCAGGTCGTCGGCAGCATCACGGCGAGTGAGCGCATCGAGCTGCGCCAGCACGCGCGCGTCCAGGGCGATCTCGAGACGCCGGCTCTCGTCATCGAAGAGCAGGCGGTGTTCGAGGGCAAGACCAAGCCGGTGCGCGGGCAGGCCGCGAGCGGGCGCGGGGACGGCGTCATCGACATGACGAACCGCGTGTCCGAAGCGACGACCTGACCGACGTGGAGGTGAGAGCACCATGGAACGAAACGATCTGACGCAGAAGATTCGCGAGCGCATGGCGGCCGGGACGCTTCCCCGCGTCATTCCGAATCTGACGGCGCCGGGGCGGCCGACCTCACCGACGGGGCACATCAAGGCCGACACCGGGATCGGCGTCGTCACCTGCGCTGCGTGCGACGACCGCGGCGCGCAAGTGGCGCTGCGCTTTCCCGACGGTCGTATCCTCCGCTTCCACGGCCGCTGCCACCGGATCTGGGAAGAGGAATGCCGGCGCGTGTCGATGGGGATTCCCGCGCCCGCGCGCCCAGGCACGTCGGACGACTCGGAGGGACGGCTCGCGGCCGGACGATAGCGCCACGCCGCCGAGCGGGGATCGACAGCGCGGGCGCTAGAAGCAGCACGCGCGCCGGATGTCGCTATAATCGCTGTTGATCCCATGAGCGACCCCGAGCCCGACGAAGATTTTGCCGCGCTGTTCGCGCAGCACGAGGCGCGGCGCGCCCTCGAGCGCGGCCAGGTGGTCAAGGGTCGCGTGATTCAAATCTCCGACGAGCACGTGTTCGTGGACGTCGGCGGCAAGGGCGAGGCGTGGATCGATCGCGCCGAGCTCGTGGACGAGCAGGGCCGGCTCAAGGTTGGCGTCGGCGACGAAGTCGAAGCGACTGTGGTCGCCACCGGCGACGAGATCCGGCTGTCGCATCGGCTGCGCCAGGGTGGTCAGGCGCGCGAGGCGCTCGCGGTGGCGGCGCAGACCGGCGTGCCCGTCGAAGGGCGCGTGGCCGGCGTGATCAAGGGCGGCTACGAGGTCACCGTCGGTGGGTTGCGCGCGTTCTGCCCATTCTCGCAGATGGACCTGCGACGCGCGGACTCCGAGCAGGAGTACGTCGGGCGCGTGCTCGAGTTTCGCGTGACACGATTCGCCGAGGGCGGGCGCAACATCGTCCTTTCGCGCCGCGCGGTGCTCGAGGAGCAGGCGGCGAAGGCGGCCGAAGAGACGCGCAAGAAGATCGCGCCGGACGCCGTGCTGCCGGGCAGGGTCGTGTCGCTCGCGGACTTCGGCGCGTTCGTGGATCTGGGTGGCGTGCAGGGATTGGTGCCGATGGGCGAGCTGTCGCACGCCCGCGTGGAGCGCGCGGGGGATCGCCTCCGCGTCGGCGAGCCCGTGACCGTGAAGGTGCTGCGCGTCGACGAGGCGAAGGGCAAGGTCACGCTCAGCCTCAAGGCGCTCGAGGGCGATCCGTGGGCGGCCGTGCCCACGCGCCTGCGCGAGCGACAGGTCGTGCGCGGCCGGGCCGTGCGCTCGACGGAATTCGGCGTTTTCGTCGAGCTGCTGCCCGGCGTCGACGGGCTCCTGCACACGAGCGAGATCCCGCGGCATCGCGCGGGTGCCATGCGCGAGGCGGTGACGGCCGCCGCGGAGATCGCGGTGATCATCGTCGGCATCGACCTCGCCCGGCGGCGCATCGCGCTCGCCCTCGCGCCCCAAGATGCCGTCGTCGGCGACACGCTGGCGTCAGCCGTCGCCGTTGGCGCCGTGCTGACCGGCACCGTCGAGCGCGTCGAGCCCTTCGGCGTCTTCGTTCGCCTGGGCCCTGGTCAGACCGGGCTCGTGCCCAACGGCGAGCTTGGCACCGCACGCGGCGCCGATCACCGCAAGATGTTCCCCGCCGGCAGCGAGATGAAAGTGCTCGTCCTGGGCGTCGAGGAGGGGGGGCGTCGCATTCGGCTCTCGCGCGACAAGGCTCTGGCCCACGAAGAGCAGGCCGAGACGCAGGCGTACATCAAGGACGCAGCGCGCAAGGGCGGGTTCGGCATGACGCTCGGCGATTTCCTCAAAGAACGCTGACCCGAACGCGAGAAATCATGCACGATACGGCGGCGTCACCCCGTAGGCTCGAAGTATGGCAATCATTCGTGCGTTGCTCGCGCTGCTTGCCGATCGCGTCTTCGACTCGGTGGTGACGAGTCGACAGACATATCTCAGCGAGTTCAGCCGCTACCTCGACAGCCGAGGCTTCAGCCGCTGACGTAGTCGTGCCCGCGTCGCGCCTTCTCTCGCTCGACGCGTTCCGTGGTGTGACGATGGCCGCGATGGTGCTCGTCAATAATCCGGGCACCTGGCGCGCGGTGTACGCGCCGCTGCGCCATGCCGAGTGGCACGGCCTGACGCCGACCGACATCATCTTCCCGTTCTTCCTCTTCATCGTCGGCGTCGCGATTCCGCTGTCGCGGCCGAGCGTGCCGCGCGTGCTGCGCCGCGCGGCGATCATCTTCGGCCTCGGACTCCTGCTCAACGGCGTGCCGTCGTTCGACTGGGCGACGATTCGCATCCCGGGTGTGCTGCAGCGCATCGCCCTCTGCTATCTGGTGAGCGCGCTGTTGTTCGCGCGAACGAGCTGGCGAACGCACGCCAGCGTCACCGCCGCCCTGCTGCTGACGTACTGGGCGGCGCTCACGCTCGTGCCGGTGCCCGGCTACGGAGCCGGCGACCTCAGTCCCGCTGGCAATCTCGCCGCGTGGCTCGATCGCGCGGTTCTCGGGCCGCACGTGCTTCGCCTCACGCGCGTCTACGATCCCGAGGGCATTCTCAGCACCGTGCCCGCGATCGCGACGACACTGCTCGGCGTGTTGACGGGCCAGTGGCTGCAGAGCGGGCGCGCCACGAGGACGATCGCCGTCGGCATGACGCTGGCGGGCGCGGTCGCGGTGCTTGTCGGTGCGGCGTGGGGCGTCGTGTTTCCCGTGAACAAGGCGTTGTGGACGAGCTCGTACGCCGTGCTGACGGCCGGCCTCGCGCTGCTCGCATTGGCGGCGTGCTACGCGGTGACCGAGATCCGCGGCTGGCGGCGCTGGGCGGCGCCGTTCGTCGTGCTCGGCGTCAACGCGCTGATGCTGTTTTTTCTGTCCACGCTGGTCGCCCGCGTGCTGACGCTCATCCGCGTCGACGGCATCACGCTGCAGCGTACGATCTTCGAGCGTGGGTTCGCGCCGTGGGCGGCGCCGCCCAGCGCCTCGCTCGCGTACGCGGTGGTCTATCTCCTCGCGTGGTGGGGCGTGATGTGGCTGTTCTATCGCGCGGGCGTGCGCCTGCGCGCCTGATCAGGACGTCGCGCGCAGCGTGTACATGCAGCCGACCGCGCTCGGGCCGTAGCGCTCCGGCGCGAAGGCGCGGGCGAGCGCGGCTTTAGCACGCCATCCGGTGCAGTGACCCGGCGCGACGACGCGCGGGCGAATGCGCTCCTCGAGATCCCGCACCGTGGCGTCGATGCGCGCCTCCATCGCCTTGCCGCTCAGGTGATAGCCTCCGAAGACGAGATCGACGGGGCCGTCGCGAAATTGCGCGCGCGCGCCGAGCGCCGCGTTCACGACGCCGGCGTGAGAGCACGACGAGAGCAGCGTCGTGCCCCGGCCGCGTACGTGCGCGGCGACGAACCGCTCGTCGCGGATCAGCGGATCGGCGTAGCTCTTGTCCCCGCGGAAGCTCACGTGGCCGACGAGGCCTTGCTCATACGCCGTCACGCGCTCGATCTCTCCGCTGCCGAAGAAGAAATCCTCGGCGAGCGCGTGGGGGTTGTCGTGCGTGACGACTCGCCCGCCGGCCGCCTCGATGGCGTCGATCGTCGGCTCCGGCGGCAGCAGGACGATCGTGCCCGTCGGGTTCAGCGTGCCGCGCTGATCGGGCCGATCGGGATGCAAATCCACGAGCGGCACGCCGAGTCCGGCCTCGCGACGCGCGCGGCTCACCGCCGCGACGACGCCGGGCAGCGCGCCGCTGTGGTCGAAGTGCCAGTGCGAGAGGAAGATCAGCTCGATTTTCGCGAGGTCGATCCCCAGCCGCGCCGCATTACCGAGCCACAGGTCGGCATTCGGACCGACGTCGAGGAGCATCGTGCGCTCGGTGTCGGCGCGTCGTCCCGTGGCGAGCGTGGACAAGCCGTGACCGGCCCAACAGAACCTGTCGAACACGACCTTGCCCGGGTGGCCATCATGGGTGCGGGTCACCGGGACGCGCGGCAGGTGCTGGAGCACCTCCGGTGACTGCGGAATGTCATCGGCGACGCTCGATAGTGTGTCCGTCAGGTTGTCGACGACGACGAGTAGGCGCAGCTCGTCGAGCGACGTCACCTCGGCCGGCGTCATTCGCCCCGCACGACCGCCGCCGCGGCGTGTAGCAGCGCCTCCGGCGTGTCGGGATCGATCGAGCAGTCGGGACCGAGCAACAGCGCGCGGCCGCGCATTTCGTCGACCGCGCGCCGCGCCCGCGCCGCGATGTCCTCGCCGCGCATCGAGGCGATCACGGGCTTGGCCGGCAGTCCGCCGATGACGGCCTTGCCGGTCCTCCGATGGACCTCTGCCAGCGACGGATTGCCGTCGCCCAGCGCCCACGAGAACGCCGCCACCGGATAGTTCGCGAACTCGTCGAAGTGGACCGCGGGACCGCACACGTGCATCACGTTGAACGGCGCCCGCTCCACAGGCGCGAGGACCCGCAGATCGAACGGACGCTGGAAGCGACGGCACTCCTCAGGGGTGAGGCCGTCGGCGGCCCGTGCGACGTTCGTGGCGTAGAACAGGCCGTCGGCGCCGGTCTCGACGCACGCGCGCGCGTACGCCGCCAGCGTCTCCGTGATGGCGGCCAGCCCCGCCTCCATCGCCTTGGGGTCGGAGCGCGCGATCGCCAGCGCCTGCTCGCGTCCGCCGACGGTCAGATATGCCATGACCATGATCGGCGAGAAAACCGTCCAGATGATCGGCGTGTCGGTTCCAACGGCGGCGCGGATGCGTCTCAGCGCGTCGAGCTGCTCACCGAGCGCGCCGGCGCGCGGATCGGCCGGGCGCAGCCGCGCCACGTCTGCGGCCGTCGTGAGCGGCGTGTGCGTGACCGTGAACGGCGTCGCGCGCTCCGTGGACGGCCGATAGGTGAGCCCCCACATCTCGGCGAAGCACTGCGCGCGCGACTGCGGCTTGAGGAAATCCCACGCGAACACCCGCGCCAGCCGCTGCGTCTCGGTTGCGAGGCCCTCCGCCGAGTTCTCCGTCGCGAAGTTGTGCAGCCAGAAGGCGATCGGCACACGATCGACGGGATCACCGCGCAGGGCCGCCAGGACGCGCTCGCGCCGAGTCATCATTTGATCGCGTAGGGGTTGATCGGCGTGCCGACCGCGCGCACGACGGGCAGCGGCGGCGCGACGAGCATGAAGGCATAGCGACCATCGGCGGCGCAATCGGCGGCAAGCTCTTCGAGGAAGAAGATCTCGCCGAGCGTCAGCCCCATGTTCGGGATGGCGACCACGTGGAACGGGTTGCGGAAGGCGGGCAGCTCGGACGGACGCACCTCCACCGCGTAGTTGTCGCTGGCCACCGCCGCGATCTGCTTGTCGTGCATCCACAGGGTGGTGTGCACCGAGACGCCGGGGAACGGATCGAGATCGAAGTGTCGCCAGTCGTTCCGTTCGAGGTAGCGCGACATGTGACCGGTCCGGATCAGCAGCAGGTCACCGCGCTGCACGCTGACGCGCGCGGCGGCGGCCGTCGCTTCCAGATCGTCGACGGTGATCGCGTAGCCGGGCTCGAGCGCGCGCACACCCTTGTGACGCGCGACGTCCAGCAGCACGCCACGCCCGACGATCTTGTCGCGCGTCTTGTCGATGCTGTTCTTGGCCGCGCCGCTGCTGGTGACGAGCGCCGCGTCGCGGTCGTTGTACATCTTCCCCTCGTAGAAGATGTGCGCGAGGCTGTCCCACTGCGTCGCGCACTGCAGCGGCATGACGATCCAGTCGTCGGAGCCGCCGTAGCCCTGCATCTCCGCCACCTGCGCCGGCGTGCGGGGGGCGTCGCCGCCGTCGCGAAACATCGTGTGGATCGGATTGAAGCGCTGGCGTGTGCCGCTTTGCGGCCCGTTGCGGTCGAGGGGAATGCCGAGGGCGAAGACCTTGCCCGTGGTCACGAGCCGCCCGGCGGCGGCGATGGTCTCGGGCGTGATGTAGTTCAGCGTGCCGATCTCGTCGTCCGGGCCCCAGCGACCCCAGGTGCGGACCTTCAGCGCCAGCGTGCGCAGCGTCGCCTCGTCGCTCATGCGTGCCCTTTCAGATGACCGCAATCGCCTCGAGTTCGATCAGGTAGTCGGGGTGTGACAGCGAGCTGACCTCGACCATCGTCGACGCGGGGCCGCGCGCGCCAAAAAACTCGTCGCGCACGGTCCGAAAATCCTGCCGATATCGCACGTCGGTCACGTACGTCGTGATCTTGACCACGCTCTGCAGCGTGCCGCCGCCGGCCTCGACGAGCGCCTTGACGGCCCCGAAGACCGCCCGCGCCTGTGCCAGAAATCACCGCGGTGCTTCACGCCGCCCGTCGCATCGTACGGCACCTGGCCGGCGGTGAACAGGAGCGTCTGCGCGCCGGTGACTTTCATCCCCTGGCTGTAGCCCGGCGGATCGTACACTCCGGGCGCTCCGTACTTCTCGATCTTGGCCATGCTGGGCCTCCTCATTCCTCCGGGATCGGCAGCGCTTCCACGCGCTCGCCGCGTCCCGAAGTCTCCCGCGCGCGCTCGTTCTGCTCGGCGTGCACGCGCTTCATGAGCGGAATCAGCGGCAGGATCGCCAGGAACACGATCGAGATCAGCCAGAAGTCATCCGCGTATGCCAGCACCTGGGCCTGCTCGGTGGTGCGCCGGTACAGCATGGCCATCGCCTGGCGCGCGGCCGTGAACGAGTCGGCGCCCTGGCTCATGAAGTGCGCGGTCCACTCTTTCAGCCGCCGCGCGGTCTCAACGCTCCACACGTCGACGTGCGCGACGAGCGTCGTCTGGTGCTCCTGGCTGCGCCGCACGAGTAGCGTTGTCGCGAGCGCCACGCCGATGCTGCCGCCCACGTTGCGCACCACGTTGTAGGCGGCGGTGGCGTTGCCCAGGCGCTCGAGGCGGATCGTCGCGAGGGTGAGCGTTTGCAGCGGCGGGAAGATGAAGCCCATGGCGAACCCCTGCAGAAAGCGCGGCCAGGCGAGGCTCCAGTAATCCATGCCGAGCGTGAGGTCGGTCATCGACAGCGCCGCGAAGGCGTTGAGCACACAGCCGCCCACCAGCATCAGCCGCTGATCCATCCGCGCGACGAGGCGGCCGGAGATCATGAGCGAGATCATCGTGCCGAGTCCGCCGGGCGCGAGGACCAGCCCGGCGTTCCAGGCGTCGTAGCCGAGCATCTTCTGCGTATACACGGCGAGCAGGAGCATGCTCGAGTTGAAGGCGAGCCCGACCAGCGCGATGCAGATGGTGCCGACGGCGAAGTTCCGGTCGTTGAACACGCTCAGGTCGAGGATGGGCTCCGTCGCCATCAGCTCGCGCACGATGAAGCCGACCAGCGTGCACGCGGCGAGCACGAACAAGGCGACGATCAGCCGCGAGTCGAACCAGTCTTCCTTCTCGCCGAGGTCCAGCCCGAGCTGCAGAAAGCCGAAGCCGAACACCATCAGCACGAGCCCGAGCGCGTCGATCTTGCGCGGCTTGCTCACGAACGGCGAATCGAACAGGAACGCGCTGACCATCAGGAAGCCGAGCACGCCGATCGGCAGGTTGATGTAGAAGATCCAGCGCCACGACCAGTTGTCGGCGATCCAGCCGCCGACGGTCGGTCCGAGAATCGGCGCGAGCATGATGCCGGTGCCCCACACCGCCATCGCCGTGCCGCGCTGCCGCAGCGGGAAGATCTCCCACATGATCGCCTGCGCCATCGGGATGACCGGCCCGCCGCCCAGTCCCTGGAACACACGCATCGCGACGAGAAACTCGAGATTTGGCGCGATACCGGACAGGAAGGAGCTGGCGGTGAAGAGCACGGTGCAGATCAGGAAGAAGCGCCGGCGCCCGAAGCGAGCGGAGAGCCAGCCGGTGGCCGGAATGGCGACGGCGTTGGCCGCGAGATAGGAGGTGACGACCCAGGACATCTCCTCGATGCCGGCGGACATCGAGCCCTGCATGTGTGGCAGCGCGACGTTCGTCACGCTGGTGTCCAGCACCTGCATGATCGTCACCATCATGACCGAGAGCGTCACGGCCCAGCGGCGCGCGGGAGAGATCGTCTGCGCGTCAGTCATGTGGTATAAGGCGTCCATGCGCCGTCTGAGCGTGCCGCTGGCGGTGGTGCTTGCGATCCTCGTGCTGGCCCCGGCCGCCTCGGCCGAATGGTTCCTGGACGGCTACATCGGTGCCGCCATCACTCCGAGCAGCACCCTGACGTTCACCCTCTTCGACGAGGAGCAAAAGCAGGACGTCGGCGGCCGCAGCTCGCCGGCCTTCGGTCTGCGCTTCGGGCGCTGGCTCGAAGACTTCAACCTGCCGTGGCTCGGCCTCGCCGCCGAGATCTCCTACTTCCGCCCCGCCGTAGACGTGTGGACGATTCCCTTCACGCTCCTCGTGATGGGACGCTACGGACTGCTGAAGGACCAAGACTTTCCGCACGGACGGTTGCAGCTCTACGGCGGCGTCGGCGGCGGCATGTTCGTGTCGCACCTGAGCGGCACCATCGGCTCTCAGGAGGGCGACGACACCAGCCGCGACATGGGACTCGACACACGCCTGGGCGTGTCGTACCTGTTCGAAAGCAACTGGGCGGGGTTCTTCGAGTACCGCTTCACCCACATCAACCCGTCCTTCAACGTGGACGTCTTCGGCGGCGACGCGCGCGCCAGCACCACGTTCAATACGCATCACTTCAACCTCGGTATTTCGTACCGCTTCTGACCCGCCCCGGCGCTCCTCACTGGCGCGCTCAGAGCTTGGGAATCCGCAGCGTCTTGCTGATCATCAGCGAGCCGGACACCGCCCACAGCAGCGTCAGTGGATGCAGCCGCCACGGACCGAGCTGCATGACGCCGACGGGCAACGTCTCGCCGACGCGCCCGAGCCAGGCGGCGATCGCGACCAACCCGACGAGCAGGACGCTGGTGGGGATCGGCGTGCCCTCGAAGTACTCGACCTTGTCGCCGCCGCCCGCGAGCGTCTCGGCCGTGACGTTGAAGCGCGCGAGGCGGCTGACCCCGCAGCACACGAAGTAGACCAGGATCAGGACGTCCCAGAGGCCGTTCATCCCGGCGCCGTACGCGATCGCGGCCGGGGCCACGCCGAACGAGATCACGTCGGCCAGCGAGTCGAGCTCGCGCCCCATCGCAGAGTGCACGCGGCGGGCGCGCGCGACGCGGCCGTCGAACACGTCGAACACGAGCGCGACCGGAATGAAGGCGGTGGCGACGAGCAGCCGCCACAACTCGTGCGTTTCCACGTAGGCCAGCACGGCGAAGATCGCCAGCACGCCGCAGCCGGCGTTGCCGAGGGTCAGGAAGTCCGCGAGGTGGAACCCGCGGATCATCGACAAGCGACGGGGCGGCGCGGCCGCGCTCACGCGATCTGCACTCTCCGCATCACGCGGCGGTACGGCCCCGCGTCGTTCACGGCGAGATGCTTCACGCAGCGGTTGTCCCAGAACGCGACGGCGCCCTTGGTCCAGCGGAAGCGGCAGGTGAATTCCGGCCGGTTGCCGTGCTCCATCAAGAACTCCAGCAGCGGCCGGCTCTCCTCCTCGCTCAATCCCTCGATGCCGACCGTGTAGGACACGTTGACGAAGAGGACGGGGCGGCCGGTCTCGGGATGGATCTTCGCGATCGGATGCGTGTTGATCGTCTCGCGCCACGTGTCGTCGTGGCGCGCCTTCGTGGTGCGGCCCACGCTGGCTTTGGACTGCGGCCCGGCCACCAACCGATCGCTATGGACCGCGCGCAGACCGCCGATCAGCCGCTTCATGCCCTCCGACAGCGTCTCGTAGGCGAGGTACTGGTTGGCGAAGAGCGTGTCGCCACCGTACGGCGGGACCTCGATCGCGTAGAGGATCGCGCCCATCGGCGGCATGGCCATCATCGTGGTGTCGGTGTGCCAGTCCTCGCCGACCACGCGCGTGTCGCCGGGCTCCCGGCGGATCATCACGATCTCCGGATCGGCCTGCATCCCGGCATAGTTGGGGTGCACGAAGATCTCGCCGAACCGTCGCGCGAGGCGCTTGTGCTGCTCGGCGTCGAATTCCTGGTCGCGGAAGAAGATCACGCAGTGCTCGAGCAGCGCGCGGCGGATCTCGCCGATCGTGGCGTCGTCAAGGTCGGCGCCCAGATCGACGCCGGAGATCTCGGCGCCGAGGGCGCCGGCGATAGGCTGCACGTCGAGGCGGGTCATGGTCGGCATCGTCGTCTCCTCGTGGCGGAGTATAACGGAAGGCCGCCAGCGCCCCGGCCGCGCTTGACGTGACGGGCGGTGCGCGCGACCATCGGGCGCAGACCGTCAAGCGAGGAGAAACCCATGAGTGACCGGGCCGTCACGCCGCGCGGAATCAACCACATCGTCCTCAACGTGCGCGACCTCGAGGTCTCACACAAGTTCTGGACGGAGATCATCGGCTTCCGCCAGGTGGCCGAGCTCAAGGGTCGCCCCTTCAAGATGCGGTTCTACAGCGGCGTGTCGGAGGACGGCGACGTTACGCACCACGATCTGGCCCTCGCGGAGGCGCCGCCGCAGACCGACGCGCCGGACTCGTGGACGATGCAGCCTCGTCGTGTCGGCTTCAACCACGTGGCCATTGCGTGGCCGGATCGGGAGTCGTGGCTCAAGCAGCTCGAATTCCTCCAGAACAAGGGCGTCAAGTTCCTGCGCCGTGTGAACCACGGCATGACCCACAGCGTCTACATCCAGGATCCCGACGGCTACGGCATCGAGGTGCTCTACGAGCTGCCGCGCGAGGTGTGGGGCAACGACATCGACGGGGCGCAGAATTTCTCGCAGCAGCTCCCGACCGAGGGCGCGGAGGCGCTGATCGACACGACCGACAACCCGGTGTTCGGGGGTGCGAAGGTCTCGGCGTGAGTCGCCTCGCCGAGCAGTTCGAGAACTACGACGGGCTCGGCCTCGCCGAGCTGATCCGCACCAAGGAAGTCACGCCGGAAGACGTGCTCGCCGCGACGCTGGAGCGTATCGACGCGCGCAACCCCGCGATCAACGCCGTGGTCACGCGCATGGACGAGCACGCGCGCGCGGCGCTCCGCGCCGGGCTGCCTGACGGGCCGTTCAAGGGCGTGCCGTATCTGCTGAAGGATCTCGGCGCCCTCTACACCGGCGTCGTCACGAGCTTTGGCAGCAAGCTCTACTCGGATTTCGTGCCCGATCACGACAGCGAGATCGTGACGCGCATGAAGCGCGCCGGGCTCGTGATCGTCGGCAAGTCCAATACACCGGAGATGGGGATCGCACCCTCGACCGAGCCACGTGTGCACGGTCCCACGCGCAACCCGTGGAATCTCGGGTACAGCGCGGGCGGCTCCAGCGGCGGCGCGGCCGCGGCGGTGGCCGCGGGCATGCTGCCCATCGCGCACGCCACCGACGGCGGTGGCTCCATCCGCATCCCGGCCTCCGCGTGCGGTCTGTTCGGCCTCAAGCCGACGCGCGCGCGCAACCCGATGGGGCCGGACGCGGGCGAGGGCTGGAGCGGCGCCTCCATCGGGCACGCGGTGACGTGGAGCGTGCGCGACAGCGCCGCGCTGCTGGACGCGACCGCCGGTCCCGACGTCGGCGATCCCTACTGGGCGCCGCCGCCGGCGCGGCCGTTTCTGCAGGAGGTGGGTCGGGATCCCGGGCGGCTGCGCATCGCGCTCACGACCAAGCCGTGGATCGACGGCCCGGTGGACCCGGAGTGTGCGGAGGCGGCGCAGGCGGCCGCCAGGCTCTGCGCGAGCCTGGGTCACGACATCGAAGAGGGGAGTCCGCAGATCGACGAGGCGGCCTGGGGGCAGGCGAGCCGCACGATCGTCGTCGCCAGCGTGGCCTTTACGCTCGAGATGCGCGCGGCCGCGCTGCGGCGGCCGCTGAGCCAGGACGACGTGGAGCGCATCACGTGGGAGCGCGTGCAGGAAGCGCGCGCGTTCTCCGCGGCCGACTACGCGCGCGCGGTTCACACCGTGCACCGCACGGG
The DNA here is from genome assembly GCA_046725765.1 of Candidatus Methylomirabilota bacterium. GTDB lineage: Bacteria > Methylomirabilota > Methylomirabilia > Rokubacteriales > CSP1-6 > AR12. The sequence goes on along the minus strand of JBKOZH010000121.1, from coordinate 2,981 downwards.
CCGCGCCGTTGCGCGCTTCCTCGAGCGTTACGACGCGCTGATCACGCCGACGATGGCCAAGCCCCCGCACCCGCTCGGCGTGCTGAGCCTGTCCAATCCCGACTCGGCGGCGTTTCTCGCCGCGCGCACCGCGTCGGTCGGCTTCACCGCGCTCTTCAACTCGTCGGGCCATCCGGCGATGTCGGTGCCGCTGGCGATGTCGAAGAATGGGCTGCCGCTCGGTGTGCAGTTCGTGGGGCGCTTCGGCGACGAGGCGACGCTCTTCAGGCTGGCGTCACAGCTCGAAGCCGCGCAGCCCTGGAAGGATCGCCGGCCGCGCTTGCCGTAGCGGCAGCAGACTTACGCCGCACCGACCTCCGCCGGCCGGCCCCGCCGGCGCAGCAGCCGCAGCAGCGGCGGCCCGATAAGCACGGCCACCGGTACGGCCAGAATCACCGCGGTCAGAGGCCGTGAGAGCAGATCCACGATGCTGCCACGGGTGATGAACAGCGACTGGCGCAGCGTCTTCTCCATCATCGGCCCGAGCACGAGCGCGACGACGAGCGGCGAGGGATCCACGCGCAGCTTGCGCAGCGCGTAGCCGAACACGCCGAAGATCACCAGGATCCAGAGGTCGAGCAGCGAGTTGTTGAGGCTGTAGGCGCCGACCAGGCACAAGAGCAGCACGAGCGTGGCGAGCACGTGCTGAGGCAGGCGCAGCACGCTGACGAACACTCCCACCAGCGGCAGGTTCAAAATCAGCAGCAGGAAGTTGCCGATGTACATGCTGGCCACGAAGCCCCAGAAGATCTCCGGCCGCTGATTGATCATCAATGGGCCCGGCTGCAGCCCGTGGATCACGAGGGCGCCGAGCAAGATCGCTGTGGCCGGCGAGAACGGGATGCCGAGCGACAGCAGCGGCACCATGGCACCGGCCGTCGCGCCGTTGTTGGCCGATTCGGGGGCGGCGACGCCCTCGATCATACCCGTGCCGAATTTCTCGGGCGTCTTCGACACGCGTTTCTCCAGCGCGTAGGCGATGAACGTCGACAGCACGGCCGCGGGGCCGGGAATGAGCCCCGTGAGGAAGCCCACGACCGAGCCGCGCGCGATCGGCGCCGCCGAGCGCTGCCACTCCGCGCGCGTGGGCAGCAGCTCGCGCAGTCGCACGGACGCGACGTGCGCGCGCACGGCGCCTTCCTCGGCCAGGATCAGCACCTCGGCCACGCCGTAGAGACCCATGATGACGGGAACGAGCTCCACGCCCTGCGCGAGCTGGACCGAGCCGAACGTGAAGCGCCGCAGCGCAGAGACGGGGTCCATGCCGACGGTGCCGACGGCGAGGCCGACGGCCACGAGCACGAACGCGTGCGTCAGCGACGTGCTGGATAGCCGCGAGAGCAGCAGCATGCCGCCGAGCGTGATCGCGAAGTATTCGGGCGGCCCGAAGCGCACCGCCACGTCGGCCAGCCAGCTCGCCGCGAACATGATGCCGATCACGCCGACGGTACCGGCGACGAACGAGCCGACGGCCGCGATGGCCAGCGCCGCGCCCGCGCGGCCCTTGCGCGTCATCTGATATCCGTCGAGCAGCGTGACGACCGAGCCGGCCTCGCCGGGGACGTTGACCAGGATGGATGTCGTCGAGCCGCCGTACATCGCGCCGTAGTAGATGCCGGCCAGCATGATCAGCGCCGTCGCGGGATGCAGCGCGAACGTGGACGGCAGCAGCAACGCCATCGCGCCGACGGGACCAATGCCCGGGAGCACGCCGACCACAGTGCCGACGAGGACGCCGACGAAGCACGCCAGCAAGTTGGTCGGCGTGAGCGCGACGGCGAAGCCGTAGGCGAGGCCCTCCAGCGGGCCCATCAGCTCACCAGGGCCCGCGTGGCAGCGGCACGTCGAGAAGGAAGGCGAAGAGATAGTACGAGCCGGCGGCACTCAGCACGGCCGTGAGCGCAGCCGCCTGCGACGACGCGCCCAGCCGTCGCAGCAGCAGAGCCACGAAGCCCGCGGCCGCCAGCGGATAGCCGATCCACGGCAGGAACGCGCAGAAGGCGAGGAGCAGGACGACGGCGACGATCACGCGGGAGCGCGGCTCGGGCGGGAGCGGCATCGCGCGCTGCGATGCGGTGCGGGGCGCTACCAGAAATGCCCGCACGGTGGCGACGAACCCGATGGCGCAGGCGAAGACCGCGACAAGAGTAGGGAAGAAGCCGGCGCCCGGCCTCGCGGCGCTGCCGTAGGGCAACGCCAGCGCCTGGGTGAGAAACAGCCCGCCACCGAGCAGCGTGGCCAGCGCTAGCACGCGCTCGGCGGTCATCTACTTCTTCAGCATCCCGAGGCGCTTGAGGATCTCGGTGTGCTCGCGGTACTCCTTCCAGAGATCCTCGCGGCACTTCTCGCCCGTCTTGTACTCGATGTCGACGCCTCGGTTGTTCATCAGCGTCACGAACGACGGCTCTTCGATGGCGGCCTTCGCGGCATCGTGCAGGTACTTGAGCGTAGCGGGAGGCGTGCCCTTGGGTGCGGTGAGCACGAACCACGTGCCGAGCGCCGTGGGCCAGCCAAGCTCCGCCGCCGTCGGGGTGTCGGGGTAGACGCGCTGCCGCTTTTGCTGGAAGGCGATGAGCGGACGCAGCTTCTTGGCGTCGACGAGTGGTTTGATCTCGCCCGGTTGCGCTACCACCGCGTCGATGTGGCCGCCGAGGATCGCAGGGCTCGTCTCGCCCCAGCCAGAGAATGGCACGTGCGTCACTTTCACGTTGGCGCGATGCGTGAGCTGCTCGAGATTGAGATGACTCGAGGTGCCCTCGCCCGGCGAGCCCACGCGCAGCTTGCCCGGGTTGGCGCGCGCCGCGTTGACGAACTCTTGCGCCGTCTTCCATGGCGCATCCTCGCGAACCACGAGCATCGCGCTGAACGCGATCGTATTCATGATCGGCTCGTAGTCGTCGGGCGTCCTGTACGGGAGGTCGTTGAGCTGCGGGTGGATCACC
>JBKOZH010000245.1:0-2735 GCA_046725765.1 Candidatus Methylomirabilota bacterium | reverse complement strand
GTACACCGTGTCGCGCTGGTAGCCTTTGACGCACATGTGGCGGCGCAGCACGCCCTCACGCACAGCGCCGAGCCGCGCGATCGCCTCTTGCGAGCGCACGTTGCGCCCGTCCGTCTTGAGCGCGACGCGCACGCAGCCCAGCGTCTCGAAGCAGTGGCGCAGGAAGAGATACTTAGACTCGGTGTTCGCGGGAGTGCGCCAGTACTCGCGCGCGAGGAACGTCGCGCCGATCTCAACCTGGCGGTCGGCGGGTCGCACGTCGAGCAGCCGCGTGGAGCCGATGGCCCGGCCCGTGGCGTTCCACACCTGCGCGTAGACGATCGACTGGCTGCGCGCCATCGCGTCCTTCGCCTCGCGTATCAGCGCCAGCGTGTCGGCGAGCTTTGACGGCGGATCCCACGCGAGGTAGCGGCAGACCTCTTCGTCGCGCATCGCCTCGAAGATTCCCGAGGCGTGCCGCTCGTCGATCGGCTCGAGCGTGAGCCAGCGGCCCTTCAGCGTGACGGGTGTGAGATCCATCTCATTGGGGGGCCCCGAAATGGCCCCCAAACCCCCAACGCTCGGAAGCGCACCGGCGAAGCCGTGGCGCTCCCGACATCCAGGCTCACACGACGCCGGCGGCGCGCAGACGGGCGACGGCGGTGCGGCGAAGGCCGAGCACGCGCATGAGCACGCTCTCCGTGTCTCCGCCGAGCACGGGCGGCGCGCTCGTCGCGCGGCCGGGCGTGCCGTGCAGCCGCATCGGAACGCCCATCATCTTGACGCTGCCCGCCTTGGCGTGGGGCAGCGCGACCACCATGCCGCGCGCCTTCAGATGCTCGCTTTCGCAGACCTCCGGCACCGTACGGATGCGCCCCGCCGGCACGCCCGCCGCCTCGAGCCGCTTGAGCCAGTCCTCGGCCGGGCGCGTGCCGAGCACCTCGTTGAGCGTCGGCACCAGCGCGGCGCGATGCTCGACGCGTGACGCGACCGTGGCGTAGCGCGGCTCCTTCGCGAGATCGGGGCGCTCGAGCGCCGCGCAGCAACGCTCCCACAGCGAGTCGTTCGCCGCGCCGATGACGAGGTACGCGTCCGCCGCCTTGAAGACTTCGTACGGCACGATCGACGGATGCTCGTTGCCGCGCCGGGCCGGCTTCCGGCCGGCATTCAGATACATCCCCGCCTGGTAAGTCAGCAGTGCCGCCATGACGTCGAGCATCGCGATCTCGACCTTTTGGCCGCGCTTCGTGCGGTGCCGCGCGAGCAGCGCCAGCGTGACGCCGTGGGCGCCCGACATGCCCGCGACGAGATCGGCGATCGAGTTGCCGACCTTCACCGGCGGCCCGTCGGCGAATCCCGTGAGGTCCATGACGCCCGACTCGGCCTGGACGATGAGGTCGTAGCCGCCGCGGTGCGCCTCCGGTCCGGACTCGCCGAACCCGGAGATCGCGCAGTACACGAGCTTGGGATTGAGCTTCGCCAGAGTCCCGTAGCCGAGCCCGAGCTTTTCCATCGTGCCGGAGCGGAAGTTCTCGAGAAGCACGTCGCTCTTCTTTGCGAGCTTCTTGAGGATGTCGCGGCCCTCGGGCGCTTTCAGATTCAGCGTGATGCTCTTCTTGTTGCGATTGACGGACATGAAGTACGTCGACTCGCCGCCGGCGAACGGCGGCCAGCCGCGCGTGTCGTCGCCCTTGCCAGGCTCTTCGACCTTGATGACCTCGGCTCCCATGTCCCCGAGCAGCATGGCGCAGTACGGCCCGGCCAAAACGCGTGTGAGGTCGAGAACGCGGATGCCCTTCAGCGGCGCGTCAGCTCGCGGCATCGGCCCGTCCTTTCACGATGCGCTTGGCCAGGCTGCGCGCGATCGCGTTGACGCGGTCGCCAGCGTGCCCTGCGCGGCGCCAGAACAGCCGCGCGCGCTCCATCGCACCCATATGTGCGAAGTAGTAGATATTGTCGATCGCCTCGATGGACACGATGGAGCCGATGCGCAGCCCGCGCGTCTCGGCGCCATGACACACGAAGCGCGCGCCTCCCTCGAGCTCGACGATCGCGATGTGCAGCGGCGAGCGGAAGCCCTCGGGCGCCGCGTGCAGCGTCGTGAACGAGACGACCTGGCCGACGCCGCGCACGGCCGTCGGCGTCATCGGCACGGGGTGCCACGGACACCACGTCGCCGGCGGTGCGACCACCGCGTCGCACCGCGGACACCGAGACGCCTCAATGGTCTCGATCACGCGGCCTCCAGAATGGTCACCCAGTTGTTCGTGGCCAGCCCGCCGATGGAGTGCGCGAGCGCGACGCTCCCCTGGACCTGCCGCTGGCCGCCGCGTCCCGTCAGCTGCCACACGCATTCCACGACCTGCGCCAAGCCCGTCGCGGCGAGCGGGTGACCGCGGCCCTTGAGCCCGCCAGAGGGATTGATGGGCAAGCGACCGTCCAACGCCGTCTCGCCATCCATGGTCGCGCGCCCGGCCTTGCCCGCGGGCACGAGGCCAAGATCCTCGAGCGAAATCAGCTCGAAGGGCGCGAAGGCGTCGTGGATCTCGGCAAAATCGATGCGCGCGGGCCCGAACCCGGCCATGGCGAAGGCCGCGCGCGCGGCGTCGCGCGTGGCGCGGAAATGCGTCACGTCGTTGCGGTGACGGACGGCGAGGGCGTCGGCGCCCTGGCCGATCCCCGCCACTTTGACCGCGGCGCGCTCGGACGTCAGCACCACGGCCGCCGCACCGTCCGAGATCGGACAGCAGTGCAGC
>JBKOZH010000235.1:0-5237 GCA_046725765.1 Candidatus Methylomirabilota bacterium | reverse complement strand
GGTGGCGGTGATCACGCTGCTGACCGCGGTGCCGGCCGGCTACGCGCTGGCGCGACTGAAGCTGCCGGGGGCCGAGAACACCGGCATCGCCATCTTCCTCACGTACCTGGTGCCGCCGATCATCCTGTTCCTGCCGCTGTCCCGCATCGTGGCCGAGCTCGGGTTGCAGGACTCGTGGTGGTCGCTGGTGGTGGTCTATCCCACGTTCACGATCCCCTTCTGTACGTGGCTCTTGATGGGCTTCTTCAAGACCGTGCCGATGGAGATCGAGGAAGCGGCACGCGTCGACGGCTGCGGCCAGGCGGGCGCCTTCCTGCGTGTGATCCTGCCGATCAGTCTGCCCGGCGTGCTCACGGCCGTGATCTTCGCGTTCACACTTTCGATGCAGGACTTCCTCTACGGGCTGGCGTTCGTCTCGCCGGGCGACCAGAAACCGGTGCCCGTCGGCGTGCCGACGGAGTTGATCCGCGGCGACGTGTACTACTGGGGCTCGCTCATGGGGGCGGCGCTGCTGGTCGGGCTGCCGGTCGCGATCCTCTACAACTTCTTCCTCGACCGGTTCATCCAGGGCATCACGGGCGGCATCGGGAAATAATGCGGAGGGGGCCTCGACGGCCCCCTCCGATGCCTTCCCCAGGAGGATTGCGGCGGCAAAGCCGCCGCAGCAAGCGCGGGAAGATCTATTCGGCTTCCGGGCGGACGATCGGGTCGGGTCGGCCGGGGTAGCCGATATGGAGGATGAGGTACTTCACCGGCTTGTCCGAACGGTTGAAGGCGTTGTGCCACCATCCTCCGTTGTCCATGTACGACTGGCCAGCGGCGTGATACTGCGCGCCCGCGATGCCGGCCGGAGGGCCGCTCTCGTACTCAGTCGTCAGGATGCCTTCGATGACGTAGACGTAGGTCGGTACGCGGAACTGCTGCCGTCCCGTATGCCCGCCCGGCTCGAGCTCGATCTGCTGGCCGGTGATCAGCAGCGGCGCATTCACGGTGGCGGTGAAGCCGCCGAGCGACGTGACGAGATTGCGCGACTTCACGCCCTTCGGCTTCTTCGTGTCGTCGGCCGGCTGTTGGGCGTAGGCGGGGGCGGCGAGCGCCGCCGTCAGCGTGACGACAACAACAGCGAGCGAGAGCCTCTTGATCATGAGTCCAACCCCCTGACGCGGTGTGAGCTGTCGAGATACGGGACGGCCAGTGCCGCGCAAAGCTAGCACCCGCCGTTTTCGGCTGTCAAGGTTGGCCGCGGCCGCAGCGGCGCTCGTGCTCACGCTCATGGCGACGCCGGCGTGGCACGAGCCACGTGCGGAGCCAGCGACGGGCGTCGTCATCGCCCCGGGCTTCACGGCCGAGGTCGTCGTCAGAGACGTCGGCCGTCCCATCCAGCTCGCGTTCGATCCGGCCGGCCGCCTGCTCGTCCTCGGCCACGGGCGCCAGGGCGATGCCGCGGGCGAGGTCCATCGCTTCGACGTCGGCCGCACGCTTCCGATCGACGGCGCACGAACGCCGCGCGTCGTGATCCCGTTCTCCGAGGCGCCACGCAAAACCGCGCTCGGCAGCCTCGCCGTCGATCCGCGAACCGGAGATCTCTATCTCGGCGAGGAGAACGGCAATCGCGTCTATCGTCTGTCCAGCGACAGCCGCCTGACGTCGGTGGCGGTCGGACTGCAGCATCTCGTCGGCGGCAGCAGCATCGCGGTCGACAGCGATGGTCGGCTGATCGCGGTCGATTATGCGAGTCCCGAAACGCTCGGCCGGTCGGAGGTGCCGCCGCCGCCGGGTCTCGAGGTGCTCGGCACGGGATATCAGGGCCCGCTCATCTTCCGCGTCGCGCTCGGCGAGGGCACGGCGTTGCCCCGGCGCCTCGACCTCGCGCCACCATTGTTCCCGCGCGGCTGGCTCTCACCGCCCGGCGAGCCGCTGACGCGCTTCATGGCCGTGGTCGCGCGCCCGGACGGCACGCTGCTGCTGATGGACTCACTCGGGCAAGTGTTCCATCTCGCGGCTGCGGGCGACCATTTCGCCTCGGTCGACGACCTGCGGCGGGTGATGCGTCTGCCCGCGGGCCACTATCACCGCACCAGCCTCGCCCTCGCGCGCGACGGCGCGCTGCTCGTCTCGACCGGATTTCACGTGCGGCGACTGTTCCGCGTGTCGGCCGAGCGCAGCGTGACGACGATCGCCTCGGACCTCGGCGATCCGGGCGGCGTGGCCGTCGACGCCGAGGGTCGCATCTATGTCGCCGAGACCGCGCTCCACCGCGTCATCCGGATCGTGCCCAAACAGTAAGGGGGCCGATATGGCCCCAAATCCCCCCCACACGCTCGTCACGCCCCGGCGAAGCCGGGGGCGCTCCTCGGTACCGCATCAGGCGCCTTCGACCATCGCCGCGGTGAGGCCGCGCACGTAGCCGCGTGCGAACAGCGCGCACACGAGGACGACGGGCAGCGCCATCAGATTGATGCCGGCCACGGCCAGGAGCTCATCGAGCGCGACCTCCATGGTGGCCAGCCCCGCGGGAATCGTCTGGTTGTGCTCGGAGAGCAGGAAGACCGAGGCGAGCATGAAGTCGCTCGCGATCGTGCCGAGCGCGAAGATCCCCGCGGCGATCAGCACCGGCCGGCTCATGGGCAGCACGATGCGGTAGAACGCGACGGCGCGCGAGGCGCCCTCGACCAGCGCCGACTCTTCGATTTCGCGCGGCAAATTTTGGAAATACGCCGACAGGATCCATATGCAGAACGGCAGCGCCATCGTCGGGTACACGAGCAGCAGCACGAGCATGTTGTCGTCGAGGCCGAGGCGGATGACGACCTGGTAGAGCGGGACGAACAGGATCGTGTGCGGCACGACGTAGGTGGCGAAGATCGCGCGCCGCCACCATCGAAAGCCGGGCGGGCGCAGGCGGCCCAATGCGTAGGCGGCGGCCAGCCCGGCCCCCAGCGTGATCGCGACGGAGCCGCCGAAGATCACCAGCGTGTTCTCGAGCCACACGAAGAACGGATAGTCGCGGCGCAGCGCGCGCCCGACGAAGTTGCGCGGCTCGCTCTTGCGCTCGAACAGCTCCTCGAAGTTCTCCAGCGTCGGGTTCGTCACGATCAGCGGATTGCCGAACACGTCTTCCTGCGCCGTCTTCAGCGACTGCACGAGCATGAAGTAGATCGGAAACAGACAGTAGACGATCACGACGAAAAGCAGGCTTCCGTGGCCGAGGCGGCGCCACCACGGCCGCGGGTTCACGCGCGCGCCTCGTCCGGCGGATCGAACGCGCGGAAGAGCAGCGCGAGCACCGCCAGGAGAAATGGCACCAGCATCAGGGAGAGCGCCGAGGCCGGCCCGAACTGTCCTCCCTTGATGGCGAGCCAGTACGCCTCGGTGCCGATCACGGGGAAGACCACGCGCCCCGCCGTGAGGAGCCAGACGTTGGCGAGGTCCGCGAAGGCCGTCGTGAGCGACAGAAACACGGCCAGGGCCAGGAACGGCCGCAGCAGCGGCACCGTCACCCGCCAGAACCGCTGCCACGCGCTGCGCGATTCGAGCAGCGCGCACTCGAAGAGCTCCGGCGGGACGGCGTTGATCCCCGCGAGCAGAAAGACGCCGATGAACGAGCTGCCGCGCCAGATGTTGAACAGCGTGACGGCCAGGAACGACCAGGCGCCGGTGCCGACGGCGTGATCCACGGTGAGCTTGAGGTGGCCCATGAATGCGGCGTAGGCGGTCGGGATCGGTGGGCTCAGCGTCCAGTACCAGCCGATCACGCTCACGCTGGCGGGGTACGCCCAGGGCAGGAAGACGGCGAGAAATACCAGGGCCCGGCCCCGGAACGGGCGGGCCAGCAAGAGCGCGAAGGCAATACCAAGCGCGAGCTTGACGACAGTCGTCACCGCGGCGAAGACGACCGTCACGACGGCGGCGAACCAGAACTCCGATGTGCCGGCGAGCTGCCGGTAGTTTTCTAGACCGACGAAGCGAAGGCCGTTGTCGTTGAGAGGCGAGAAGTCCGTGAGGCTGATCCAGGCTTCCCAGCCCACGGGATACGCGAGGACGGCGACGAGCATGAGGGTCGCAGGCGCGAGGAGGAGGTAGGCGGTCACCACCTCGCGCCTGCGATGCCCTCGGACGGTCAGATCGCTTTCTCGCTCGTGGTGTCGAAGAAGTGCAGGCGCTCGGGGTTGACGGCGAGCCGCACCCCGTCGTGCACCTTGAGCCGCACCGTCGGATCGACGCGCGCGACCAGGCTGTTCGGACCCACCTTGACGTCCAGCAGGATCTCCGAACCCAGCGGCTCGACCACGTCGACGACCGCGTCGAAGACGTACGGCGCCTGATCCGCCCCGGCCGCGAGGTGCAGGTCCTCGGGGCGCACGCCGAGGGTGACGCGCTGGCCCTTGTAGGGCCCGAGCCGGCCCGTGAACGCCGGCGGAATGCCGAGGCGCAGGCCGGTGGCCTGAGCGGTGAGGTTACCGTCGCCCTGGATGGCCACGTCGACGAAATTCATCGCCGGCGAGCCGATGAAGCCGGCCACGAACCGGTTGGCGGGCCGCGTGTACAGCTCGAGCGGCTCGCCCACCTGCTGGATCCAACCGTCCTTCATGACCACGACGCGGTCGCCAAGCGTCATCGCCTCGACCTGGTCGTGGGTGACGTAGATCGCCGTCGTCTCCAGCCGGTCGTGCAGCCGCTTGAGCTCCACGCGCATCTGCACGCGCAGCTTGGCGTCGAGGTTCGACAGCGGCTCGTCGAACAGGAAGACTTGCGGGTGACGCACGATGGCGCGTCCGACCGCCACGCGCTGACGCTGGCCGCCCGACAGCTGCCGCGGCTTGCGCTTGAGCAGGTCATGGATGCCGAGGATCTCCGCAGCCTCCCCGACGCGTTTCTGGATCTCGGCCTTCGCGAACTTGCGCATCTTGAGGCCGAACGCCATGTTGTCGTAGACGGTCATGTGCGGGTAGAGCGCATAGTTCTGGAACACCATCGCGATGTCGCGGTCCTTGGGCGGCAGGTCGTTGACGACGCGGTCGCCGATGGCGATCTCGCCGGAGGTGATCTCCTCGAGCCCGGCCACCATGCGCAGCGTGGTCGACTTGCCACAGCCCGACGGGCCGACGAGCACGACGAACTCCTTGTCGCGGATGTGGAGGTTCACGTCCTTGACGGCGTGAACCTGGGCGTCGTACTTCTTGTTGAGGTCTTTCATCAGCACCTGAGCCATTCGATGTCTCCCCTCAAATAGGTTC
>JBKOZH010000174.1:0-4901 GCA_046725765.1 Candidatus Methylomirabilota bacterium | reverse complement strand
GGAAGTTAAGCCCTCCTGGGCCGATGGTACTGCGTGGGCAACTGCGTGGGAGAGTAGGTCGCTGCCGGGGTAATGTACGGAGGAGCGATGCTCCTCCACACGAGCGCCCGGGTCGATTCGCATCGGCCCGGGCGTTCCTGTTTTTGCGCCATGACGCCGCGCGCGTGGCATGCGCCGAGCGTCCTGATCACCAGTGGCGTTGTGATCGCCCGGTCGCTGTGTTACTTCAGCGGGACGATGCCCGCGCGCCTGGCGCCGCTGGTGCTGTTCGTCTTCGTCGCGACAAGCCTCATCGCCGTCGGCGGACGCGCGGCGGCGGACCCCGAGCGCGCCGCGCAGCCAACGCAGGTCTCCCAGACGTCGACGACGCAACCGCCGCGAGCGGGCGATGAGCCGACGCCGGCGCCGCCCGTCGTCCGGCTACCGCCGCTCGACGTCACGAGCACGCGGCTGCCATCCACACCGCTGCCGGCCAGTCAGGTGCCCGCAACCGTCGACGTCGTACCGGGCGGCGAGCTCACCACGCGCGGCGGCGTCACGCTGCAGGACACGCTCCGCCGCCTGCCCGGCGTGAGCACCGCCGACCAACAGGGCAACTCCTTTCAGATGGATCTCTCAGTGCGCGGCTTTCAAGGCACCTCGGTCACCGGGGCGCCGCAGGGCATCAGCGTGTTCGTCGACGGCGTCCGCGTGAACGAGCCGACCGTCGAAGAGATCAACTTCGACCTGCTGCCGCTCGACGACGTCGAGCGCGTCGAATTGATCCGCGGCCCCGGCGCCGTGTTCGGGCGCAACACGCTCGGCGGCGTCCTCAACATCGTCACGCGACGTGGTGCCGAGACGCGCGAGATCGTCCCCGAGGGAGAGTGGGGAAGCTTCGGCCTCCAGAAATATCGGCTGCGCGTTGGCGGCATGGGCGGGCCGTTCGACTACTACGTGTCGGGAACGTTCTTCAGCGAAGACGGCTGGCGCGACAAGTCGGCGAGCCGCATCGGTCGCATCTTCGCCCGTCTCGGATTCCGCGAGGGCGGCACGGACGTCGCCCTCTCCTATCAACGTGCCCAGAACCACATCGAGCAGCCGGGCTCGCTGCCGGAAAGCGAGCTCAAGCAGCACCGCACGCGCAACTTCACCGGCGGCGATTTCTTCGAACCGCTGATGAACGCCGTCACGCTGAATGTGCGACAGGAGCTTGGCGAGCACTGGGCGCTCGGCGCCACGGTCTTCACGCGCACGCTGGACGCCGAGCAATTCAACGTCAACATCGTCGGCGGCAACACGCGCTCGTTCACGAGCACGGCGACCGTCGGTGGCACGTTGGAAGCGACCCACCAGACGACCCTCTGGGGCCGTTCGAACCGGCTCGTCGTCGGCGTCGAGTACGCCCACGCCGATGCGCGCGTGCGGGTGTTCGAGGAGACGCCGCTGGGCGAGCGGGAGATCGATTCGGACGTTCGCGACGGGCTCGGAACGGCCGGCGCCTGGGCGCTGGACACGCTAGAGATCGGGCGCAATCTCCTGATGACCGGCGATCAGCTGCTGGTCACGGCCGGCGCGCGCTTCGACTACGTCCGCCATGACATCGGGGACCGAACGCCGGATCCGGAGGTTCCGAGCTCGGCCGGTACCCACACGTTCACCCGCGTCACGCCGCGCTTCGGGATCAACTACAACCCGACGCCGCGCCTCAACTTCTACTTCAGCTATGCGGAAGGCTTCAGGGCGCCGTCGTTCCTGGAGCTCACGTGCGCCTCACCCGCCACCATCTGCCCCGGGCTGCAGGCGGGCGTCGCCTCCGATCCGCCGCTCAAGCCCGTTAAGGTGCGGAGCTACGAGGTCGGCGTGCGCGCGCAGCCATTCCCCTGGCTCGAGGGCCGCCTGGCCTTCTACCGGAGCGATGTCCGCGACGACATCTTTTCGGTCGCGCCGACCGGCACCGTCGGGCTCTTCTTTCAGAACGTCGGCGACACGCGGCGGCAGGGTGTCGAGGTCGAGCTTCGCGGCGCGCCCGGCCGTCTGCTCGAGCCGTGGGTAAACTACGCCTTCACCGACGCGACGTTTCGCGACGGGGTCCAGCTCGGCACCTCGCGGCTGACCCAGGGCTGCACGGGGCTGCCGTGCACGCAGGTCGTCGCCAAGGGCAGTGAGCTGCCGCTCATCCCCCGGCACCGCGTCAACGCGGGCGTCGACGCGCACGTCACCACGTGGCTGACGCTGTCCGTCAGCGGGTCTTACGTCAGCCCACAGTGGCTCCGCGGGGACGAGGCCAACGAAGATCGGCAGCTCAGCGACTACGTCGTCCTCAACGCGGGGCTGATTGCGCGCTGGAAGGCGCTCACTGCGTTCCTGTCCGTGCAGAACCTCGTCGACTCGGAGTACGAGACGTACGGCACGTTCTCGCAGAACGCCAAAGTGGCCGGCGCGCCCGTGCAGCGCTTCTTCACGCCGGCGCCGCCGATCAACGTCCGCGGCGGCGTCGCCTGGCGATTCTGAGTTCGGTCAGACCAGGAGCTCGGTCAGCCGAGAGCGGGGTCAGCCGAGGAAGGTTGACCAGAGCGAGAGGACGAAGCCGGCCAGCGTGAGCAGGATGCACGCCACCGCCAGCACCCAATCAAGCGAGGTCTCGCGCCGATGCTCGGCGAGCGCGATGACGAGTCCGGCCACCAGGCCGCCGACGAAGCCGCCCGCGTGCGCCGCGTTGTTCACCGCGCGCATGAAGAAGCTCAGCATGAACATGAGCAGCGCCATGTAACCGTATTGGCGCAGGACCATGGCGCCGAAGGTGCCGCCGCGCTTCTTGCCGAAGGCGACGATCGCCCCCAGCAGGCCGAACACCGCACCGGAGGCGCCGATCGTGAACGGATGCCCGACCCAGTTCGACATGACAAAGCCGAACGCGCCGGCGACCGTGAAGATCACGACGAGCCGCGCGGGGCCAAAGAGCTCTTCGACGGCGGGGCCGAGCTGCCGGATCCACAGGACGTTGAAGAGGATGTGCAGCACGCTGCCGTGAAGGTAGATGCCGGTGAAGATGGTCCACCACCGGCCCACGGCCCAGGGAACGGCGCCGGCGGCCCCGAGCGCGTCGAGCGCCCCGTTGCTCGGGGAAAACGCGTCGAACGGGTTGCGCGCGGAGACGGCGGCGCGCGGGTCGAGCATCAGGCTCACCACGTACAGCGCGATGCACGCGATTGTGACGAGGTTCGTGAAGCCGCCGCGCCCGACGATCGCGCGCAGCGGCGCCGCGAAGCCCCACATGCCCGGGTTGCGGCGGCCGCAGACGAGGCATTCCGCGGCCTCCGCGCTCGTGAGGCGGCCGCACGACGGACACAGGATGGTGCCGGTGGTCTTACGAAACATCATTGTCGTCTTTCGTCTCCGGGATGCGATAGCCCTCGTCGAGCCAGACGCCGAGATCGATCAGGCGGCATTTGAGCGAGCAGAACGGCCGGTGCGGGTTGCCATGCCATGCAGCGCGCTCCCGGCACGTCGGGCACGTTACTTCCTGCTTGCGCCGCACCGCGCCGACGTCTTCCGCAGCCGACATCCGCCGGATCGTACCGACGGCCGACAAAGCCTGTCAACTCAACGACTTTCGCGTTGACACCCATTGAGCCGTCGCGTAGAGTTGCGACGATTTCCGTCACGGATTGTCCATCGAACCCGGGAGACCCACGAGCATGAACGCGAAGCTTGTCACGACACTCCTCGTCCTTGCCCTGGCCGCGCTCGTCGCGGCGCCGGCGCTGGCCCAGGCGCCGTCGGCGCCCGCGCAGCACGGCGGCGGCGAGGCCAGTCTGATAATTCCCGACCTCGGCCAGGTGCACGTCGGCGGGATGAACGGCCGCACACTGCTCATGCTCGGTCTCGGCGTCTGCGTGCTGGGTCTCGTCTTCGGCCTCGTCATCTTCAACCAGCTCAAGAGTTTGCCCGTGCACGCGTCGATGCGGGAGATCTCCGAGCTGATCTATGAGACGTGCAAGACGTACCTGATCACCCAAGGTAAGTTCATCCTGATCCTCGAAGTGTTCATCGGCATCATCATCGTCCTCTACTTCGGCTTCCTGCTGCACTTCGAGGCCTCGCGCGTGCTGATCATCCTGCTCTTCAGCCTCATCGGCATCGCGGGCAGCTACGGGGTGGCGTGGTTCGGCATCCGCATCAACACCTTCGCCAACTCTCGCACGGCCTTCGCCAGCCTCAGGGGGCAGGCGTATCCGGTCTACGCGATCCCGCTCAAGGCCGGCATGTCGATCGGCATGCTGCTGATCAGCGTCGAGCTCTTCCTGATGCTGTGCATCCTGCTGTTCATCCCCGGCGATTACGCCGGCCCGTGCTTCATCGGCTTCGCGATCGGCGAGTCGCTGGGCGCCGCCGCGCTGCGCATCGCCGGCGGAATCTTCACCAAGATCGCGGACATCGGCTCCGACCTCATGAAGATCGTCTTCAATATCAAGGAGGACGACGCCCGCAACCCCGGCGTCATCGCCGACTGCACCGGGGACAACGCCGGCGATTCGGTCGGGCCGAGCGCCGACGGCTTCGAGACGTACGGCGTCACCGGCGTCGCCCTGATCTCGTTCATCCTGCTCGCGGTGCGCGAGCCGGCGGTGCAGGTGCAGCTGCTGGTCTGGATCTTCACCATGCGCGTGCTGATGATCGTGGCGAGTGGCGGCTCCTACCTGATCAACGAGGCCATCGCGCGCAGCCGCTACGCGACCGCGCCGAAGATGAACTTCGAGGCGCCCCTCACGTCGCTGGTGTGGCTGACGTCGATCGTCTCGGTGGTCATGACCTACGCCGCCTCGTACGTGCTGATCCCCGACCTCGGCGACGGCAGCCTCTGGTGGAAGCTCTCGACCGTCATCACGTGCGGCACGTTGGCGGGCGCGATCATTCCC
>JBKOZH010000106.1:0-3247 GCA_046725765.1 Candidatus Methylomirabilota bacterium | reverse complement strand
GCGCGACGCACCGCCGTGGCGACGGGCAGCGCCGGAGCCGCGGCGACGGCCGCAGGGATCGCCAGATGCACGGCGCCACGCGGATGGGCCATCGCCGCCTGCGCCGCGTGGGCGATCCAGTGCGCCGCCGATGCGGGATCCGCGACCATGCTGCCCTTCGTCACCGGCTCGAGCAGCCGAGCGTCGGCACCGGCGTCCGAGACGACGATGACCGGCGCGCGGTCGCGCGTCGCGTGAGCGGCGCCGTCGACGACGGGCGCCAGCGCGCCGGCGAGCGACACCAGCGCCGCGCCCGGCGCATCGTGTAGCTCCGCGGTTACCGCGGCCATCACGCACGCGGCGGTGACGCCGGCCGTCTCGACGACCGTGAGGCCGCGCGCGCGTGCTGCGTCGACGAGGACCGGCGGCGCGCCGGCCGCGACGAAGACACGTCGGACGTCTGCGCGGGCGAGACCACCGGCGACGACGACGGCGACGCTGCGACGACTCAGCGCGCGAGCGACTCGAAGACCGGCCGCATGCGCTCGAGCGCCGTGCGGAGGTTGGCCTCGGAGTTGGCGTACGAGAAGCGCAGATAGCCCTCGCCGTGGACGCCGAAGGCGGCGCCGGAGAGCGCGGCCACGCCCGCCTCGTTCAAGAGCCGCTCGGCGACCTCGGCCGACGACCGCCGCGTGCCGGTGATGTTGGGGAACACGTAGAAAGCGCCGCGCGGCCGCAGGCACTTCACGCCGGGCAGCTTGTTGAGCCCGTCGACGAGGATGTCGCGACGCCGCTTGAACTCGGCGACCATGCGGCCGGCCTGCTCGCCCTGCAGCGCGGCGACGCCGGCGAGCTGCACGAAGGACGCGGTGCAGGACGCGGAGTTCACCATGAGCCGCGTGATGTGCTCGACGAGCGGCTGCGGAAACACGCCGTAGCCCAGCCGCCAGCCCGTCATCGCGTAGGATTTCGAGAAGCCGTCCAGGATGATCGTGCGCTCGGCCATGCCCGGGCGGTTGTAGATCGAGACGAACTCGCCCTCGTAGAGGAACTGCCGGTAGATCTCGTCGGACATCACGGGAATGTTGCGCGCCGCGGCCAGCGCTGCGATGCGGTCGATCTGCGCGCGATCCAGCACGCCCCCCGTCGGATTGGCCGGCGAGTTGATGATGATCAGCTTCGTGCGCGGCGAAAGACTCTTCTCGAAGACGTCGAGGTCGAAGCCGAACTCGCTCGCCTCGCGCAGCGGGATCGGCACCGGCGTGCCGCCGACGAAATTGATGACCGACTCGTAGATCGGAAAGCCGGGATTGGGATAGATCACCTCGTCGCCGCGCCCGACGAGCGCCATGATCGTGAAGAACATGATCGGCTTGGCGCCCGGAGTGACCACGACCTGCTCCGGCGACACGGGCACGCCGCGCGTCTCCGTGATGTGCTTGGCGATGGCCTCGCGCAGCTCCGGCAGCCCCGCCGACGGCCCGTAGTGCGTGGCGCCGCCGTCGAGCGCGCGCTTGGCCGCGGCCTTGATGTGCTCGGGCGTGTCGAAGTCCGGCTCGCCGATCTCGAGGTGAATGACCTGCTTGCCTTGCCGCTCGAGCGCCTTGGCGCGCGCGAGCACCTCGAAGGCCGATTCCGTTCCCAGCCGTCCCATCCGTTCGGCAACGTTCATGGGGCGCATTATATCCGCGTGGACTTCGTGCGGGTGGCCGCCGGCGCGTTCCTGATGGGCGATCCCGACGGCGCGCCGTGCGAGCGCCCCGTCCACCGGGTGCAGGTCGCCGCCTTCGCCATCGCGCGGACGCCGGTCACCAACGCGCAGTACGCGCGCTATCTCGCGGCCACCGGCGCCCCGTCGCCCGCCTTCTGGCGCCAGGAGGGCTTCGACGATCCCGAGCAGCCTGTCGTCGGCGTGTCGTGGGATGAGGCGTGCGCGTTTGCGGCGTGGGCGGGCGCGCGACTGCCGACCGAGGCCGAGTGGGAGCGCGCCGCGCGCGGCGGGATCGAGGGCGGTCGCCTGCCATGGCCTGGTGACGCGCCGGCGCAGCGCTTTACGCGCCCGCCGCGCGTGGGCACCACGCCGCCCAACCCGCTTGGCCTCTTCGACCTCTCCGGCGTGTGCCACGAATGGTGCGCCGACTGGTATGACGACGACTATTACACGCGCTCTCCGGCCAGCGACCCACCCGGTCCGCCGTCCGGCACGCGTCGCACGAGCCGCGGGGGCGCGTGGCGGCACGCCGATCCTTGGAGTGCCGTCGGCCACCGGTCATCACTGCCTCCGGCGAGGCGCTATTCGGACTACGGGATCCGGCTCGCGCGCGACGCCCGCTGAGGACGTACAATTCCACCTGCCGCTATGAGTGCCGTGCCGACTCGCGAAAAGACGATCAGGAGCAGATCCGGATGAACGATCGCCCGGCACCGCCGGCTCGTCCGAGCTGAGCGCGGACCGATGGCGGGCGAGCCACGCTCGGTCCTGCGCGAGGGCATCGTCGCCGGCCTCATCGGGGCCGTCGTCGTCGCCGCATGGTTCTTCGTGTACGACCTGGCGCGCGGGCGTCCCTTCTTCACGCCCGGCCTGCTCGGCGCCTTCGTCTTCTACGGCGTCAACACGCCGATCGGCCTCGAGCCGGCACTGGGCCCGATCCTCGGCTACACGCTGCTACACGGGCTCGCCTTCATCGCCTTCGGCGTCATCGCGGCCAGCCTGATGGCCATGAGCGACCGCGAGCCCGCCCTCTTCGTCGGCTTCATCATCCTGTTCGCCTGCTTCGAGGCGTTCTTCTTCGCGATGGTGCAGGTGTTCGGCCTGTCGAAGGCGGGCGAGCTGACATGGTGGTCGGTGCTGGTCGGCAACCTGCTCGCGTCGGTGGCGATGCTCTGGTACTTCTTCCGCGCGCACCGCGCGCTGTCGCGCAGCCTTGTGGGCTCGTGGGGCGCCGTCCTCGGCGAAGGCGTGCTGGCCGGCGTCATCGGCGCCGCCGTGGTCGCGCTGTGGTTCTTCGCCATCGACGCCATTCACGGCGAGATGTTGAGGACGCCGACGCTGCTGGGCACCGCGCTGCTCCGCCAGCAGACGCCGATGGCCGCGGTCCTGTCCTATACCGTCGTGCACGGCGTGGCCTTCGTGCTGTTCGGGATCGTCGGCGCGTTCCTGATCGCCGGCGCCGAGCGGCAGCCGATGCTCATCTTCGCGCTGGTGATCCTGTTCACCTCGTTCGAAATCTTCTTCTTCGGCCTCATCCTCATCGCGGCGTCGTGGGTG
>JBKOZH010000337.1:0-4021 GCA_046725765.1 Candidatus Methylomirabilota bacterium | reverse complement strand
GGACCGCGTCACGGCGAGCCTCAAGGGTCGCGGCGTGGACGTGACCATCACCGCCAAGGATCTCGGGTACGAGCTGCGTTGCGCCCCGCCGGGCGCGCACGACATCTCGTATTGCCGCAGCCTCGGCTACTGGGCCGTGCGCTTCCTGCTGGAGGGCGGCAGCAACGCGATGGTCACGATCCAGGCCGGCCGGCTCGTGCCGATTCCGTTCGGCCTCATGCTCGATCCCAAGACCGGTAAGGTCCGCGTGCGCTACGTCGACGTCGAGTCGGAGATGTACCAGACCCTCGCCGCGTACATGATCCGCCTCAAGCCGGAGGACCTGGCCGCGCCCGAGACGCTGGCCTCGCTGGCCAAGGCCGGCAACCTCTCGGAAACGGAGCTCCTCTCCCGCTTCGGTCCGCTGGTCGGCCGCGCCTGAGCGCTCGGCCCCTCGCGGGGCGCGGTACACTCTGACGATGCCTCGCCGCAGCCGGCTCGAAGCGTCCGTCTACGTCGTCTTGATCGTGCTGGCCGCGCTGTTCATGGCCGCCGTGACGCGCGACGCGTGGCGCCTGATCGGCCGCCCCTGGGCGGGCTTTCCGGTGATGGACAACCTCCTCGTCGGCGTCGGCGGCTTGCAGCGCGAGCGCGTGGAGCCGCTCGATCTCGTGCGCGCGATCAACGGTCAGCTCATCAGCTCCTCGCGGGAGCTGCAGGACGAGATCGAGCGCCATCCGCCCGGCACGCGCATGCGCTACCTGCTCGTGCGCAGCGGCTCCCTGGTCGAGGAGGACATTCCGAGTCGGGAGATGACGCTCGGCATGTTCAGGCACTACGTCTTGCAGTACTTGCTCGGCGGAATCCTCGTCCTGGCGCTGGGTGCGCTGGTCGCGCTGCTACGGCCCAGCGGCTCCAGCACGCGTCTGTTCGTCGCATTCTGTCTCATCACGGTCGTCGTCAACGTCGGGTACTGGGACCTCTCGGGCACCCATCGCTTCACGAAGCTGTTCTTCGTGGCGTGGACCTTCCTCCCGGCGATCATTGCGCACCTGGCGCTGGTCTTTCCGGAGCGCACGTCGCTGGCCCGCCGGTGGCCGCGCGTGGTCTGGGTGCCGTACGTGCTCTCCGCGGCGTTGTGGCTGTGGCTGCAGGTCCCGATGTCGCGCGATTCGTGGACCGCCGGCGCAGGTCTGGTCGCGATCTACTGGACGGCAGCGCTCGTCGAGCTGCTCGTCGCGCTCGCGCACACCGCGCGCGTCGGCACCACCCGTCTCATGCGCCAGCGCGCGCGCGTGCTACTGGCCGGCTTCGGCATCGGCTATCTGGCGCCGGTGGTCGGGACCACCGCGGAGGTCGTGCTCCACGAGCAGATCCCGTTTTTCCACGAGCTCTGGCAGCTCTCGTTGTTGTTCCCGCTCGCCGTCGCGTACGCCATCGTGCGATACCAGCTGTTCGACATCCGCGCCGTCGTCCGCGCCGGCACGATCTATTCGCTCGTCACCGCGCTCGTGGCGCTCGTCTACGCCGGCCTGCTCGCCGGTCTCAACGTGATCTTCGGGCGGCTGGACTTCTCGATGTGGGGCATGGTGGCGCCGCTCCTCGTCGCGTTCGTCGTCGCGCTGGTGATCAATCGCGTGTACTCGCGGACGCAGGCGCTCGTCGACCGGCTCTTCTTCCGCTCCCGATACAACGCCGGGCAGGCGCTCGTACGCCTCGCCGATGCCATGACCACCACGCTGGAGCTCGATCGCCTGGCCGCGCTCATCCGCGGGACCGTGGAGCAGGTGCTGCATCCCGAGCACGTGACGCTCTTCATGGCCGAGGACGAGCGTGGCGCGTTTCGACACGTCGGCGGCGGCGAGACGCTCGCCGCCGAAGCCGTGCTCGCCACCTGTCTGGCGGGGCGGCGCGCTCCGCTGTCGCGCGAGACCCTGCTCGAAGACCCCGCCCTCGAGGACATCCGCGCCGCGTGCCTGGCGGATCTCGACGCGCTCGGTGCGGACGTCGCGGTGCCGATCGTGTTTCGCGATCGGCTGACGGCGCTGCTGGTGCTCGGCCCCCGGCGCGGCGACGTGCCCTACACCGCCGACGATCTGCGCAATCTGAAGATCCTCGCGACGCAGAGTGCGGTGGCCCTCGAGCACGCGCGCGCCTACCACGCCCTGCAGGCGGCGCTGCGGCGCGTGCAGATCCTCGAGTCGATCCGCGCGGGCCTGTCGAAGTTCGTGCCGCGGACGGTCCAGCAGCTCATCGAGGAGGCGCCGGAGGCCCCGGAGCTCGCCAAGCGCGAGACCGACGTGTCGGTGCTCTTCGTCGACATCGCCGGCTACACGCGGCTGTCCGGCCGCCTCGAAGCCGCGACCGTGGATCGTCTGGTCGAACGCTATTTCGGCGCGTTCCTGGACGAGATCCTCAAGAACGGCGGCGACGTCAACGAGACGGCCGGCGACGGGCTCATGGTCATCTTCCAGGACGCCGACCCACGCCGGCACGCGCGTGCCGCCGTCGCCACCGCGCTCGCGCTGGTCCGGCGTACGCGCGAGATCAACGCCGCCGAGCCGCTGGACGAGCCCATCGCGCTCCACGTCGGCGTCAACTCCGGCCGCGCCGCGGTCGGCGCGACGAAGATCGAGGGCACGGCCGGCACGCGATGGACGTACACAGCATCGGGACCCGTGACCAACGTGGCCGCCCGTCTGGCTGCGCTGGGCGACGACGCCATTTTCGTCGGCGACGCCACGGCGGCACGACTGCCGTCGCGAGCAGGGCTCGAGGATCTCGGCGACGTTCAGCTGCGCAACGTCGACGAACCGGTGCGCGTGTACCGCCTGCGCGTGTCCGAGCGCGTCCCCGCGGCCGTCTGACGGTCGAACGCTCGAGTCGGAATCGCTTACACCTACGCGCCGATAGGAAGTACGTCCTCGAACGCTGTCGTCAGCGGCGCGCCGCGGCGAACCGCGCGAGGTGATGATCGGCGTCGCCGAACGCCTGCGCGATCATCGTCAGCCGTCGGAAGGTGTGGCTGATCTTCAACTCCTCGGTCATGCCCATGCCGCCGTGCAGCTGCACCGCCTCCTGGCTCACGTGACGCGCCGCATCGGCGACCTTGATCTTCGCGGCCGAGACGACGCGCCGACGCTCGGCGGCATCCGCGGTCTCGACCTTCACGCACGCCAGGCACGCGATCGAGCGCGCCTGCTCGTACGAGATCAGGATGTCGACCATGCGGTGCTGCAGCGCCTGGAACGAGCCGATCGGCACACCGAACTGACGTCGCGTCTTCAGGTAGTCGAGCGTGGCGTCGTGGGCGTACTTGATGGCGCCCACGGCTTCCGCACACAGCAGCACGGTCGCGTAATCGACAACCTCCTCGAGTAGCGCGAAGCCCGCGCCCTCGGCGCCTAACAGACTGTCGGGACCCACGCGCACGCCGGACAGACGGATGTCGGCCAGGCGGAGGTTATCGAGGCCGCGGTATTCGGTCACGGCCAGACCGGGCGCGTTGCGCTCGACGAGGAACAAGCTGATGCCGCGCGCATCCCCGGGAGTGCCGGCGGTTCGAGCGGACACCACCAGCTGATCGGCGCAGCCGCCGTGCAGCACCGCGCGCTTGTCGCCCTCGAGCAGCCAACCGTCGCCGGACTTCGTCGCGCGCGTGCCCACGTGCGCGAGGTCCCAGCGCGCCTCCGCCTCGGTCTGGGCGAACGCCATCTTCAGCTTGCCCTGGATGAGCGCGGGCAGGATGCGGGCGCGCTGCGCGTCGCTGCCGCCGCACGCGACGAAGCGGCCGCCGAGGCCGACCGTCGCGAGATAGGGCTCGACGACGAGCGCCTCGCCGAGCGCCTCCATCACGACCAGCATGTCGACCGTGGTGCCTCCGAACCCGCCGTGCTCGGCCTCGAACGGCACGCCGAGAATGCCCATCTCGGCCAGCGCCGCCCAGACGTCTTCGCTGAACCCCGCCGGCGAGGCGATGATCTTGCCGCGCGCGTCGAACGAATACCCCGTGCCCAGGAACTTGCGCAGGGTCTCGGAGAGG
>JBKOZH010000075.1:0-13259 GCA_046725765.1 Candidatus Methylomirabilota bacterium | reverse complement strand
GCTCCTCGCTCCGCTTGCGGTAGTGCGGCGGCCAGGGCGCGTCGCCGAGACCCGCGGCCTCCTGCGCGGCGGCGAGCCGCAGCAAGCCGTCGAGCGAGCCGGCCGCCGCATCGATGCCCGCGGAGGCGTCGCCGCGCGCGGCGAAGCGTGCGGGCGCGGTGGCCAGCGTGAACGCCGCCGGATCGCACTCCGCGACCTCGTCCCAGTCGAGCGACATGGAGACGCGGGCGTCGGGTGTGGGCCGCACCGACCACGCCGACGCCACGGTCCGATCCTTGGCGTTCTGGTTGTAGTCCAGGAACACGCCGCGCCGCTCCTCCTTCCACCACTTACTCGTCGCCTGTCCGGGCGCGCGGCGCTCGATTTCGCGAGCGAGCGCCAGCGCGGCGCGCCGCACCTCGTCGAAGCTCCAGCGCCGCTCGATGCGCACGTTCACGTGCATGCCGCGCGAGCCTGAGGTTTTGGGCCACCCGCGGAGCCCGTGCTCCTCCAGCACGTCGCGTACGAGCAGCGTCACGCGTCGCACATCGTCCCAACCGACACCCGGACCAGGATCGAGGTCGATGCGCAGCTCATCGGGATGCTCGAGGTCATCGGCGCGCACGGGGTGCGGATTGAGATCGATGCAGCCGAGGTTGACGATCCACAGGAGCTGCGCGGCGTCGCGAACGACGATCTCGCGCGCCGTTCGGCCGGATGGGAAGCGCAGCTCTACCGTCTCGATCCAGTCCGGATGCCGCTCCGGAGCGCGCTTCTGGAAGAAGGGCTCGCCCTCGGCGCCCTCCACATAGCGCTTGAGAACGATCGGCCGGCCCGCGATGCCGCGCAGCGCGCCCTCGGCGACCGCGGCGTAGTACTTCGCGAGATCGAGCTTGGTGTAACCGGCGCGCGGGAAGAAGACCTTGTCCGGGTTGGTGATCGCCACCTCGCGGCCCGCGATCTCCATGACTGCGCCGCGGTGAGCGCCGGAGCCGTCAGACGCCCGCGCGGACGCCGTCAGACCCCCGCGCGCTTGAGCGTCACGCCGATGTTCTCGGCCGCCTGCTTGCGCTGGCCGCGGTCGATCTCGCGCACGGTCTCGACGACGGCCGCCGACACCGGCGTGGGGACGCCAGCCTCGCGGCCTTTGTCGACGACGAAGCCGTTCATCCCGTCAATCTCCGTCGGCCGGCCTTTCGCTACGTCCTGCGCCATCGACGCCTTCCAGTTGCGCCCGCTCGCCGACTTGGGACGCAGCATCTCGTCCAGCGTCTGCCACGTCTCGCGCTGATCGGCGGCGGCCCACTGCTCCGCGGTCGCGCCGTTGATTTTTGGAATCGTGTAGCCGAGCGCCAGCCCCACGCGCGCCGACTCCGCGGCGAGGTGGATCGTGATCGCGCGGCCGACTTCGCTGGAGGCGATCTCGGTCGAGCCGAGGCCGGACATTGCCTGCACCGGGTTGCCCATCGCGTTGGCGCAGAGCTTGGACCAGCGCTCGCCCCAGAGGTTGTCAGTCGCCTTCGAGCCGTCGACGACTTTCAGCATGTCGGCGATCATCTGCGTGCGCGGCGTGATCTTGCCGTCGTGCTCGCCGGCGCGGAAGACGTCGTGGCCGGTGGCGCCGCCGCGCTCGTGACCGCGCTCGACCTGGCCCGCCTTCCATGACGCCACGCCGATCTTGGACATCACCAGGCCGACGGCGCGCTCCTTGCCGACCACCGAGGCGACGATGGGATCGGGCCAGCAGTTTTCCGCCGCGACGACGAAGCCGTCGGACTTGATATGGCGCGATGCGAGCTGGGTGGCCCACGCGGTGTCGTAGACCTTCATCGCGACGAAGGCGACGTCGAAGTCGCGCGGCAGCCGCTGGGACTCGTGCAGGTGATAGATCGCCGGTCGCGCCTCGAACGGATCGTGCGGCCCGGTAACGGAGATGCCTTTGGCGCGCACCGTTTCGACCTGCTCGGCCCACGGATCGACGAGCGTCACGTCCTGGCCCGCGCGCGTGAGGAACGCGCCCAGGTAGCTGCCGATCGCGCCCGCGCCGACGAAGAGAATTTTCATCGCCCCGACCTCCTTGTCAGGGCGCCGAGTGTATCACCAGCGCGTGTCGAAGACCTCCACGACCGGCGCCGCGCGCGGGCGCCGGAACAGCGCGATGACACGGTCGGCGAGTGGAATCAGCTGCGCGGGGACGCCGA
The DNA here is from genome assembly GCA_046725765.1 of Candidatus Methylomirabilota bacterium. GTDB lineage: Bacteria > Methylomirabilota > Methylomirabilia > Rokubacteriales > CSP1-6 > AR12. The sequence goes on along the minus strand of JBKOZH010000075.1, from coordinate 11,079 downwards.
CGTCGGGCGGCAGCGGCCGCCGCAGGGCCTGCGCCCGATCGAGATCGACGACGACGAGCGCATCACGGCCCCAGAGCGCGACGAAGCGGCCGTCCGCGCTGACGCCGCTGCGCCGTCCGACCTCGAGCACGGCGAGGGGGTTGGTGGGACCGGCATCGACGCCGAAGCGCCAGATGAGCGTGCGCTCGGAACCCTCGCCGACACACACGACATCGGCCGCGCGCGTGCCGACGAGCTGACATGCGGCGCCGGTGGGCCACACCGCGATCAGCTCCTGCGCATTGCCGTTCAGGCGCCACACGCGCGTTTGCCACCGCAAGCCGCGATCGTAGATCCACCCGCCCCACGGCAGCCGCGCCAGTGTCGTCGCCCCGCTGAGGGCTCGAATGCCGCGGCCGTCCGGACGGATGGCGACCAGCTCGGCGTCGGGGTCGACGCTGTCCGTCTCGTCGGCGGCCCAGCGATAGCGGTTGATACCGGGACTGCCGATGCGGCCGACGAGCCCGACGTACTCCTCTGCCTCGGGGTCGTAGCCGACGACCGCCCAGCCGGACCCTTTCACGGATGACACCGTCGGCGTGTTCAGCGACGGCAGCGCGATGCTCCAGCCGGCCGTGCTGGACTCGGCCAGCTCCACGTGCTGCAGCCGCGTGTGGGTCGCCGACTCCACGAGCGTGACGGCGTTGCTCTCATCCACGAAGCGAAGATCGCGCGCGTCCATCTCCGTGCGTCCGCCGTCCAGCCCGAGGATCAGGTAGCGATCGGGGGCGCGCGCCGCCTCACGGGTCAGCACGGCCACGCGCTGGCCGCTCGGCGAGACGCGGAGCGCAGAGACGCGCCAGGGCAGCTCGAGCTGCGCGCTGCGCGCAAGCGTGCCGCGTGTCAGCTCGCCCGCGAGCGTCGCGGGCGACTCGAGCACCGTGTCGAACAGCCTGAGGCCGGGCCCGGCGAGCAGCGCTCCCGCGAACACGAGCACGCCGGCGCGGCGCACGGCGCGGGGCGGCGTCGTCAGCATCGCCGCCGCGAGCGCCAGCACGGTCGCCCACACGATCGGGGCACCGCCGAGCAGATGCACCGCCACCAGCGAGCGCTTGTTGGCGCCGATCAGGTGGGCGAGCAGCGGCCCGAGCGTCAGCACGACGACGAGCGTCAGCACGCCGATGACCGGCATGTAGTCCACCGGCCGCGGAGCGAACGTTCGCGGCTGCAGCGCGAGCCACGCGGCGACGCCGCACACGACGCCGGCGACAACGGCATACGTGAGCACCGACCACGTCGGCGTGCGCGCGCCGGCGTCCACGGCGATGACGAGCAGGCAGGCGCCCGCGACGGCGGCGACGGCGGCAAGCGCGGCGCGACTCGGGCGGATGAGCGCGACCACCGCCGTGATCAGACACAGCGACAGCAAGCCGGCGACGAGTGTGGCCACGAGGCCAAGGCCGAGCGCGGCGAGGCGTCCGAGCGCCTCCGGTGGCTCCGGCGTGACCGTGTCGTGGGCCAGCCGGTGCTCGATGGCGTCGAGCTTGCGCTGCAGCGCCGCAACGTCGCCGGCCGCGATCCGCGCCGCCCGTGAGGCGCCGCTGCGATCGCGCGCCACCAGCGACGCGCCGCCCCACCAGAACGCGCGCACGCGCAGCTCGACGAGCTCGTCGTAGGGCACCGACCAGCGCGACCGCGCCGTCGCGCGCAGGACCTCGGGATCGCGCTGCTTCGCGTCGCGCGCCTCGACCCACGCCACGCCGTCGCGGTCCAGCACGATCAGCGCGCCGGCACGCTCCGTCGCGACGACGAGCGTGTCGTCGAACGGCATCACGGGAATCGCGGCGACGCGGCGGATCGCGTGCAGCCGGCGCGCAAGGCTCGGATGCGACGCGCCGTGCTCGAGCTCGGCGCTGAAGCGCCGCGGCATCCGTCCGGCGAGGGTGAGCTTGGTGAGGCCGCTCACGAGCGCTTCGGGATCCTCGCAGAGCTCGAGCGCTCGAAGGTCGCTCGCCGTCTCGTGCGCCTTGTGACGCGCGGTCTTGAGCAGGAACACGAAGATCAGCAAGAGCGACCAGAGCGGGATAAACGGCCCCGCGGGCAAATATTCGAGGACGAGCGCGACGCCCAGCGTCCCGACGCCGGCGAGTGCCCCGGTGACGGCTGACGCGAGGTGGCAGCGCCGGCGATCGTAGTGCTCGAGGTGCGCCACCTCGTGTGCGAAGACAGCGGCCTGCTCGCGGACGCTGAGGAGCTCCAGCGCCGGGTCGGTGAACATGACGCTCGGCGCGCTCGGCGACGGAAACGCGAACGCGTTGACGAAGCGGCCGCCGGGCACGGGCATCTCGAACAGCCGCGGTCGCGCCGCGCGCGAGCGGTCGACGATGGACTGCCATTCGGGGCGCATGAGTCGCGCCCGCGCGCGGACGAGCCACACGAACACGTCCGCGTAGCGCGTCGCCCATACCCCGAGCACCAGCGCCAGCGTCGCTGCGGCCGCCCAGCGCCAGACGCCGGCCGCTTCGATCGCCGTCGGGGCGAGCAGCAGCGCCAGCCAGAAGCCGAGCCACGCGGCGTGGAACCGGAGCTGCCAGCCGAGATACGTGCCAAGCGCCCAGCGCTCGTCCAGGAGCACGCGGCGCGAGGGGTAATCGCCGATCCACAGGCCGACGAGTACACCGACGAAGGCCAGCCAGAAGTACGGTCCCGCGGCAAACGGCAGCACGACCGAGCTCAGCAGCGTGACGCGCTGGGTGTGCTGAGCTCGCGCGAGCAGCCGCTCGGCCAGCGCGGGATCGTCGCGGCGAGAGAGGAGGCGGCGCCCACTCCACCAGGCGAACACACCGGGGACGAGGATGCACGCCAGGAGCGGCCAGGTACCGGACACCGACATCCACTACCAAAGTAGAGTTTTTTGCAGCTCAGGGTCAATTCCGGCGTCGCCGCCGCGGATAACGTAAACTTACGCGCTCAGGAGGCTTGGCCATGGCGACCATGTACCGCTATCAATTGCCCGTCGAGCAGACCGGCTGGACGCTTTCGGGCGAGACCCAGACGTCCTTCACGTGGGAGTACGAGGACGAGCGCGCCTCGCTGCTGTCGCTCTACGACAAGGGCAAGAAGCAGCAGTGGGACGCCGCCACGCGCATCGACTGGTCGCAAAACCTCGACCCCGAGAATCCCCAAGAGGTCGACGATCGGCTGATCCCGATCTACGGCTCGCCGCTCTGGGACAGGCTCACGGACAAGGAGAAGGTGCACCTGCGCCATCACCAGCAGGCGCAGACCCTCTCGCAGTTCATGCACGGCGAGCAGGGCGCGCTCATGGCCGCCGCGCGCATCGTGCAGACCGTTCCCGACCTCGACGCCAAGTTCTACGCCGCCACGCAGGTCATGGACGAGGCGCGCCACGTCGAGGCGTACGCGCGGCTGCTCAACGAAAAGCTCGGCCTGGCGTATCCGATCACCCCGGGCCTCAAGGCGCTGCTCGAAACCGTGCTGACCGACCGGCGCTGGGACATGACGTACCTCGGGATGCAGATCCTCATCGAGGGGCTGGCGCTGGCCGCCTTCCAGCGCATCCGCGACTTCGCCAAGAATCGGCTGGCCGCTTCGGTGAACGCCTATGTCATGCAGGACGAGGCGCGGCACGTGGCGTTCGGGCGGCTCGCGCTGCGCGATTTCTATCCGCAGCTCTCGGACGCGGAGCGCGGCGAGCGCGAGGAATTCGTCGTCGAGGCGTGCTACCACATGCGCGATCGCTTCAATCAGAAGGAGCTGTGGGAGCACCTCGGTTTGCCGGTGAAGGAAGCCATCGAGGTCGCCATGGCCTCGGAGAACATGCGCATGTTCCGCAAGCGGCTGTTCAGTCGCATCGTCCCGACCGTGAAGGACATCGGCCTCTGGGGCGAAAAGGTCCAGAAGGCCTTCGCCGACATGGGCGCCATCGAGTTCGCCGCGGTCGACAGCGACGCGCTGCTGGAGCAAGACGCCCGCGTCGCCGCCGAGTTCGACGCGGGCGTGTTCGTTCGTAAAGCTCTCGCGTAGCGGGCGAGGCCTAGCGGATCGCGGTCGGCGCGACCGTCGAGCCGGAGAACCCCTTCATCTTCAGCGGCTGCATGATGAAGGCGAACTCGTAGACCTGCTTGGCCGCCAGCTCGTCCAGCTTCATGTTCTCGAGAATGTGAACGCCATTGATCGGCAGCATGATCTGGTGGACGGGCAGCGAGATTTCCTTATCGGGGTTCGGCGCGACCTCGACCGGCCAGTTGTCGGAGCCGATGATCATCGGATCCTGCTTGACGAGCCATTCGGCGGCCGCGATGCCGATGCCGGGGCACGACTTCACATAGCGCGCATTGTCCTTCGCCCAGAGCTTGCCCCAGCCGGTGTGGATGATGACGGCGTCGCCCTTCTGCAGCGTCAGACCCTGCTTCTGGAGCGCCTGCTGCAGGTCTTGCGGCGTGATCTCGTAGGTGTCGCCGAGCATGTCCACGCCCTTGAGCCCCGCAACGTCGATGAGCACGCCGCGCGTCATCAGCGTGCCGACCTTCTCGATGCCGAGCTTCGTGAACCCGCCGCGGCTCGAGATGTCGTCCTGCTTGTTGCAGTTGTAGAGGCTGTCACCGATCGTCTGGTGCGCGAAGCCGTCGAGCTGCGTGCCGACCTGACCGATCTCGCTGATGACGACCTCTTCGTTGCTGCCGCGCCGGTTCGCGGGCGGGTTCAAGAACGTGCGCTTGGTGTGCACGTCGAAGCGCCGCGTGCCGAAGAACGGCATCTCGGAGGACAGCACGTGGGCGAGGTCGATGTGCTCACCCGTCTTGATGAGCTTCGCCGCGCGCAGCACGGATTCCTTACCCATGTGGTTGCCGGAGCCGCGCTCGTCGTTGGCGCCCCACTTGGATGGACAGCGCTGGCTGTCGGCGGGCGGGCGCCAGGACTGGGCGTGCGCGAGCGTGGTCGTAACCGCGAGCATCAGTGGCAGGGCGAGGCCGATCGTGAATGCGCGCATGGGATCCTCCCGGGCGGCTTCAGCGCCGCCGCGCCGGGAAGAATAGGCGAGTTCGATCAGCTCATAAAGGCGTAACTGGCGGTGTCGGAGACGGGGCGGTACCCGAGCTGCTGGTAAATGCTGTTGGACGTCGGATTCGCCGGGTCAGTAAACAAAAAACAGAAACGGTTGCCCTGCTCCAAGAGCCGCCGCGTAAGGGCTCCGACGCACGTTGTCGCGTAGCCGCGGCTCCGCAACGACGGCGGCGTGTACACGAGATTGACGCGCACACCGTTCGGCGTCTTGTCGGACCATGCCGCCATCGAGACGGGTTCGGGATCCTCCCAGAGGAACAGCATGCCGTATGCGATTCGGTGCCTCGCCGCCTCGGCGGCATCGACGCGTTCGTCAGGGTCGCTTCTGCCGCAAAGGCGGCGATCCAGCCCGCCAGCAGCGCGGCGTCCGACTCGCGCGCCAGCCGGAGCGCTCCGGAGGCGACGCGCGGCGGACGTGTCACGCGCTCGATCTGATAGATGCGCTGCCGGCCGGCCCTGATGGTGCGCTCGCCGCTTCGTGTTGACCACACGTCCGCAAACGCGGCCGCGCTTGCGTCGGGTCCGGCCACGCCGGGCAGCGTGCGATAAAACGCGGCGATGTCGTCGACCAACGTGGTCACCGCCGACAACGGCATCTGCGTGATGACGAGCTTGTGCGGTGGGGTCCGCATCGCACAGCCGACGATCTCCGAATTGTCATACACACACGCCAGGTATGGTGTGGTACCGGCCGGCGGCGATGCGCCGATGCCGGGGGCGTTGCCGAGAATCAGATTGTTCTTCGCCTCGGCTCGGAGGAGCCAGGAGCGAGCGGCCTGAAGAAACGACTGGCCGTCGAGATGGCGAACGACACGCACGCGTGCGTCGCCGCGCTAGACGCCGACGCCTTCCGGGATGATGCCGTCCCAGACCGCGGTCCGCGTCGCGTATGGCGGATCGGCTGTCGGGCCCTCGCCGGCGAGCGTCGTGCGACGCATGACGCGCTTGTAGCGCGCGGCGTCCCACGAGCGGCCGCGGTGCAGCACGCAGCGGTTGTCCCACATCACGAGATCCCACTGCGTCCAGCGGTGCTGGTAGACGCACTCGGCTCGCGTGGTGTACGCGAGCAGCTCGTCGAGCAGCCGGCGCGATTCCTCGTATGCCAGGCCCTCGATGTACCAGGCGTGCGAACCGATGTAGATCGCCTTGCGTCCATTCACGGGATTGACGCGCACCAGGGCCTGGCGCACCGGCGGCAGACCCGTCTCGTGCTCCGGATCGAAGAGTCCCTTCGCGATCGTGCTGCGCGAATAGAGAATGCTGTGCACGGCAACGCGCCCCTCGAGCCGCCGCTGCGTCTCCGCGGGCAGCGTGGCCCACGCATGGCGCATGCTCACGTACTCGGTCTCGCCGCCGACGGGCGGCACCTCGCGTCCCGACAGCAGCGACGCCATCGCGGGCACCGGCTTGAACGAGCTGTCGGTGTGCCAGAGCTGGTTGCCCGACTGGTACTGCATGCGCCGGTCGCCCCAGTCCATCAGCTGCTGCTCGCCCTTTGGATCCACGTTCGACAGATCCACCATGTTCTCGTGCAGACGATGCTCCTGGCCGATCGATCGGATCGTCTTCTCGAGCGGACCGAAGCGCGTCGTAAACGCCATCTGCTGCTCGTCGGTGAGCCGCTGACTCGGGAAGACGAGGACGGAATATTCCTGGAACGCGTCGTGGATCTGGCGGAAGGTCGCCGCGTCCATCGGAGCGGCGAGGTCGACGCCCTCGACGCGGGCGCCGAAGATCGGATGAAGCGGCGTGAGCGTCAGCGCGGCCATGGGACCTCCTCCTGCAGCGGCGACTCTACCATGGCGCGCGTGCTAGACTCCGCGCCGGCATGAGCACGCCGTTCGGACGCAAGCCTGCGCCGCCAGCCGGCGGCGTCGAGCCGCGCTGGGTCACGACGGCCAACGGCTTCGAGGGGCATCGCATCGCCGAGTATCGCGGCGTCGTGCGCGGCATCGTGGTGCGCTCGCGCAGCGTGCTGGGCAACTTGGGCGCCAGCGTGCAGACGTTTTTCGGCGGCAACATCACGCTCTATACCGATATGTGCGAGCGCGCGCGGCAGGACGCCTACGGGCTGATGCTGCGCCACGCGGCCGAGGCGGGCGCCAACGCCATCGTGGCCATGCGCTACGACGCCAACGAGATCTCGCCCGGCGTCACCGAGGTGCTGGCCTACGGCACCGCGGTGGTACTCGAGCCCGCGCCGCGCGCCTAGGTAAGAGGCGGACCGCCCCAGCGCTCGCGCATCGCGAACTCGCTCACCGGCTTGCGCGTCAGCTTCGTCAGCTGCTTCACGGGCCGGCCCAGCGGCATCACGGAAGCCACGGCCACGTGGTGCGGCAGACCGAGCAGCTTCTTGAGCTCCGGCTCCTGCGCCACCGCCAGCGTCGTGATCGTGCCGCCGAAGCCGCGCGCGCGGGCCGCGAGCAGGATGCTCCACGCGAACGGATAGATCGACGCGCCGCTGATGACGCCGACGCGCTGGAGATTCTGGTCGGTGGAGGCGACGACCTTGAGATCCACGCAGATCACGAGGATCACGGGCGCCTTGAGCACCGGCTCGATCAGCCGCGGCAGCGGCTCGGTGCGCTCGATGGTTGCCGCGTCCACCCGCGGCGGATCGATCGTGTTCCACGGGTTCTCGCCGTTCTTCTGCTGCGCCACGTAGCGCTTGGCGCCGAACTCCGTCAGCTTGGCGATCGCCTGCCGCGTGGCCGGCTCGCGCACCACGATGACCTTCCAGCCCTGGCGATTGCCGCCGCTCGGCGCGAAACGCGCGCGGTCGAGGATCTCGGCCAGCGTGGCGTCGGGCAGGGGATCGCTGCTGAACTCGCGCGCCGCGAACGTCGTGCGCATCGCCTCATCGAGATCCATGGCGCCTCCTGGCGAAACGTCGGATTTAGAGAAACGTCGGGTCAGGATCGAGGCCGAGCAGGAACCGCCCGACATTCTCGAAATGATCGTCGCGGCCCTGCACCTGCTGCGCGACGGCATGAAGATCGCGCATCCGCCGCTCCCACGGCCCGCCGGCGAAGATCGCGTGCGCGCCCGCGGCGTGGTAGGCGAGGGTGCCGACCTCGCGCCCCTCGTGACTGGCGTGCGACGCCGCCTGCCGGATGCGCACGCGCTGGCCAAGCGTGACGTCCCCGTGCGGCCGGCTTCCGCGCGAATCTCGTGCAGCGTCGCGAGCACGTAGGTGCGCGCGGCGTTCAGCCGCGCGTCCGACTGCGCGATCAACGATTGCGTGACGGCGTTCTCGCGCAGCGTGTGCTTGTGGCCGCGCGCCGTCTTCTCGCGGGCGAGCGCGACGACCGCGTCCAGCAGCGAGCGCGCGATGCCGAGCGAGACACATGCGAAGCCTGAGGCGTACAGGCTGCCGCTCGGAAAGCAGTAGAGCGGACCCGTCTCGCGGCGCTCGGAGACCTCGTCGCGCGCCGCCGTGTATGCGCGCGGAACGAACACGTCCTTGACCGCGTAGCTGTCGCTCCCGGTGCCGCGCAGGCCGAGGACGTTCCAGACGTCGCTGACGGTAGCCGCGGCGATCGGAAACAAGAGCGTGCGCACCACCGGCGAGCCGTCCGGATGCCGGTGCGGCGTGTCGTCTGCACCCACGATCGGCGCGTGGGCGCCGAGCCAGGTCGCCTCGTGCAGGCCGCTGGCGAAGGCCCACGAGCCCGTCAGCCGATACCCGCCATCGACCGCCACGGCGTGGCCCTGCGGCCCCGCGCCCCACGCGAGGACGGAGCGCGGCGGGCCGAAGACCCGCGCGGCGGCCTCGTGGTCGAGGTACGCCGAGATCATCGAGCAGCCCGCCGTCTGGCCAAGCACCCACGCCGTGCTCGCGTCGGCCTTCGCGATCTCTTCCATCACCTGCGCGAACGTGGGCGGGTCGAGCTCGGCCCCGCCGAGCGAGCGGGGCAGCAGCATGCGGAACAGCCCGGCCTCGTGCAGCGCGTCGGCGAGCGGCGCCGGCAAGCGGCGCTCGGCCTCGATGCGATCGGCGAAGCCGGCGATGGTCGGCGCCAGCGTCCGCGCGCGCTCGAGATAGTCCCGACCGGGGTCAGAGACGGTCACGCTGCTCCACCAGCTTCCAGTACGTGTCCTTGTTGAGGATCTTGTCGCCGCGGAACTCGTAGATGTCGCAGCCGCGGTAGTTGAGCTTCTCGCCGTCGGCGCCGGTGCCCGTCACCATCCAGACGCTCACGGCGCGCTCGCCGCAGATGAACGCGTCGACGTGGTCCCAGCGCATGTCCGAGATGACCTTGAAGCGGTCGGCGAGGACCTTGCGGATGGCCGCCTTGCCGCGCACGCGGCGGCCGTCGGCCTCTGGGCCGCGGGCCATCAGGAACGTCGCGTCCTCCGCGAAGAAGGTCATGATGCGATCGACGTCGCGACTGTTGAACGCCGCGTTGATGTCTTTCATGAGCGCCGGCGTCGGACCGCCGGCGACGGTGTGCGTCGTCATGCGCGATCTCCTGGTTACGGTCGTATGGCGTGGGTGAACGGGCCCGGTCGGCGCAGCGGCGCCGCGAGCTCGACCCACTCGCAGAGCAGCCGGCGCGTGTCGCGCGGATCGATGATCTCCTCGATCCAGAACGTCTCGGCCGAGCGGAACGGCGAGCGCAGCTTCGTGAGCCGCTCCTCGATCTCCGCCATCTTGGCGGCGGGATCGGCCGCGGCGTCGAGATCGGCGCGATACGCCGCTTCGATCCCGCCCTCGAGCGGCAGCGAGCCCCAGCGCCCCGACGGCCACGCGTAGCGCGTGCAATAACGTCCGCCGTTGCGGTGCGCGGCCCCGGCGACGCCGAAGCAGTTGCGGATCATCACCGCGCACCAGGGGATCGTCGTCTGCCAGATGGCCGACATCGCGCGCACGCCCTGCTTGATGGTCCCCGTACGCTCGGCGTCCGGGCCGATGAGAAAGCCCGGGCAGTCGACGAGGTACACCATCGGCAGATGGAACGTCTGCGCGACGTCGACGAAGCGCTCGACCTTCTGACAGGTGTCAGCGGCCCACGCGCCGCCGTAGAAGAAGGGATCGCTGGCCATGAGCGCGATCGGCCAGCCGTCCAGCCGCGCGAGCGCGGTGATGATCGAGCGGCCGTAGAGCGGGGCGATCTCGAACAGCGAGCCGGTGTCGACGATGGCCTCGAGGATCGGCCGCATCTTGTACGGCTTGCGCACGTCGCGCGGGATCGCGTCCATCAGCCAGTCGACGCGCCGCGCGGGATCGTCCTCGCGGGGGCCGCGCGGCGGCACGTCGTCGATCGACGAGGGCAGGTAAGACAAAAAGCGCCGCGCGCGCGCGAACGCTTCTTCTTCCGTGTCGACGGCGTCGTCGACGGCGCCGGCCTTGAGCTGGATCTCCCAGCCGCCGAGCTCGTTCTTGGTCAGCTTCTGTCCCAGCCGCTCGACGACCGGCGGACCGGCGACGAACAGCGCCGAGAGCTCCTTGACCATCACCGAGTAGTGCGCGGCGGCGAGGTGCGCGGCGCCGAGGCCGGCGACCGACCCGAGACCCAACGCCACGCGCGGGACGGTCCCCATGTTCGTGACGACCTGCTCCCAGCCGGCGAGCGCCGGGACGTTGGCGCGGCCGGTGGTCTCGATCGTCTTGACCGAGCCGCCGCCACCCGAGCCTTCGACCAGCCGGATCAGCGGCAGCCGCAGCTCATAGGCCATTTCCTCGCACTGCAGGTGCTTTTCCTTGATCGTGGCGTCGGCGGAGCCGCCGCGCACCGTGAAGTCGTCGCCGCCGACGACGACCGGCCGCCCGTCGACCTTGCCGCGGCCGAACACGAAGTTCGACGGCGTGAAGGTCTTCAGGTCGTTCGCGGCGTCGTAGGCGGCGGTGCCGGCGATCTTGCCGACCTCGTGGAAGCTGCCGGGGTCGAGCAGCTTGGCAATGCGCTCGCGGATCGTCATCCGACCGCCGGCGTGCTGGCGCTTCACGCGCTCGGGCCCGCCGAGCTCCTCGGCCAGCGCCTCGCGGCGGCGCAGCTCGTCCATCTCGGA
>JBKOZH010000293.1:0-15718 GCA_046725765.1 Candidatus Methylomirabilota bacterium | reverse complement strand
GTCACGCAGGCCACCGCTGGCATCGCGGCCGGCGCCGCCGAGACGGGGCGACCGGCCCGCGACGTCGATACGTGGTGGATCGCGTGTCTCGACTGCGCGCCGACGCGCGACGCTGCGCACGACAAGCTCGGCAACATCCTGGGTTTCGTCGCCGCGTACATCCTCGGCCCAGCACCGGCCGCCCGCGGCGTCCCAGCCGAGCTCGTGCCGGCGATCCACGAGCTACGCGCGACGTATACGACCCGCCGCGCCGCGATGGACGCCGGACTCGTGCGACGGCTCGGCTTGTTCGACTATCTGCGCCGGCGTCTGGCGATAGCCGGCACGCCGAACGACTGCATCGAGCAGACACGCGCGGCGCTCGCCGCCGGGGCGACGCAGCTGATGTTCACCGTGAGCCTGGCTGACGATCCCGTGCGGACGGTGGAGCTGTTCGGAACCGAGGTGCTGCCGGCGCTACGGCGCGCGCGCTGAGGACGAGCCTCCGCGCGCAACTCCAGGCTAGTCGATCATCGCGGGCGAGGCGGAGACCTCAGCGGAGTCGGGATAGTTCGCTATACGCGCGGCCGCCCGCGACGACTCGAACTCGAGTACGCCGAGTGCCAGCACGAACAGCGCGAAAAGAACGGCATAGAACGTTCGCATGGTATTTCGACGCTCATGGCCGGCCAAGGGATTCCGCCGCAGTGGGAATCGCCGGGAGTCTCCCGCACATCTCAATTGTGAAGGAGACAACGACGATGACAGCGAAGCGAATCCTGGTGCCGCTGGACGGCGACGAGACGAGCGAGGCCATCGTGCCGCTCGTGGCGGCGGTGGCCCGCGACGGCGGGGCGACGGTGCGTCTGCTCCGTGTCTATCCCGTTCCCGAGCGCCGTGAGGGTACGCACGGGCGGACCATCGAGTACGTCGATCAGGCGATGAGCCGTCTCACTGCCGAGGGACGCGACGAGCTCGCACGTGACGAGGAGCGGCTGGCCGGCGTGCCCGTGGAGAAGGTCGTACGCTTCGGCGAGCCGGTGGAGGAAATCGCGCTCGAGGCCGAGGCGTTCGGCGCCGACGTGATCGCGCTGGCGGAGCCCGTGCGCGGCCGCCTGCGCACGCTCGTCGCGCCGGGGCTGGCCGGGCGCGTGGCGCGCGAGACGAGCGTTCCCACGCTCGTGCTGACGAACGCCGCGGCTTAACGCCGCGCGAGCGCGGTGACGACGACGGCGAGATCCTCGCCGCCGTGACCCGCCGCCTGCGCGGCGGCGTAGAGCTGCTCGGCGACGTCCGTGAGCGGCACGGACGCGCCGAGCGCGCCGGCGGCCTCCCGGATCAGGTGCAAGTCCTTCATGAAGAGGTCGAGCTTCATCTGAGCGGGAAAGTCGCGCTTCACGATCAACGGCCCCCGCACCTCGAGCATCCTCGAGCTGGCCGCGCTCGAGGCCAGCAGCTGCAGCGCCTGCGAGACGTCGAGCCCCGCGCGCTCGACCATCGCCAGCGCCTCCGCAGCCGCCGCGCTGTGTACGGCCACGAGCAGATTGGCGACGAGCTTGAGCACCATGGCCTGACCCGCGCGCCCGACGTGAACGGCGCGCGGCAGGATCGTCTCCAACAGCGGGCGCCAGCGCTCGTACACGCTCGACTCGCCGCCGACGAAGATGATGCCGTCGCCGCGCGCCACCATGCCGCTCGTGCCGCTGATCGGACAGTCGAGGAAGGCGACGCCGCGCGCCGCGCACTCGCGCGCCAGCCGCTCGGTGAGCGCGGGCGAGATCGTGCTCATCTGCAGCACCGTGTGCCCCCGCGCCGTCGCCACCAGGCCGCCGGCACCGAGCACGACCTCCTCGACCGCGCTCAGCGAGGGCAGGACGACGCAGATGGGATCGGCCGCCTCGGCGACGGCCGCCGCCGAGCCGACGGCCCGGCCTCCCAACGCCTCCAGCGAATGATTCCGCGCCGGGATGACGTCGTGGCCGACCACCGCGTGACCCGCCGTGCGCAGGCGGCCGGCGACCGCCGAGCCGAGCAGACCGAGGCCGACGATGCCGACGCTCGCCATACCGCTCAGCAGGCCTTACACGGCGGATAGTCGCGTGAGTAGGCCGGCGCCTTCAGAAACTCGTCGGACTTGTACGTCCAGAACTGCGAGACGTTGGGGAACGTGTGGATCACTGTGTTCTGCAGCCGCCCGTCGACCTTCTCCACGCGGCGGACGTACACGTTCTGGACGGGGTTGCCGAAGTCGTCGAACTTCAGCGGCCCGCGCGGCGCATCCGAGAGATCCACGCGACGAAGCGCGCTGAGGAACTTATCGACGTTCTCGATGTCGCCGCCCGTCGCCTCCAGCGCCGTTTTCAGCGCGATGCCGGCCACGTACGTGCCTTCGGAGTAGTACGAGGGCACCTGCTTGAACTTCGCCTCGTAGGCCACGACGAATTTCTTGTTGGCGGGGGTCGTCAGCGCCGCGGAGTAGTGCAGTGCCGTGACCACGCCGAGCACCTCGTCACCCTGCACGCGCAGCACGTGCTCGTCGGTGAACGTGCCGCCGCCGATCAGCGGCAGCTTCTCCTTCAGTCCGGCCTCGGCAAACTGTTTGCCGAACCGCAGCGCGTCGGCGCCGGAGAACACGGCGTAGATTGCGTCGACGTCCCGGCGCAGCTGCGAGAGGTACGGCGCGAAGTCCGCGGTGCCGAGCGGCGGCCAGAGCTTCTGCACGATCTGGCCGCCTGACTCCTCGAACGAGCGCTGAAACCCGGCGGCGACCTCCCAGCCGAAGGCGAAGTCGTAGCCGATCATCGCGATCTTCTTGTACTTGAGGTTGTCGACGACCCACTTGCCGAAGGGATGCGAGGGCTGGCTCGACGTCCACCCCGTACGCACGAGATACGGATTGCGCTTGCGCTGCGTGAGGTCGTCCGCGGACACGATCGGATAGATCGCCGGGATCTTCTTCGACTCGATGTACGGCGACACCGCGTACCCGACGGCCGCGCTCAGCGGTCCGGTCAGCATGTGCACGCCTTGGCCCTCGATGAGCCCGCGTGCTTTCGTGATGCCGGTGGCCGGCTTGCCCTCGTCGTCCTCGACGATGAACTTCACCTCGCGGCCGGCCAGCCGGTACTTCTGCTCCTCGAAGAAGAGCTCGAAGCCGTTGATCATGTCCTTGCCGTTGGCGGCCAGCGGCCCCGTCTGGGGCACGAGCATACCGATCTTGATCGGCCCCTTCTGCGCCCACGACGGAGCGCCGACGGCGACCGCGACGACGCTGACAAGAGCCACCACGAGCACGAGCCACCTGCGCATCTCGAGCCTCCTCATCAGGCGAGCCTCGCCTGTCGCACCGCGATTAGGGAGCGGCCACGACGGCCGTGCGGGCGAGGTCGAGCCGAATCACGCCCAGAGCGTAGTGGCGGCCTGCGGGTCGGTCAAGCCGACGACGCGTGGTAGTCTGAGGCGCCCATGACCTTCGATTTCGACCGCGTCGTCGATCGTCGCGCGTCCGACTCCAACAAATGGCGCAAGTTCCCCCCCGACGTGCTGCCGCTCTGGGTCGCCGACATGGACTTCCCCTCGCCGCCGCCGGTCGTGCAGGCGCTGCGCGCCCGGGTAGAGCACGGCTTCTTCGGCTACCTCATGGAGAAGCCAGAGCTGCACGAGGTCGTCGCCGAGCGCGTGGCCAAGCGCTACGGCTGGCGCGTCAGCCCGGACGCCGTCGTTCCGCTGCCCGGCGTGATCGCCGGCTTCAACCTCGCCCTGCGCGCGCTGACCTTGCCCGGCCAGGGCCTGCTGGTGCAGACCCCCGTCTACCCGCCGATTCTGCGCGCCGCCGGCAATCACGGGCTCCGGCGCGACGAGCATGCGCTCACGCGCGGCGCCGACGGCCGCTACACGGTGGACCTCGACACGTTCGCCCGCGCGGTGCGGCCCGACACGCGCGCGTTCCTGCTCTGCAACCCGCACAATCCCGTGGGCCGCGTGTTCGAGCGGGCGGAGCTCGAAGGCATGGCCGCCGAGTGCGCGCGCCGCGACCTCTGGATCGTCGCCGACGAGATCCACTGCGATCTGCTGCTCGACGGGCGCCGGCACGTCCCGATCGCGACGCTGTCACCGGAGATCGAGGCACGCACGGTGACGTTCCTGGCGCCGAGCAAGACGTTCAACCTCCCCGGGCTCAAGTGCGCGGTGGCCGTGATCCCCGACGCGGCGCTGCGCGAGCGGCTGGCCGCCGCGGTCGCCGACCTCGTGCCGAAGATCAACGTGCTCGGCCACACCGCGGCCGTCGCGGCGTATCGCGACGGCGACCCGTGGCTCGACGCGCTGCTGGCGTACCTGGAGGCGAATCGCGATTTTCTCGTCGCCCAGGTGCCGCCTCGCCTGCCTGGCGTGAGCGTGGCCGCGCCGGAAGCGACATATCTCGCGTGGCTCGACTGTCGCCGCGCGCCTATCCCGGGCGGCGATCCGTACACGTTCTTCCTCGAGCGCGCGCGCGTCGCGCTCAACGACGGCCGGCTGTTCGGGCCGGGCGGCGACGGCTTCGTCCGGCTGAACTTCGCCTGTCCGCGCGCGCTGCTCACGGAGGGCCTCGAGCGCATGGCGCGCGCGCTGGCATGAAGCGCTACATCGACCTCTCCGTGACGGTGAGCGACACGACGCTGAGCCCGCCATCGACGAACATGAAGCTGGAGGTCACGCCGCACCGCCGCGGCCCCGGCTTCTGGCAGGTGTCCAGCGTGCGCCAGAGCGTGCACACCGGGGCGCACATCGACTCGCCGCTGCACGTGTTCCGGGACGGCATCACGACGGCCGAGATCTCGCTCGACCAGGTTATGGGCGAGGCGCTCGTGGTGGACCTCTCGTTCGCCGGCGCCAATCACGAGGTCACCATCGACGACCTCAAGCGCGGCGGCGCCGACGACGTCAAGCCCGGCGACATCGTGCTCCTGCGCACCGACTGGACCGACAAGATGTACGGGAAATGGCCCGACTACTTCACGCAGTCGCCGTACTGTCCTCCGGCCACGGCCGAGTGGCTCGTCGCCAAGGGCGCGAAGAACATCGGCTTCGACTTCTTCGAGGAGTACTGCGCGAGGCTGCCGGACTTTTCGTCGGAGGATTTTCCCATGCACCGCGTGATCCTCGGCGCGGGCATCGTCATCATGGAAGGTCTCACGAACCTCGGCGCGCTGCCGCGCCGGCGCGTCGAGTTCGCGGCGCCGTTCTACAAGATCGCGGGAACCGAAGGCGCGCCGGCGCGCTTCTTCGCGACGCTCGACTGATGGCGATGCGCCACACGCGGCGCCGAGCCCTCGTCGCCCTCGGTGTTCTGCTGGCGCTCTCGCTGGCCACGCCCGCGGCCGCGGCCCCGGAAGACGCGTTCATCGCCGGGTACGCCTTCGCCGTGCTCGAGCAGCAGTTCGGGGTACAGGCGCCGTCGCTGCGCGTCCAGCACGGCGTGCTGACGCTGCAGGCGTCCGATCTGGCTGGCGCCGACCGCGAGCGCGTGCGCGCGGCGCTCGCGGCCATTCGCGGCGTGGTACGCGTCGAGATCCAAGAGCCCGGCGCGCCGCCGCCCTCCGTCGCGGCCGAGCCGGCGAAGCCGACGCCGCCGATCCGCGTGCTGTCCGAATGGCAGACCGGCCTGCTGCCGGGCGGCTCGCTGTTCAAGCCGCTGATCGCCGATCCACGCTGGCCGCACTTCTCGGCCTCGTACCAGCGCCACCTCCGCAACCCGCAGCTCACGGACGCGGCCGCGGTGAGCTTCGGGGAGACGTTCACGCTCTACCGCGACCGCCTCGGCGGTGGCTGGTGGGAGGTCGGCGTTCAGGCGGGCGTGTTCGCGGTGTTCGATCTCGGCTCGCCGTCGTTCGATCTCGTCAACGCCGACTACCTCGTGGCCGTTCCGCTCTCCTATCGCTACGAGGATCTGTCGGTGATGTTCCGACTGTTCCACCAGTCGAGTCATCTGGGTGACGAGTTCTTACTGCGGACGCAGACCAACCGCATCAATCTCTCGTACGAGTCGGTGGACCTCAAGGTCTCGTATGATTTCGGCGACTACGTGCGGCTCTACGCCGGCGGCGGCTTTCTCTTCGACCAGGAGCCCGCCAGCCTGAACCCGTGGTCGATCCAGTACGGTCTCGAGGTCGCGAGTCCGTGGCCGCCGCGCGACCGCGGGTGGCGTCCCATCGCGGCCGTCGACCTGCAGCACCGCGAAGAGAACGACTGGTCGCTCGATCTCTCGATCCGCGCGGGCGTGCAGCTCGACGGCGTGCTGGTCACGCGCAATCTGCAGATTCTGCTGGAGTACTTCCGCGGCCGTTCGCCCAACGGCCAGTTCTGGCGCGACAAGGTCGAGTACATCGGCCTGGGCGTGCACTTCCACTTTTGACGGCAGAGAGGACCCGGGCGATGTCGGGGCAGAGCGTTCGCGACTTCGTAGCCGCCTACGAGCGCGCGTTCCCGGGTGAGGTCGTGCGCGTGAAAGAGCCGGTGACGCTCGAGCACGACGTCATGGCGCTGGTGCTCGAGTACGAGCGGCGCCGGCGCTGGCCCGTGCTGCTCTTCGAAAAGGTCGCCGGCGCCGACATGCCGATTGTCGCCAACGTCGTGGCGAGCCGCCGCGCGCTCGCCTGGGCGCTCGGCGTGCCGGAGTCCCGTCTCGCGCTCGAATACGCGCGCCGGATCCTCGACCGGATCAAGCCGAAGCTCGTCGAGACCGCGCCGTTTCACGACCGCGTGCTGCGCGGCGCCGAGGTGGACCTGCGCCGCCTGCCGATCCCCACGTACTTTCCGGGCGACGCGGGTCGGTATCTCACCGCCGGCATGCTGGTCGCGCGCGATCCGGAGACCGGCGTCGAGACCGAGGGCTATCACCGCTTCCAGCTCAAAGGTCCGGACCGCATGGGCGTGAGCCTGCACTCGCGGCGACGCATGTTCGAATACCAGCGGCGCGCCGAGGCGCGCGGTCAGGCGCTGCCGTGCGCGATCGCGCTCGGCCTGCACCCCCTCGTGTCGATGGGCTCGCTCGCCTACCCGCCGGCCGACGTCGGCAAGTTCGAGGTCGTCGGCGGGCTCTTCGGCGAGCCGCTGGAGGTCGCGCCGTGCGCGACGATCGATCTCGCCGTCCCCGCCGCGGCCGAGATCGTCATCGAGGGCGAGATCCTGCCGGGCGTGCGCGAGCCCGAAGGGCCGTTCGGCGAGTTCACCGGGTATTTCTCCCGCCGGTCAACGGAGCACGTCTTCCAGGCGAAGGCGATCTGCATGCGGGCTGAGCCGTGGTTTCAGTCGATCGGCTCGGGCCGCGCTGGCGACCACATCACGACGCTGGGGCTGGTGCGCGAGGCGGAGATCTGGAACGCGCTGCAGCGGGTCATCCCCAACGTCACCGGCGTCAACGTCCCGCTGTCCGGCACGTCGTCGTTCAGCGCGTACGTGGCGATCAAGCAAGGCCGCCCGGGCGAGGCCAAGCACGTCATTCCGATCGTGCTCGGCGTCGATCACTATCTGAAGCTGGTCATCGTGGTCGACGACGACATCGACGTCTTCGACGAGTCCGAGGTCATGTGGGCGGTCGCGACGCGCATGCAGGCCGATCGCGACCTCGTGGTCATCGGCGGCAGCCTCGGCGCGATGCTCGACCCGAGCGCCGACGAGCGCGGCGTCACCGCCAAGCTGGGCATCGACGCCACGCGGCCGTTTGGCCTAGCGTTCGGCGAGAAGCTCGTGATGGATCCCGAGAAGATGGCGTGGGCGCGCGCGCTGGTCGACCGTCTCGGCGGCTAGCGCGCGCGCCCGCTTTTCCCTCAGCCCTTCAAGTATTTCTGGAACCAGCCCGTGCAGCGCTTCCAGGCGTCCTCGGCATCCGTCTTGTTGTAGGACGGCCGATAGTCGGCGTGAAAGCCGTGGGTCGACTCGGGATAGACCACGATCTCGACGTCCTTGTTGCCGTTCTGCTTGAGCATCTCGCCGAACTTCTGCGCGTCCTCGGGCTTGGGATTCTGATCCTTCCCGCCGTAGAGCCCCAGGAACGGCATCTTGATGTCCTTGGCGAGATCGAAGCCGGTGACGGGCCCGCTCGCGCCCTGATACGGACGCGCCGGCGGACCGCGACCGCAGCCTTCACGTCCGAATTCGTCCCGGCGACCTGGTACACGGTCGATCCGCCCCAGCACCAGCCGGTGACGCCGACCTGGCTCGCGGCCACACCCGGCCGCTTCTTGGCCCAGTCGACGGTCGCCTTGAGGTCGCCGAGCGTCTGCTCGCGCTTCTGGGCGAGCACGATCTTCAGCACGTCCTGCACGTTCGGGATCTGGGCGACGCCGCCCTCGCGCGCGAAGAGCTCCGGCGCCACGGCGTAATAGCCGGCCTTGGCGAAGCGTCGCGTCGAATCCCGGATGTACTCGTGCACGCCCCAGATCTCGGAGATCACGAGGACGATCGGATGGTTGGAGCCACTGGCCGGCCGCGCCTCGTACACGGGCACGTCGAAGCCAGCGACGGGAATCTTGAAGTCGCCGGCGGCGAGGCCGTCGGTGTCGGTCTTGATCGCCTGCGCCAGCACGGTCTCGACGCTGAGGGCATAGCCCGTGAAGGCCGTACCGGTGGCGAGTACCTCGCGACGTGTCAGCATGCTGAGCTCCTCCTTGGGCGCCGATGGCGCTAAACGGATTAACCCTCGTCTCCGCGTGCGGGTTGCCGGGTCGCGCCGGCGCGGCATCTCCGTCTCGTGCGACGCAACCCCGCGGAATTCATGGCGCTAGGTCATGAGATTTGGGGCGGGAGAGCGACGTAGAGCGAATGATACACTGGGCAACAGCGCTGCTTTGGCGCGGGTTTGCGAGGCTTATGGAGGCGGGATGGATCTCCTGGAGGCCAAAAGCCGCATTGCCGAAGCCCTCGTCGAGTCGATCTTCCGCCGCGCACGCTACGAGGTCACGCCGTTCCGCCGCGGCCGCTCGCCGCTGCGGTTCGGCCGCGAGGACTTCTCACCCGACTTTCGACTCTCCCAGCGACAGGACAGCGGCGAGGAGCAGGAATATCTCGTCGCCGTGAAGTACCGGCCCTCCGCCGGGCAGTTCGTCTCGGTCGAGAACCAGCGCGGCGACCGCTCGATCTTCTACATGATGCGCCGGCACTGGCCGACGCTCTATTTCATCCTCGTGACCGAGCGTCCCGAGGCCGGCCGCTCGTGCTTTCAGGCGCTCGCGTTCGACACGTTGCGCGCGGGCGAGCCGTTTCAGATGCTGGACCTGATCGAGATGAAGGAGTTTGGTCTGTTCGCGCACAATCTGGAGGACCACGAGGCGCTCGCCCGCCGGATCTTCTGTTCGCTGACTGCCTAACGGGCGCACCGCTTCACACCGCGAGCAGCCGCGCATACTCGCGGTGCACGGCCGGATCGAACGCGACGAGAAGCACATCGGTGGGGGCCGCTGAGGCCGCGAGCGCGCGCCTGATCTGGTCGAGCGCGATGCCGCACGCGCGCGGAATCGGAAACCCGTACACGCCGCACGAGATCGCCGGAAACGCGAGGCTGGCAAAGCCGCGCGCAGCGGCCAGCGCGAGCGCGTTGCGGTAACACGCCGCGAGCAGCGTGTCTTCGCCGTGGTCGCCTCCGCGCCAGATCGGCCCGACGGCGTGAATGACGAAGCGCGCGCGCAGCCGATGACCGCCCGTGAGTCGCACCTCACCGGTCGGGCAGCCCCCGAGGCGGCGGCATTCCTCGAGCAGCCCCGGCCCCGCCGCGCGGTGAATGGCCCCGTCCACGCCGCCGCCGCCGAGCAGGCTCGAATTCGCCGCGTTGACGATTGCGTCGACGTCGAGTGTGGTGATGTCGTCGCGCACGAGCCGTACGCGCGCCGTCACGTCGAAAGGCTCCTCACGACGAGCCAGAGACCGAGCGCGCCGAGCAGTGCCAGGACCGCGCGGTTGAACGCGCGCTGCTCGAGGCGGTCCTGGAATCGGAGCCCGGCGACGAAGCCCGCGAGCGCGACGCCCGTCAGCGCCAGCGAGGTCGCGGCGAGACCACTGGTGAGCAGGCCGTACCAGGCGACCGCGGCGATCTGCACGAGCTTGTAGACCAAGAACGTGAACGCGGTGGACGCGAGAAAGTCCGCTTTGCCCATGCCGAGCGCGTAGAAGTAGATCGCGAGCGGCGTGCCCGGCACGTTGGTGATCCCGCCGACGACACCCGCGACGAGTCCCGCCAGCGGTCCGGCCCACGGCTCCCAATTGGGCGGCAGCCGCGGCGAAAACCTTGTGGCGTTGAGCGCCACGAACGCGAGCACGAAGCCGCCCAGCAGCAGCAGCACGACGCGCGGCTGCAGCGCGACGAGCAGCCGCGTGCCCACGACGGTGCCGATCGCGCCGCCGACAAGCAGCGGCACCAGCCGTCGAATCGTCGTCGTCGACGCGCCGCGCCGGGCGAACTGCAGCCCGTCCATCACGATGTTCGGCAGGATGAGGAGCACCACCGCGGTCTTCACGTCGACGGCGAGGCTCAGCAGCGGCGTCGCGAGCGTGGGAAATCCGAGACCGGCGGTGCCCTTCACCGCCCCGGCGACGAAGACGGCGAGCAGCGCCCAGAGCGGAGCCATCGCCTCGCATTATCGGCCAGCGCGGCCGCCTTGACACGCCGGCGGCGAGCCGGAAGACTCGTCCCAGCGCAGCGCACGCCCGTCGCCGGAGGTGGCATCGATGCAACCGCTGATCGCGTTCGATCTGTGGCGCTGGATCGAGGACAACCGCCACGCGTTCGAGCCGCCCGTCGGCAACAAGGTCATCTGGGACGATTCGCAGTTCACGGCCATGATCGTTCGCGGCCCGAACGCCCGGCGCGACTTCCACGTCGACCCCTCCGACGAGCTCTTCTACATGCTCAAGGGCGACATGGTGCTCGAATACATGCGCGACGGCACCCGGCAGTCGGAGGTGATCCGCGAGGGCGGCATGCTGCTCGTGCCTGCGCTCACCGCGCACGCGCCGCATCGGCCGCCCGACACCTGGGGCCTCGTGGTGGAGATCAAGCGCCAGCCGTCGCAGACCGAGTCGCTGGTGTGGTTCTGCGATCGCTGCGACGCGCAGCTGCACCAGGTCACACTGCACGTGGCCGACATCGAGAAGGACCTCAAAGCCGCCATCGAGCGCTTCGACGCGAGTGCGGCGCTGCGCACCTGTCGCGCGTGCGGCCACGTGCAGCCGGAACGGCCGGCCGCTCCGGAGGCGCCCGAGCGTCGCGTCCGATGACGTCGCCGAGCCCGCTGGCCGGCAAGGCGCAGACCGTGCTCGGCGCCGTCGACGCCGACGCGATGGGCGTGACGCTGCCGCACGAGCACCTGCTCATCGATTTCGCGGTGATGTTCAGCGAGCCGCCGGCCGCGAGCGACAAGGCACTCGCGCAGCAGCCGGTGAGCCTGGCGAACCTCGGCTGGGTGCGACAGAACTTCAACGCCAATCTCGACAACCTCCGGCTGGTCGACGAGCAGGCCGCGATCGACGAGATCACGCTCTTCCGCCGTGCGGGCGGGCAAACCGTCATCGATCCAACTAACGTGAGCCTCTCGCGAGATCCGCTCGCGCTGGCGCGGATCTCGCGGGCCAGCGGCCTCAATGTCGTCATGGGCGCGGGCTACTACGTCGCCGCCGCGCATCCCGCCGACATGGACCGGCGCAGCGAGGATTCCCTTGTCCGCGAGATCGTGCGCGAGGTGACCGTGGGCGTGGGCGACACCGGCGTGCGCGCGGGTCTCATCGGCGAGATCGGCAACACGTGGCCGTGGGCGGAGAACGAAAAGAAGGTCGTGCGCGCGGCCGTCGAGGCGCAGCGGCAGACCGGCGCGCCGCTCATGATCCACCCGGGACGCGATCAGGCGGCGCCGATGCAGCTCGTCGAGCTGATCGCCAAGCAGGGGGGCGATCTGCGCCGCACGATCATGTGCCACATCGAGCGGACGATCGCCGACGAGCGCCATCTGGACGATCTCGCCGCGACCGGCGTCTGGCTGGAGTACGACCTCTTCGGCATGGAGAACTCGTACTACCCCTATAACCCGGACTTCGACATGCCCAACGACGCCGGGCGCATCGCTCAGATCCTGCGCCTCATCGCGCGCGGTCACGAGAGCCAGATCCTCATGTCGCACGACATCGCGTACAAGAGCTCGCTGACGAAGTACGGCGGCTACGGCTACCACCACCTGCTCGTCAACGTGGTGCCGCGCCTGCGACGCAAGGGTGTCGACGACGCCGGATTGCGTCGGCTGCTAGTCGAGAACCCGCGGCACGCGTTCGCGTTCGTCTAAGCGCGGATGCGCGATGACGCCGGATCGTACGGCGGCTCGAGATGCGCGCGCGCGGGAAAGCGCTCGGTCGCAAGCTCCAGGTCCCAGCGCCCGGCGCGGACGAACGCTGCGTCCACGCCGTCGGCGTGCGCGACGTAGCCCATCCCCACCGCGCGGCCGAGCGTGTGGCCGTACGCGCCCGACGTGATGCGTCCGACCAGCGCACCGTCACGGTAGATCGGCTCGTCTCCGAGCAGTAGCGGTTCCGGATCCTCCAGCGTGAACATCACCAGGCGCCGCGCCAGCGGCTTGTCGCGCTGACGCAGCAGCGCGTCGCGGCCCACGAACCCGTCTTTCTTGAACGCCACGGCGAAGCCCAGGCCGGCCTCGAGCGGTGTGTCCTCCCCGCCGATGTCGTGGCCCCACGAGCGGTATCCCTTCTCCATCCGTAACGAGTCCATCGCGTGGTAGCCGGCGGGGCGGAGACCCAGATCGTCGCCGGCGGCGACAACGTCCTCGTAGACACCGAGCGCAAATTCCGCCGGCACGTACAGCTCCCAGCCGAGCTCGCCCACGTAGGTGATGCGTGTGGCGCGCACGCGGGCGCGGCCGACGTCGATCTCGCGCGACATGCCGAACGGGAATGCGGCGCTCGACAGGTCGGTGTCGGCCAGCCGCGCGAGCAGCTCGCGCGAGCGTGGGCCCATCACGCCGAGCACGCAAAACGCCGACGTCACGTCGGTGAGGGTCACGCGCGCCTCGCCGAGACCACGCCGGATCCAGTCGGCGTCGTGCGTCGCCGCGGCCGCGATCGTGACGACGAGGTAGGTATCGTCGGACACGCGCGTCACAGTGAGGTCGCACTCGATGCCGCCGCGCGCGTTGAGCATCTGCGTGTACACGATGCGGCCGGGCGGCACGTCGACGTCGTTGGCGGCCAGGCGCTGCAGGGCGACGGTCGCGTCGGGGCCCTGCACGAGGAACTTCGCGAGCGACGACTGATCGAAGAGCCCGACGGCCTCGCGCACGGCGCGATGCTCGCCGGCGGCGCACCCAAACCAGTTCTGCCGCGCGTAGCTGTACACGTAGCGCGGCTCGACGCCCGCCGTCGCGAACCAGTTCGCGCGCTCCCAGCCGGCCACCACGCCGAACACCGCACCGCGCGCCGCCAGCCGGTCGTGCAGCACCGAGCGGCGCACGCCGCGCGCCGTTTCCGGCTGACGGAAGGGCCAGTGCATCGCGTAGAGCAGGCCCACGACCTCGCGTGTCCGTTCGCGCAGATAGCGCGCATTGCCCTGAAACGGCATGAAGCGCCGGATGTCGACGTCCCAGAGATCCATCGTCGGCTCGCCGGCGACGATCCACTCCGCGAGCGCCTTGCCCGCGCCCGCGGCGGACGCGATACCGATGGAGTTGAACCCCGCCGCGACGAAGAAGCGACGCAGCTCCGGCGCCTCGCCGAGCATGTAGCGGTTGTCGGGCGTGAAGCTCTCCGGCCCGTTCACGTGCCGTCGCACCGGCGCCGTCTCGAGCGCGGGAATCCGCACGATCGCCTGCTCCATGAACACGCGGAAGTGGTCCCAGTCCTCCGGCAGCAACGAGAACTTGAAGTCGGCGGGGATGCCCTCCATCCCCCACGGCTTGGCCTCGGGCTCGAAGCCGCCCATCAGCAGGCCGCCGACCTCCTCCCGCACGTAGATGTAGCCGTCGGTGTCGCGCAGCACCGGCAGCTCGCGCGTCACGCCGGTCATCGGCTCGGTGACGATGTAGAAGTGCTCCGAGGCGTGCAGCGGCACGTTGACGGAGGCCAAGCGGCCGACCTCGCGTCCCCACATCCCGGCGCAGTTGACGACGACGTCGCACGCGATGTCGCCCTGGTCGGTGCCGACGCCCGTGGCGACGCCGCGCTCGCGATGCACCGCCGTCGCCGTCACGTTCTCGGCGATCGTCGCGCCGCCGAGCCTGGCCCCTTTCGCGAGTGCCAGCGTGGTGTCGATCGGGTTCGTGCGGCCGTCGCGCGGAATCCACACGGCGCCGGCGAGATCGTCGGTGCGCATGAGCGGCCAGAGCCGGCCGGCCTCGCGCGGCGAGATCACCTCGACGTCGACGCCGAAGCATTTCGCCATCGAGGCCCCGCGCTTGAGCTCGATCAGGCGCTCCGGCGTCCGCGCGACGCTGATGCTGCCGCACCGGCGGAAGCCCGTCGCCTGGCCGGTCTCGGCCTCGAGCTGCTCGTAGAGCACCGCGCCGTAGCTCGCCAGGCGCGTGAGGTTGTGGCTGGAGCGCAACTGGCCGACGAGGCCCGCCGCGTGCCACGTGGTACCGCACGAGAGATCGCGGCGCTCGAGCAGTACCACGTCGCGCCATCCGAGCTTGGTCAGGTGATACGCGACGCTACAGCCGACGATGCCTCCGCCGATGACGACGACGCGCGCGTGCGTCGGAAGCGAGGCGGCCACTCAGGCGGCGCGATCGCGCTCGCTGGGCGTCGGCGGCTCGCCGCGCGTCGCGCCGCGGTCGTGGCGCTCGCGGAGCCACGACACGAGCACGAGCCCGGCGCCGACGAGCACGCCCACCACGAGCAGGGCGCCGATCAGCACCAACGCCGTGAGGTACGACGTCATGGCCGGGATGCTACACCCGGCGGCCGCCGTTCACACGCGGCGCGTGTTGTCGTTCGTGTAGCGGTACTCCATGTTGCGCGCGGTGTTCCGCGCAATCGCCTCGCCGTGATAGCGGGCGACCACGCGCAGCGCCATGTCGATGCCTGCCGAGATGCCGGCCGACGTCAGCACGTTGCCTTCCTCGACGACGTGCATCGTCTCCTCGACCTTGATCGCCGGAAACAGCTCGCGCATCATGTCGAGTGCGCGCCAGTGCGTGGTGGCGCGCCGTCCGTCGAGCAGCCCCGCCTGGCCCAGCAGCAGCGAGCCGGTGCAGACGGAAGTCAGCGTCTCCACCTGCTTGGCGCGCTCGGCGATCCAGCCGACCAGGCGCGCGTTCAGTCGCTGCGTTCGCGTTCCCCACCCGCCCGGCACCACGAGAATGTCGAGCGGCGGGCAGTCGTCGAGCGTGTGATCGGGAATGACCTTCATGCCGCCGGTGGTCACGACGGGCCCGGCCGTCTCGGCCACCAGCACCACCTCGAACGGCGACGGGTCCTCGCGACGCAGCGTCTCGTCGAGGCGTGTGACCGAGAACACCTCGAAGGGCCCGCAGAAGTCGAGGACCTCGACGTCCGGGAAGACGACGATACCGACGCGTTTGCGATTCATGACAATCCTCCGTGGGCCGGTCGGTTCAGCGGGCGAGCGCGTCGCGCAGCGCTTCGGCCGGATGCTTCGCGCGTCGCCCTGCGAGATGCTCGATCTGCTGGCGGCACGAGATCCCGGGGGCGACGACTGTGGTGTCCGCGGCGGCCGCCTTCACGGCCGGCGCGAGACGGCGATTGCCGA
>JBKOZH010000333.1:0-9886 GCA_046725765.1 Candidatus Methylomirabilota bacterium | reverse complement strand
CACGGAGTTCTTGCGCACGCGGTTCGAGAACTGCTTGGCGATGGACAGGTCTACACGCACCTTGCCGCCGGGCTCGGACGGCAGGTTGACGGCCTTGACGCGACCGACCTGCACCCCGGCGAGCCGCACAGTGGCGCCCTCATTGAGGCCGCCGACCTCGGTGAAATTCGCGTGCACCGTGTAGCGCGCCTCGAATAGACGGGCACGCGCGCCGAGGGCGTACACCAGGCCGATGCCGGCTGCCAGCGCCACCAGGAGGAACATCCCCACGCGCAGCTTCTTGCCAAGCTCGCTCCGCTCGTCGTTCACGTCGTCACCTCGCTTCGCCGGCCAGAAACGCCTGCACCGCCGGCTCGCCCGAGCTCATCACCTCGTCCGGCCGGCCGACGACCACGAAGCGTCCTTCCATGAGGATGGCGAGCCGGTCGGCCACCGTCCGCGCGAGCTCGACGTCGTGGGTGACCACGATCGACGTGTCCCCGCCGCCGCCCTTCAACTGGAGAATCAGCTCGCCGACCATCTTCGAATTCGTGGGGTCGAGTCCCGCCGTCGGCTCGTCGAACAGCATCAGCTCGGGCTCGATCACCAGGGCCCGCGCGACGCCCACGCGCTTGCGCATTCCACCCGAGAGCTCGGAGGGCAGCAGGGGCAGGACGTCGTCGCCGAGCCCGACATGCGAGAGCACGCGGACGACCCGCTCGCGGATCTCGGGTTCGTCGAGGTCCGTGTGCTCGCGCAGCGGAAAGGCCACGTTCTCGAAGACCGACAGCGAGTCGAACAGCGCGGCCCCCTGGAAGACGTAGCCCATGCGGCGGCGGATCGGCAGCAGCTCTTCCTCCGACAGCCGCTCGATGTTGATCTCGAACACGCGCACCTGGCCCGAGTCGGGCCGCACGAGGCCGGCGATGTGCCGAAGCAGCACGGTCTTGCCCGAACCGCTGCCGCCCATGACGACCAGCGTCTCGCCCTTGTCGAGCTGGAAGGAGACACCGCGCAGCACTTCGGCGCGATCGAAGGCCTTGCGCAGCTCGGCGACGTCGACGACGGGTGCGGCCATCGATCACCAAAAGATCATGAGGAAGATCTTGGTCAGGAAGAAATCGGAGATGATCACGCCCATGGTCACGTGCACCACGGTCGCGGTCGTCGCGCGGCCGAGCCCCTCGGTGCCGCCCGTCGTCGACAGTCCGTTGTAGCAGCCGATGAGCGTCACGATGCCGCCGAAGAAGAACGCCTTGCCGATCCCCGTCAGAAAGTCCCGCGGGACGACCCAGTAGGTCGTGACGTTCCAGTAGACATACATGTCGGCGCCACGCTCGATCCACATGATCACCATACCGCCGAGCACGCCGAGGACGTCAGCCAGCACGGTCAGCAGCGGGAAGACGATCAGCGCGGCGAGCACGCGCGGCACGATCAGCCGCTTGATGTAGTTGACGCCGAGCGTGCGGAGCGCGTCGATCTGCTCGGTCACGCGCATGGAGCCAAGCTCGGCGGTGATGCCCGAGGCGACCTTGCCGCCGACGAGAATCGCGGTCAGCACGGGGCCGAGCTCTCTCAGGATCGCCAGCGCGGCGATCGGCCCGACGTAGGCCTCGGCGCCGAAGCGCGCCATGTTCACGGCGCTCTGGATCGCGAAGACCATGCCGGTGAAGATCGCCGCGGTCAGCGCCACGCCGAGCGAGCGCACGCCCATGACCTCGATCTCGTTGATGACCAGCCGGAAGTACTTGGGCGGGAGCGCGACGCTGCGGGCGACCTGCGCCGTCAGCAGCCCGACGCCGCCGTACCACATCGCCGTTCGCCTGAGGTAGGCCTCCATCACTCACTCCAGCGTGAAGCTCTGCACGAACCGCGAAAAGTCCGCGTGGCCGCCGTCGAAGTCCTCCGGCGCGGCCACGTAGAGCAGGTCGTACACGCAGCGCGCGTTCTTCACCACGTAGCTTTCGATCCGCATACGCTCGTCGCTGTCGCGGTGCCGGCCCTCGACCACCAGGTGGGCGGCCCGCCGGCCGGCAACGTCGGCGACGCCTTCTTCGAGGGTCGCCCGATCTCGCAAGCCGAGCAAGAGGTGCCGCTCCAGCAAGCCGAAATCGCGCCGGGCCGCGTCCGGCCGGCAGGTCGCGTGCGCCAGCATTCCGGCGGTCCCATCCGTCCGCCGGACCTCCAGCTCCGCGCGAGATCGGTCGACGACTTCCCAGCCCGGCCCCGGCACGGTGACTCGGAACCCGTGGTCGGAGCGATAGACCCCCTGGTGCAAGCGCCGTCCGGCGCATCCGACCAGCACGGCAACGGCGACCGCGGTGACGACGAGCGCGGCGCGCCGGGCGCCGGCGCTCGCCACGGCCTAGCCTCGCGACGCCGCGCGCTCCCGATGCCGGCGCGCCAGCTCTTCGAGCACGTCGCGAAGCGCGATGCCGCGCTCGCCGAGCAACACCAGCGTATGAAACCAGAGATCGGCGACCTCCGACACGACCCGCGCGTCGCCCTCGCCGCCGAGCGCCGCCGTCACGACCTCGATCGCTTCCTCGCCGATCTTGCGGCACACCGCGGCCTCGCCCTTGGCGAGGAGCGTCGCGACGTAGGACCCGGAGGCCGGCGTCGACTTCCGCTCCTGCACGATACGCTCAATGCGCTCGAGCATGTTCGCGGCGGCGCCCGGTCCCGACAGCGCGTTGAAGAAGCACGTGCGGGCACCGGTGTGACACGCCACGCCCTCCTGATGCACCTGGACGACCAGCGTGTCGCCGTCGCAGTCGGCATAGACACCCTGCACGTGCTGCACGTGGCCGGACGTCTCCCCCTTCTGCCACGGCCCCTGACGTGAGCGCGACCAGAAGTGGGTGAGCCCGCTCGTAAGCGTCTTGCCCACGGCATCGCGATCCATCCACGCGACCATGAGCACTTCGCCGGTCTCGGCCTCCTGCACGACGGCGGGAATCAGACCACGCTCGTCGTAGGTCAACTCGTCGGGGTTCACAGCCGGACCTCGACGCCGCGCTCGCCGAGATAACGCTTCGTCTCGGCGATCGTGTGGATGCCGAAGTGGAACAGGGAGGCGGCCAGGGCCGCGTCGGCGCCGCCGTCCGTCAGCGCCTCGTGAAAGTGCTCCAGGGTTCCGGCGCCGCCGGAGGCGATGACCGGAACCGTCACGGCGTTCGCGACGGCGCGCGTAAGCTCCAGGTCGTAGCCGTCCTTCGTGCCGTCGCGGTCCATGCTCGTGAGCAGAATCTCGCCGGCGCCGAGGGCCACCGCTTCCTGCGCCCAGCCGACGGCGTCGCGGCCCGACGGATTGCGACCGCCATGTGTGTAGACGCCCCAGCGCTCGCCTTCCCGCCGCGCGTCAATAGCCACGACGATGCACTGGCTGCCGAAACGTTCCGCGGCTTCGCGGATAACAGTGGGCCGCGCGAGCGCCGCGGTGTTGAGCGAGACCTTGTCGGCGCCGGCGCGCAGCAGTCGCCGAACGTCGTCGACCGTCCGGATCCCACCGCCGACCGTCAGCGGCATGTAGATGCCTTCGGCGGTGCGCCGGACGACGTCCAGCATGATGTCGCGGGCCTCGTGCGATGCGGTGATGTCGAGGAAAACGAGCTCGTCGGCACCCTGCGCGTCGTAGGCGATGGCGGCCTCGACGGGATCACCGGCGTCGCGGAGGTCGACGAAGCGTACGCCCTTCACGACCCGTCCGCCCTTGACGTCGAGACATGGAATGATGCGTTTGGCGAGCATGCCTCAGGCTCGGCGTGCGGCCGCGCCCATCGCGTCGCGCAGCGATACCGCACCGGTGTAGAGCGCGCGGCCGACAACGACGCCCGCGATGCCCGCCGCCGACACGGCGGCAAGCGCGGCGATATCCGCGACGCTTCCGACGCCGCCGGAGGCCAACACCGGCAGCCGTACGGCACGCGCCAGCGCTACCGTGTCGTCGATGTTGGGCCCGCGCTCGGTACCATCGCGCGAGACGTCGGTGTAGAGCAGCGCGGCCGCACCGGCGGCGGCCGCGCGGGCGCCGACATCGGTCACGGTGACGTCGGTCGTCTCGGTCCAGCCCTTGATCGCGACTCGGGGACCGCGCGCGTCCACCGCGACGATGATCCGCGCCGGAAACCGCCGGCACATGTCGGCGAGGAACCGCTCGTCGAGCGCGGCCCGCGTGCCGATGGCCGCCCACGCCGCGCCGGCCTCGAAGACCGCCTCGATCGCCGCCCAGTCGCGCAGCCCCCCGCCGACCTCGACCGGCACCGGCGCCACGGCGGCGATGATCTTCGCGATGAGCGCGGTCTGGCGCGGCTTGCCGAACGCGCCATCGAGGTCGACGACGTGCAGCCGCGGCGCGCCGAGCGACGCCCATTGCGTGGCCATCGCGACCGGATCCTCGGAGAAGACCGTCTCGGCGTCGGCACGGCCCTCGAGCAGGCGCACGCAGCGGCCATCCTTGACGTCGACCGCCGGAATGACGATCACACCGACTCCTTCACGATGGCCGCGAAATTCTCGAGCATCCGCAGGCCCCAGCCCTGGCTCTTCTCGGGGTGGAACTGCGTGGCGTGGATGCGGCCCAGCTCGACCGCGGCCGCGAAGCGGATGCCGTAGTCGCACCACGCCTGCTTCAGCGGTCCGGCGCCGGCGGTCGCGCAATCACCGATGCGCGCCTCCGGATAGTACGAGTGCACGAAGTAGAAGCGGGCCCCGTCCGGCACGCCGTCGAACAGGCGCAGCCGTCCGCCGTGCTCGACGCCATTCCAGCCCATGTGCGGCACTTTGCGCCCCGGCGGAAACCGCCGCACCACGCCCGGGATCACGTCGAGCCCGCGGCCCTCGCCGAACTCCTCGCTGCTGGTGAAGAGCAGCTGGTAGCCCAGGCAGATGCCGAGAAAGGGTCGCGTGCCATCGAGCGCGCGGCGCAGGCACGGCAGCAGACCGAGCGTGGTGAGATTCGCCATCGCATCGTGGAACGCGCCGTCGCCCGGCAGCACCACCGCGCGCGCATCGTCGACCACGGGCGGATCCTGGGTGACGGTCGCGGGGACGCCCACCCGCGCGAACGCCTTCTCGACCGAGCCGAGGTTGCCCCGGCCGTAGTCGATGATCGCAATCACTTACAGCGTTCCCTTCGTCGACGGCAGGATGCCGGCGATCCGCGGGTCATGACGCGTCGCCTGCGCCAGCGCGCGACCGACCGCCTTGAACACGGCCTCGGTGATGTGGTGCAGGTTGTGGCCGTAGTGCATGGTCACGTGCAGCGTGATCTCCGCGTTGAACGCAAACGCGCGGAAGAACTCCTGCAGCAGATCGCAGTCGAAGTTGGACACGCGGCCGCGCGCGACCGGCACGCTGAACACGAGGTACGGTCGCCCGGAGACGTCGACGGCGGCGGAGACGAGTGTTTCGTCCATCGGAATGGATGCGGTGCCGAAGCGCACGATGCCCTTCTTGTCGCCGAGCGCCTGCTTGAGGGCCTGGCCGAGCACGATCCCGACGTCCTCGACGGTGTGATGCTGGTCGACCTCGACGTCGCCCTGCGCCTCCACCGCGAGGTCCACGAGACCATGTTTGGAGAACGCTTCGAGCATGTGGCTGAAGAACGGGATCGGCGTCGTGATCTTCGAGGCCCCGCTGCCGTCGAGCCCCAGCGACAGCGTGATCTCGGTTTCCTTCGTTTTGCGCTCGACGCGCGCCTGGCGTCCCTCGCTCATCGGTTGCCCCCCTCGGCGTCCCGCATCCGCGCCTGCGCTGCCTCGCCGTGCGCCGTCAGCCCTTCGATCCGCGACAGCGTCGTGAGATGCGCCAACGCCGCCGCCAATCCCGACCGCGAATACTCGAGCACGCTCGAGCGCTTCACGAAGTCCTCCGTTCCGAGCGGCGACGCGAAGCGCGCCGTCCCCGCCGTCGGCAGCACGTGATTGGGCCCGGCGACGTAGTCGCCGACGACCTCGGGCGTGTGCGCGCCGAGAAAGACGGCGCCGGCGTGGCGCACGCGTGGCAGCAGCGCCGCCGGCACCACGACCATCAGCTCCAGATGCTCGGGCGCCAGCCGGTTGGCGAGCTCGACCGCGCGCTCCAGACTCTCCGTCAGCACCAGCGCTCCGTGCTCGCGCAGCGCGGTCGAGGCGATCTCCCGCCGGGGTAGCGTCGCCAGCCGCCGGGCGACGGCGGACTCGACCCGCGGAACGAGTGCGGGCGCGTCGGTGATGAGGACCGCGCGCGCCATCGGATCGTGCTCGGCCTGCGCAAGCAGGTCCGCGGCGATCCAATCAGGATCGGACGCGGCGTCGGCGACGACGACGACCTCGCTGGGGCCCGCCAGCATGTCGATCCCGACCTCGCCGAACACGCGCGTCTTGGCGAGCGCGACGTAGATGTTGCCGGGGCCGACGATCTTGTCGACGCGGCGGATCGTCGCCGTGCCGTATGCCAGCGCCGCGACGGCCTGGGCGCCGCCGATCCGCCAGCCCTCGGTCACGCCGGCCACGCGGGCGGCCGCGAGAACCACGGGGTCGACGCGTCCCTCCGCGCCCGGAGGCGTGACGAGCACGATCTCTTTCACGCCGGCCACACGCGCGGGCACCGCCGTCATCAGCACCGTGGATGGATAGGCGGCGCGCCCGCCCGGAATGTAGACGCCGACGCGCTCGAGCGCCCGGACCTCCTGGCCCAGGCTCGAGCCGTGCTCGTCCGTGAGCCGCCACGACTTGGGCATCGCGGCCGCGTGGTAGCGCTCGATGCGCTCGGCCGCGTATTCCAGTGCCGAGCGCGCGTCGGGACCGAGGCCGCGGAGCGCGCCGTCCATCTCTTCGGCGGAGATCGCCAGCTGCGGCGCGGACGCGACGGCGAAGCGGTCGAGCTTGGCCGTGTACTCGAGCACCGCGGCGTCGCCCCGCGTGCGAACCGCCGCGAGAATCTCGTCGACCACCGCCGACACCTCGGGCGCCACCTGCGACGCGGGGCGCTCGAGTGCGCGCACGACGGCGTCGGCCCCGAGCGTCCGCGCATCGAGCGTTCGAATCATGGCGAGACCGTGCGGTGCGCGCGCATGTCGTCGAGCAGCCGCGTCACCGCCGCGTGCTCGGTCTTCATCGAGGCGCGGTTGACGATCACTCTCGCCGTGGAGCGGGTGATCTCCGCAACCTCCACGAGGCCGTTGGCGCGAAGCGTCTCGCCGGACTGCACCAGATCGACGATGCGGTCGGCGAGGCCGACCAGCGGCGCGAGCTCGATCGAGCCGTCCAGCCGCACGATTTCCACCTGGATGCCGCGCGCCGAAAAGTACTCCTCGGTGAGCCTCGGATATTTGGTCGCCACGCGCACCCACGACCACTTCGCGGGATCGTCGCGCTCCCAGAGCGTGCGCGGCTCGGCCACGACGAGCCGGCAGAATCCGAAGCCCAGATCGAGCGGCTCGTACACGTCGGGCTCCTGCTCGAGCAGGATGTCCTTGCCGACGATACCCAGATCGGCCGCGCCGTAGGTCACGTACGCGGGCACGTCGGCGGGCTTCAGCAGCAGGATTTCGAGATCGCGGCCGGCGGCGCGAAAGATCAGCTTGCGGGAGTCCGGATCGATGCCGCTGACGCCGAGCTCGCGCAGCAGATCGAGCGCCGGCTCGAGCAGCCGGCCCTTCGGCAGCGCGAGCGTCAACCCGCTCTTCACGGCCGCCGCCCCGCGACGAAACGCTCGACACCGGCCAGATCGCGCCGGCTCTCGATGTCGCCAAAGCCGGCGGCCTTCATGAGAGCAATGACGCGGGTCACCTGCTCGCCGCCACCGGTCTCGAGTACGAGCGCACCGCCGGGCACGAGCCACGCCGGCGCCTCCGCGACGATGCGACGGACGACGGCGAGGCCGTCGGAGCCACCGTCCATCGCGATCCGGGGATCGTATCGGCTGACTTCGGGACTCAGCGTCGGAATCAGGTCGGTCGGCACGTAGGGCGGATTGGAGACCACGACGTCGGCGCGCATCGGCGGCAAGGCCGCGAACAGATCGGAGACCTCCACGGTGACACGTCCCAAGAGGCCGAGCGCGGTCACGTTGTCGCGCGCGACGGCGACCGCTCGCGGCGAGGCCTCCAGCGCGATGACGCGCGCGTTCGACCGTTCCCAGGCAATCGCGCACGCGATGCATCCCGTCCCGGTCCCCACGTCGATCACCAGCGGCGACGGGAGGCCGGCCGGTAGCAGCTCCAATACCCACTCGGCGAGCAGCTCCGTCTCCGGCCGCGGCACCAGCGCGTCGGGCCCGACACGCAGCGTGATGTGGCGAAACGGCGCCGTGCCGAGCACGTGCTGCAGCGGCTCGCGGTTCATTCGGCGTCGCAGGCGTGCGACGTATCGGCCGGCCTCCGCCGGCTCCAGCGTCCGTTTCCGCTCGATCCGCAGCGCGCCGCGCGGCACGCGCAGCACACTGGCGAGCAGCCACTCGGCGTCGGCGGTGCCGCTGTCCACCCCCGCCGCCTGGAGCGCGTCCGCCCCGGCCGCGAGCGCCGTCGAGACGCTCGGCCGGGATTCGAGCAGCGTGTCGGGATCCACCGTTCGCGTCACGGCGACGACTCCACCTTCTGCAGGCGCTCGGCCTGCTCCGCCGCCGTGAGCGCGTCGATGATCTCGTCGAGGTCGCCCTCGAGGATCGCGGGCAGGCGGTGCAGCGTGAGCCCGATCCGGTGATCGGTCACGCGGCCTTCACGGAAGTTGTAGGTGCGGATCCGCTCGCTGCGCTCGCCGGTGCCGACCTGGGATCGGCGATCGGCGGCCATCGCCGCCTGCTGCTCTTCCTGCGCGCGCTCGAGCAGCCGCGCCTTCAGCACGCGCATGGCCTTCGCGCGGTTCTTGAGCTGCGAGCGCTCGTCCTGGCACGTCACGACCAGGCCGGTCGGGAGGTGCGTGATCCGCACTGCGGAGTCGGTCGTGTTGACGCCCTGGCCACCCGGCCCCGAGGAGCGGTACACGTCGACGCGGAGGTCTTTTTCTTCCACGCGCACGTCGACGTCCTCGGCCTCCGGCAGCACCGCGACCGTGACGGTGGACGTGTGAATGCGGCCGCTGGCTTCGGTGACCGGAACGCGCTGGACGCGGTGGACGCCACGCTCGAACTTGAGCCGGCTCCACGCGCCGCGACCCTGCACGAAGAAGATGACTTCCTTGAGTCCGCCGACGCCGGTCGGGCTCGAGTCCATCACCTCAACCTTCCAGCGATGCGTCTCCGCGTACTTGGTGTACATGCGCGCGAGATCGGCGGCGAACAGCGCCGCCTCGTCGCCGCCGGCACCGGCCCGGATTTCGACGAAGACGTTCTTGTCGTCGTTGGGGTCCTTCGGCAGGACGAGCTTCTTCAGCTCCTCTTCGAGCGCGCTCTGGCGCCCCGACAGCTCCTCGATCTCGGCCTGCGCCAGCTCGGCGAGCTCGCGGTCACCACCCTCGGCGAGGATGTGGCGCGCCTCGCCCAGCCGCTTGAGCACGTCGCGGTACTCCGTGAACTTGTCCACGATCTCCAGCGTGTCGGCGTGCTCTTTGCGCAGGCGGGCATACTCCGCCGGCTGGCTGAAGATGGCGGGATCGGCGAGGACGCGGGCGATCTCCTGCGATCGTTCTTCGATCTGGCGGAGCTTATCGAACAGCATGACTCAGCTCCGCCGGGCGGACGCGCCGGCGCTTATTTCGCGGCCGCGGGCTGCCGCTTGTACTTGCGCTGGAAGCGCTCGACACGGCCGGCCGTGTCCATGAGCTTCTGCTTGCCCGTGAAGAAGGGGTGGCACTTCGAGCACACTTCGACGTGGATGTCCGGACGCGTCGAGCGGGTCTTGACGACCTCTCCGCACGCGCAGGTGATCGTGGTGTCGACGTAATCCGGATGAATACCCACCTTCACGGTTCAGCCCTCCCTCGGG
>JBKOZH010000095.1:0-5835 GCA_046725765.1 Candidatus Methylomirabilota bacterium | reverse complement strand
TGGCGACCCACGTTCCGCTGCCTTCGGTCGGGCTCGGCGGCGTCGAGCTGAGGAACTCGAACCGCACCGGGCTCAGCGGCCCTGGAACTTCGGCGGGCGCTTCTCGAGAAACGCCCGCGTGCCCTCCTTGTAGTCCTCGCTGGCCGACGCCTCACGCGATAGCTCGCGCAGGCGCGCGCGCCGCTCCGCCGTGTACCCCGCGAGGTAGAACTGGATCGACTGCTTGCTGCCGCGCACGGACAGCGGCGCGTTGTCGCTCACGAGTCGCAGGTAGTCGTAGGTCGTGCGCTCCAGCTCGGCCTCGGGAACGAGACGCTGGATGAGACCGATGGCCAGCGCCTCGCGATCACTCACGGTGCGCGCGGAGAACAGGATGTCCTTGGCGTAGGCGGGGCCGACGAGATCGACGAGCTGACCGATCGCTTCGGGCGGATAGATGATGCTGAGCTTCGCGGCGGGAATCCCGTACTTGCTGCCCTCGGCGGCGAAGCGCAGGTCGCAGCCCATCGCAATACCCATGGCGCCGCCCATGCAGAAGCCGTAGATCATCGCGATCGTCGGCTTGGGACACTCGCGGATGGCCGCGTACGCGGCGGCGGTCGCCTCGCCGTAGCGCTGCGAGGACTCGGCGTCTTTGCGCTGCTCCTGGAACTCCGAGATGTCGGCGCCGGATGCGAACGCCACTGTGCCCGCGCCGCGGTAGACGATGCCGCGAACGGAGTCGTCCTTGACCAGCCCCTCGGTCACGCGCGCGATCTCGTTCCACATCGCGTAGCTGATCGCGTTGCGTGTCTTCGGCCGATTGAAGATGACGGTCGCGATCGACCCGTCGTGCTGGACCAGGATGTCGTCGCCGCTCACGGCCGTGCAGTGTAGCAGAGTGACGTCCGATCGGGTGCTGCTTGACACACCGCCGCCCGTGCGTGTATTCGAGCGGGGCGATGTGACGAGAGTCCACGCCGTCCCCACGACGTCGTGTGATGAGCGTCTCTGTTGACCAACGCCCGAAGACCGCGATCGGGATCGCTCTGGATCCCCAGGGCAACGTCTACATCAGTGGCTACACCGCCACACTCGTCGGCTTTCCTACGGCACCCGGTGCGTTCCAGACGACTCTCGGAGGCGGGACGTGCGCGTTCTTCGAGCCCTGCGGCGACGCGTTCGTTGCGAAGATCAGCGTCGGCGGTCCGGGCGTCACTCCCGCGATTCATCTCGAGATCACATCGACAGATGTGCCCGCCGGCGGCACGTTGACGGCGACCTGGGGTGGCATTCCCGCACCGTCTTCGCGCGACGAACTCGTGCTGTATCCACTCGGTGAGAGCGCCGACGACACGAATGCTGTCGCGGCGTATCCGACGACCGGTGCCGCCACAGGTTCGCTACCGCTGACGATCCCGGGCACGATGCCGCAGGGAACCTACGAGCTGCGGCTGTTGACTCCCGATCCGCGTCCCGAGTTCAATTCGCTTCTCGTGGTCGTCGCTCGCAGTGAGCCGGTCTACGTCTCCAACGGCGCCACGTTCACCGTCACTCCGACGTCGGCCGCACCGGGCGCCACCCTCACGGTGAGCTGGAGCGACATCGTGAACCCGACGGCGACGGATTGGATCGCGCTGTACAGCCACGGCACGGTCGACGTCTCGTACCTTGACTGGATGTACGTCAGCTGCTCGAAGACACCGAGCACCGCCCGCGCGTCGGGCTCGTGCGGGTTCGTGCTGCCCGCGAACCTCACGCAAGGCACGTACGAGCTCCGTCTGTTCTCCAATAACAGCTTCTCGCGGCTTGGTACCAGCGAGATCGACCTGCATACCGCCGTCGGCCTCACCGTCGCGCCCACGCCAGCGCCGCCAGGTGGCACAGTCACGGCAACGTGGAGCGGCATCGCGAACCCGACGGCGACCGATTGGATCGGACTCTACGCTCAGAGCGCCGCCGACGCCGCATACCTCGACTGGGTGTACGTGAGCTGCACGAAGGCGCCAAGCACGGCGCGCGGTAACGGCTCATGCGCGATCGTCTTGCCCTCCAATCTCACGGCCGGCGCGTACGAGCTGCGCCTCTTCTCGAACGGCGGTTTCACGCGTCTGGCAGGGATCGCCCTGAGTGTCGGCGCGGCCGGGCCGAGCCTGAGCGTGAGCCCGACGTCGTCTCCGCCAGGCGGCACGGTCACGGCGACCTGCAGCAGAATCGTCAGCCCCACGGCCGGCGACTGGATCGGACTCTATGCTCAAGGGGCCGCAGACACCGCATTCGTCGACTGGATGTACGTCAGCTGCTCCAAGACGGCGGGCGCGTCGCGCGCGTCCGGCTCCTGCGCACTCGTGTTGCCGACCAATCCCGCGCAGGCAACGTACGAGCTTCGACTCTTCGCGAATAACGCCTTCACGCGTCTGGCGACAAGTGCTGCCGCCATCACGGTGGGTTCTGCGGGGCCGACCGTGGCCGTGAGCCCAACCTCGACGGCGCCAGGCGGCCCGGTGACCGCGACCTGGAGCGGAATCGTGAACCCGGCGGCCGGTGACTGGATCGGACTGTTTGCTCAAGGGGCAGCGGACACGGCATTCGTCGACTGGATCTACGTGATCTGTTCGAAGACAGCGGCGAGTGCCCGCCCGTCGGGCTCGTGCTCGATGACGTTGCCCACGAACCTCGCATCGGGCACGTACGAGCTGCGTCTGCTCGCCAACAACACGTTTACGCGCCTGGCGACGAGCAACGCGATGACGGTCGGTGCTGCCGGCCCCACCCTCGGCGTCAACCCGACATCGGCAGCGGCAGGCGGCAGCGTGACGGTGAGCTGGACTGGCATCACGAATCCGACCGCCGGGGACTGGATCGGACTGTACGCGCAGGGGTCGGCGGACACCGGATTCATCGACTGGATGTACGTGAGCTGTTCGAAGAGCGCGAGCACCGCGCGGGCGTCTGGCTCGTGCACGCTCGCGCT
This sequence comes from Candidatus Methylomirabilota bacterium, assembly GCA_046725765.1. GTDB lineage: Bacteria > Methylomirabilota > Methylomirabilia > Rokubacteriales > CSP1-6 > AR12. Next base: position 2,882 of record JBKOZH010000095.1, on the reverse strand, counting down.
GCCCGGCAGTCTCGCGTTGGGCACATACGAGCTGCGCTTGTTCGCGAACAACGGGTTCACACGGCTGGCGACAAGCTCCGCGCTGACGGTGCGATAAAAGAAGTTGGTGGCGGTGGGAGGAATTGAACCTCCGACACGGGGCTTATGAGACCCCTGCTCTGCCGCTGAGCTACACCGCCGAATGACCGGGACGACCGGGCAGCGAGTGAGTGTACCGCATGCCGGCGTCCGCCGGCCAGCCTAGCGGCCGAATACTTCCGAGGCCTGCCGCTTTCGCGCCGCGTTCAGCGCGGCATCCGACGGGCGCGCGAGCAGGTTGTAGAGATGCTCGGCGGCGAGCGCGGGCGGGATCAGGACGTAATGCGCACCTTCGCCATACATTCGCTCGGCGTCTGCGAGCGTATCGGCGGTGACGACGAAGCGGGCGCGCGGCGCCAGCGAGCGCACGAGATGCAGCAGGCCCTGGTTCGTCGTCCCCCGCAGATAGCTGTCGGAGATGCTCGACACGACAACGCTCGCGCGCTCGATACCGGCCTGCCGTAGCGTCTCGGTCTGTGAGATGTCGCCGTACATCGCCGCGACCCCTTGCGCCTGCAGCCGCTCCAGCGTCTCGGGGTTGTAATCGATGGCGAGAATGCGGCTCTTCGTGTCGGAGGCGCCGTCTTCCAGGCGCTTGAGAAAAGCGAGGCCCTCGCGCGAGACTCCCAGGAGAAAGAAGTCCTGCTGCTGTGGCCGCGGGGCGGGCGCCGTGCGCGCGCGCCGGCGTCCCATCCACTGAGGAATCCCCACGTGCGCCAGCACGCGGCCGACGCCGGTGGCGGCCTCGTGGTTGTACATGATGCCGTACGTCGAGAGCACCGCGGTGATCAACAGCGTATAGAGCACGACGCCGGCCACGGGCTGGCTCACGTGGCCGTGCTCGACCCCGAGGCTCACGATCACCAGCGAGAACTCGCTGACCTGCGAGAGGTTGAGCGCGACGACGCCGGCCGTTCTGAGATCGAGCCGGAGCAGCGCCGAGAGCGGGAAGATCGTCACCGCGCGCGTGACCAGCACCACGAGCGTCGCGATGAGAGCGAGCGTCAGCGTCTGCTTCGACGGGACGGGCATCTTGAGTCCCAGCGTCACGAAGAACAGGGTGACGAAGAAGTCGCGTACGCCGGACAATCGCGCCACGACTTCCATCCCATACGGCAGCGCCGCGAGCACCAGGCCGGCGATCAGCGCGCCCATCTCCGTCGACAGACCCACCAGCCCCGCGACACTGGACACGAGGAAGCACCATCCGATCGCGGTGATGAGGACGAGCTCGTGGGACGTGGCAATGGTGCGGAAGAGCGTCGGCAGCACATAGCGCGACAGCACCGCGGCCATCCCGACCAGCGCCGCGCCCGCCGCCAGCGACCGCATCAGTGGCGCGATCCCCAAGTGGTCGAGGTTCGGCTGCAGCGCGAGGAAGCTGATGGCCCAGAGATCCTGAAAGATGAGGACGCCGAGCGTCAGCTTGCCGGCGAAGGTGGCGATCTCGAGCTTGTCGAAGAGCAGCTTGACCACGATGAGCGTGGACGACAGCGACAACGCCACCGCGACGTACAGACCGTCGAGGTAGCCGCCGAAGCTGCTGACCGCGCCGGACAGCGCGTACCAGGCGAGCCCGGCGCAGAGCGGAAATTGTAAGAAGCCCAGCACGAGGATCGTGCGGCCGGCCTGCAGCACGCGCGGCACGTCGATCTCGAGACCGATGATGAACAGCAGGAAGATGAGGCCGATCTCCGAGATCACCTCGATGCTCGCCTCGTCACTCACCACGCCGAGGCCGAGGTGACGGCCAAGCACGACACCGCCCGCGATGTAGCCGAGGATGAGGGGCTGGCGGAGCGTGCGTGCGACGAGCGCGAGGGCAGCCGCCGCGATGACACTGAGCGCGATCGCAGCGAGCAGCTCCTGACCCATGTGCGGCGACATTAAATCATGGCGGGGCCGTTGCCAGGAACGCTTTGGTATACTCCGCACGGGCAATCCGACGTCGCGTTTCGGCCACTCAAGCAGCACGGCTCGGAGGACTCTTCACATGCAGTTCCGGCGACACCCTTGGCACGACGATCCCACGCTCCGCCGCGAAGAAGTCGAAGGCGATGACGACGACGACGACCTCGAGGACGACGAGGATGAGGAGGACGACGACGACGTCGAGGACGAGCTCGACGACGACGATGATGATGACGAGGACGACGATTTCGACGAGGACGACGACGGCTTCGACGCCGACGCCGACGCCGACAGCGACGACACAGAGGAGGACGCCGACGAGGACGACGATGACGACGACTTCGAGGACGACGATGACGACCTAGAGGACGACGACCTGGACGACGAAGATCTGGACGAAGACGCAGACGACGACGACGAAGAGGACGACGACTAGTCCCACATCTCAGGGGAGGCACGCCCATGGCGCTCGCCAGCGGTGAAGGGCTGCAGTTCCTGCTCCGGTGGTTACACTTCCTCGCCGGAATCACGTGGATCGGCATGCTGTACTACTTCAACTTCGTGCAGACTCCGTTCTTCGCGACCGCCGAGCCGCCGGTGCGCTCGGGCATGATCGTGGGGAGCCTCGTCGGCCGCGCGCTCTGGTGGTTTCGCTGGGGCGCGATGATCACGTTCATCACGGGCTGGCTCATCATCTTGCACGTGATGTTCGCGCAGTACGGTGGTGTTCGAGAGTTCTTCGCGACCGCCTACGGCTGGAAGATCTTCTTCGGCGGCATGCTCGGCAGCCTGATGTGGTTCAACGTGTGGTTCGTCATCTGGCCGGCGCAGCAGATCGTCATCGCCTCCGCCACCCAGGTGGCGAAGGGCGGCCAGGCGATTCCCGAGGCGGC
>JBKOZH010000150.1:0-31422 GCA_046725765.1 Candidatus Methylomirabilota bacterium | reverse complement strand
ACGATCGGCGCGCTCACCAACGGACCGACGTCGACGCAGGCCAACGGCTTCTTCGGCACCAATCTCAAATATTGCGGCTACGACGCGATCATCGTGCAGGGCCAAGCCAAGGATTGGGTCTACCTCTACGTCGACGACGATCGGGTCGAGGTCCGCGACGCCAAGTCGTACGTCGGCAAGGACACGTGGGAGACGCAGGGCGCGCTGAGCCGCGACCTCGGCCTGACCGGTCATCAGCTCTCCGTGTACTCGATCGGTCCCGCCGGCGAGCACCTCGTGCGCTGGGCCGCGATCCAGGGCGACTACGGGCACGTGGCGTCCAAGAACGGCGTCGGCGCCGTCATGGGCAAGAAGAAGCTGAAGGCCGTGGCCATCGTGAAGGGCACGAAGGCGCTGCGCGCAGCCGACGCGCGCGGTCTCGTGCAGTGCGCCGACGACATCGCGCACGATCTCAAGACCGACCCGTCCGCGCGCTCGCTCTACGAGTACGGCACGCTTCCGGGTGTGGTGAACCTCTCCAAGCTCGGCGCGCTGCCGATCCGCAATTACACGACGAACCTGACCGGCAACGTCGACATGACGTCGTGGGAGGCGCCGCGACTGCGCGAGGGCTTCGACCATCGTGGCCATCAGTGCAACTCCTGCGGCATGCACCACTGCCACATGTCGGTCATCCGCGAGGGCGTGCACAAGGGCACGATCGTCGACGAGCCGGAGTACGAGGGATGGTCGGGCGCGGGCTGGACGATCGGCGCGACGGATCAAACCGGCGTCGCGTGGCTCAACACGCAGACGGACCGCGCGTGCGTCGACGTCAACGAGTTCGGCTGGGTCATCGGCTGGGTGATGGAGGGCCTCGAGAAGGGCTGGCTCACGAAGCAGCAGGTGGGCGTCGACCTCAAGTGGGGCGACGTCGAGGGTGCCAATCGCCTGCTGCAGATGATCAGCAAGCGGCAGGGCTTCGGCGATCTGCTCGCCGAAGGCGTGAAGCGCGCCTCCGAGAAGCTCGGCGGCGAGGCCGCGAAGGCCGCCATCTATACGGGCAAGGGCGCCTCACCGCGCGGTCACGACCATCGCGGCCGCTGGGAGGAGATGCTCGACACGGCGACGTCCTCCATCGGCACGATGGAGACGGGCAACCCGGTGCACCAGACCGAGCTCGGTCTGCCTGCGCGCATCAATCCGTTCGACGGCGTCGAAGTGGCCAAGCTGGTCGCGGGCTGCCGCGGCCGCCGCGCGTTCGAGGATTCGCTCGGCATCTGCATCTTCACCACGCGCACGCGCCTGGAGAACGTCTGCCGCGCGCTCTCCGCGGCGACGGGCTGGTACTACACGGTCGCCGAAGCCATGCGCTTCGGCCGTCGCACCGCGGCGCTCAACCGCGCGACGGCGCTGCGCTGCGGCCTCACGCCGGAGCTCGAGAAGCCATCGTTCCGGTACGGCTCGACGCCGCAGAACGGGCCGGCGGCCGGCCACGCGGTATCCGAGCAGTGGGACAAGATGGTCGACACCTGGTATCGCGAAATCGGCTACGACCGCAAGACCGGCAAGCCGCTGCCGCAGACGCTCAAGGATCTGGGTCTGGACTGGCTCAGCAAGGAGCTGTGGGGCGCGAAGAAGTAGGCGTCACGACGGTTCGCCGGGCGCGTCCGGGCGACGCAGCGACCATCGCCCGCATGGCCAACGCGCTCAATCGTCACGAAGCGCTGAGCCCGCGCGCGTTCACGGCAGCCATCGTCCGCCGCGACGCGTTCGGGCCGCGTCGCGCCTTTCGCGTGCTCGTCGCGGTCGCGCACCGGCGCGTCGTTGGCTATGCGTCCTTCGTAACCGGCTACAACACCGACATCGCCGCCCGTGAGCTGTGGATGCACGACCTCTTCGTGCTGCCCGCGTGGCGTCGCCGCGGCGTTGGGCGCGCGCTCGTGACAGCGGTGGCGCGCGAAGCGACGCGCCGGCGCCTGCCGGCGCTCGAATGGGGCGTGCGCGACAGCAACGCGCGCGCGCTGAGGTTCTATCGGGCCCTCGGCGCGCACGTCGGCCACGCTCGGATCGCGTCGCTCCGCGGCCGCGCGCTCGCCGCCGTCGCCGGCCGCCGATGATCCGGCTCCTCGTCAACGCCACCGTCCTCACGATGGATCCGAGCCTGCCGGTGGCGCAGGCGCTGGCCGTCAAGGACGGGCGCATCGTCGAGGTCGGCGGCACCGACGAGGTGCTCTGGCTGCGCGAGGACGACTACGAGCTGATCGATCTCGAGGGGCGGACCGTCGTTCCGGGGTTCGTCGACCCGCACAATCACTTCTCGATTGGCGCCTTCGAGACGCTCTGGGCCGACTGCCGTGACACGCGCTCGATCGCGGACGTGCAGCAGACGCTCTCAGCCGCCGCACGCGCGACGCCGGCCGGCGCGTGGGTGCGCGGCGTCGGCTACGATCATCGCCTCCTCGGTGTCCATCCCACGCGTGGTGACCTCGACGCCGCCATCCCCGACCGCCCGGCGCTCGTGATGCATTTCTCCCATCACCAGTGCGTGGCCAATTCGCGTGCGCTGGCCGCGGCGGGGATCGCGCGGGCGACGCCGGATCCGCGCGGAGGTGAGATCGCGCGCGACAAGTCCGGCGAGCCGACGGGACTGTTGTTCGAGCGCGCGATGAGCGGTGCCGAGACGGCGTCGCGCCAGGCGTGGGAGACGAGCTTCGTCGACGTCGCGGGTGCGGCAAGCCGCCGTTATCTGGCCCTGGGCATCACGGCCATCCAGGACGCCGCGGTGACGCCCGCGATGGCGCGGCGCTACGCCGAGGCCCGGGCCGCCGGCGCGCTCGCCATCGACGTCAGTGAGGTCATGGTCGGCTCGCGCGGCTGGTTCGAGCAGCCGGACGACGCGGCGCCGGGCCGTCTCAAGATCTTCGTCGACGGCGGCTACCGCTGTGCGATGCGGGTCATGCGCGACGGCGCGCCGCGCGCGTCCGGCTTCCTCTTCTATACGCGCGCCGAGCTCGCCGCCGTACTGCTTGCGGCCTGGCGCGCCGGCCGCGACGTCGTCTGTCACGCGATCGGCAACCTCGGCATCGAGACCGCCGTCGGTGCCATCGAGGACGCGGTGCGCACGATGCCCGAGGGCCGCACTCGCGTGCGCATCGACCACGCCATCTTCCTCACCACCGAACTCATCGCGCGGATCGCCGACCTCGGCATCGCCGTCGTCGTCCAACCCTCGTTCTTGTGGGACTGGCGCGGGCCCGCGGCGCCGCCCGTCGATCCCGCCATCCTTCAGCGACCGTTTGCGACCACGGCGCGCGCGGGCGTGAGGCAGGCGTTCTCGTCTGACTATCCGTGCGGCTCGAACGCACCACTCATGGGTATCGCCGCCGCTGTCACGCGCACGAGTGCGAGCGGCGACGTCGCGGAGCCCGACGAAGCCATCTCGCCTGCTGCCGCGCTGGAGGCGTACACGATCGACGCGGCACGCGCCGCGGGCATCGACGCCGTCACCGGCAGCCTCGAACCCGGTAAGCGTGCGGATTTGCTCATCTTGTCGTCGAATCCGCTGGAATGCTCGCCGAGAGAGCTCGCGTCCATACGCGTGCTCCAGACGTGGGCGCAGGGGATTCGCAGCGATCCGCCTTGACCCCTTCGCTCGGGCTGTGTTACTTGTCTGCGGCGCGCGCGTGACAAAGTCCAATGCTCACGCGGGTTTTCTCGACATAGCGTCCTGCCGGGGGTGTCATGGCACAGACCATCGGATTCATCGGGCTCGGAATCATGGGCCGGCCCATGGCGAAAAACCTCATCAAGGCCGGCTATCCGCTCGTCGTCCACAGCCGGAGCCGTGGACCGGTCGACGAACTGGTGCGCGCCGGCGCCAAGGCTGCCGCGTCGCCGAAGGATGTCGCGGCGCAAGCTGAGGTGCTCATCACGATGCTGCCGAACTCCCCCGACGTGGAGCAGGTCACGCTCGGCAAGGACGGCATCATCGAGGGCGCGAAGGCCGGGCTGATCTTCGTCGACATGTCAACGATCTCGCCGATCGTCTCGCAGAAGGTCGGCAAGGCGCTCGGCGCCAAGGGCGTCAAGATGCTCGACGCGCCCGTGTCCGGCGGTGAGAAGGGCGCGATCGACGCGGCGCTCTCGATCATGGTCGGCGGCGACAAGCCGGTGTTCGATGCCGTGCTGCCGATCTTCCAGGCCATGGGTAAGACGATCACGCTCCTCGGGCCGCTCGGGTTCGGCGGCTTCACCAAGCTCGCGAACCAGATCATCGTCGCCGTCAACCTCACGGCCTTGGCCGAGGCGCTCACCCTGGGGAAGAAGGCCGGCCTCGACCGCGAGCTCCTGCTGACGGCGCTGGCGGGCGGGCTCGCGGGCAGCAAGTGCCTCGACCAGAAAAAGCCGAACTACGTGGCCGGCACTTATAACCCTGGCTTCAAGATCGACCTGCACTTCAAGGATCTCGGCCTGATCATGGAATCGTCGCGCGCGCTCGGCGTGCCGCTGCCGACGACGGCGGTCGTGCAGGAGCTCTTCAACGCCATGCGCGTCAAGGGACGCGGCGGCCTCGATCACTCGGGAATCATCACGCTGCTGGAAGACCTCGCGGGCGCCTCGTGAGGGCCACCGTCGATCGCGCCGGGCTGGATCCGCAGGGGCGGGTGCCAAAGGTCGAGGTCCGGCGTGTTCGTAAAGGCGATCTCTCACGCGTCAAGGACGTGCTCGAGCAGACGTTCGGTGATTTCCTCGAGCGGCAGCTCGGCACGCGGCCGCGCCAGGCGTTCGGCGGCGCGCAGTACGTCCATCACCGCTGGCTGATGGAGCCGTGGGGTTGCTTCGTGGCCGAGGAGGACGGCGCCAAGATCGTCGGCACTGCGCTCGCGGTGGCCTGGGGCTCGGTCGGCCTGCTCGGACCCGTCGCCGTGCTGACCCACCACCAGAACCAGACGATCGGCCAGCAACTCATCCGCGCCACGCAGGAATTCTTCGACGAGAACAAGACGACGCTGCAGGGCGTGATGACGTATCCGACGAGCCCCAAGCACCTGGCGCTCTATCACAAGTTCGGCTATCGCCCCAAGGCGCTCACCGCGCTGATGAGCCGTGTGCTGGATCGCGGGGCACCGCGGCCGGCCACCAAGCTGGCGCGCGGCCCGCTCATCGTGCGGCGCTTCTCGCAGCTGGAGGAGACGAAGAAGAAGGCGACGCTCGCGCGCGCCCACCGCATCACCAACGCGCTCTACCGGGGCCTCGACCTCGCCAAGGAGATGGAGATCGTCGACGGTCTCGCCCTCGGCGACACGCTGCTGCTCGAGCGCGGTCGCGATCTGATCGGCTTCGCCGTCATGCACACGCCGGGGGTCAGCGAGGCGCCGAGCGGCACCCTCTACGTGAAGTACATGGCCATCGACCCCGCGCACAAGCGCGTCGAGCACCTGGAGCAGTTCGTCGCGGGCGTCGAGGACCTCGGTCACGAGCTCGGCGTGCAACGCGTTCAGCTGCCCGTGTACTTGCGCTACTGGCTGGCGTACAGCACTCTGGTGAGGTGCGGCTACCAGGTCGAGTTCACAATGCTGCGCATGCAGAAGGGCAAGCAGGAGGATTACGAGGACCCGACGCACCTCGTCCTCGACGACTGGCGGTGATCGCGCGGTCGCTGCTGCTCGCCGCGGCGCTGATCCCGGCGTCCGCCGTTTCCGTCGCTGCGCATTCCCTGCTGCTGTCCTCCGATCCCGTCTCCGACGCCGTGCTGAAACGCTCGCCGGCCTACGTGACGCTCCGGTTCAACAACCGCATCGAAAAGCGGTTGTCGCGCGTGCGGCTGGTGGACGAGCACGGCGCCGTGGCCGCCGCCCCGACGGCGCCGGCGGACCGCGAAGCAGCCGAGACGCTCGTCGCCGCCGTGCCCCCGTTGGCCCCCGGCGCGTGGCGCGTCGAGTGGCAGGTCTTCTCCGCCGACGGCCACGTCGTCAGCGGTAGCTACCGGTTTCGCCTGGCGCCCTGAGCGATGGTCGGGCTCGTCGATGTCCTGCTCCGCGGCCTGATCCTCGTCCTCACGAGCGTGGCTCTGGGCGGCATCGTGTGGCTGCGCTTCGTGCTGCGCGCGGAGGCGCACGTCAAGCCGGAGGGGCCGACGGCGCTTGCGTTGCGAGCGATCGCCGTGGGCGCCGCCGGCACGGCCGTCGCGCAGGCGGCGATCGTCCTCGTCGGCCTCGGTGCCGTCGCCGACGCGCACGGAGCCTGGCCGCTGGCCGCGTTCTTCGAGACGACGTTCGCGCTGACGGCGACGGTACGCGTGATCCTCGCCGTCGGCGTCGCCGTGCTGGCGGCGACCATGGCGCGGCGGGCGGCCCCGGCGAGCGTCTGGGCGGCGCTGGCGATCGCGGCCACGCTGCTGGTGGCCTCGTCCGCGGTGGTCAGCCACGCCGTGGCGCGCGTGGAATGGCGTGGGCCGCTCATCGTCCTCGACGCCGCGCACCAGCTTGCGGCCGCGCTGTGGGTCGGCGGCCTCGCGCATCTGGTGCTCTACGGGATCGCGTACGGTCGAGCAGGCGAGTCGGAGCCACGCCGCATCTGGAACAGGCCACCCTCGATACAACCCGGGCTGGCGGACCCCGCTACCATTCGGCGTTTCTCCACGCTCGCCTTTCGCTCGATGGTGGCGCTCGTGCTCGCGGGCGTGGCGCTGACCGTCGCCTACGTCGGCGACCTCGCCGCGCTCGTCGGCACCGCGTACGGCGTGATGGTGCTGAGCAAGGTCGCGCTGCTCGTCCCGGCGCTCGCCCTCGCGTACGTCAACATGCGCGCCGTGCGCCGCGCGGCCGGAGCACCGGGCGCGCGGTTGTTCACACTGGTCGAGGTCGAGCTCGGACTCGGTATCACCATCCTCTTTGCGGCGGCGTCGCTCACGTCGCTGCCGCCCGCCGTCGACGTGACGGTCGACCGCGCCAGCGTCGCCGAGGTTGCCGCGCGCTTTACTCCCGCGCCGCCACGGCTGAGCAGCCCGCCGATCGACACGCTGCTGAAGAGCGCCGATCCGCTCATGGGCCGGCAGATCGAGCGCAAGCCGGTCGAGCGCGCGTGGTCGGAGTACAACCATCACTGGGCGGGTCTGTTCGTTGTGACGATGGGCGCGCTCGCGATATTACAGGCTCTCGGCGTGCGTGCCGCGCGCCACTGGCCGCTCGTGTTCCTTGGGCTCGCGACGTTCCTGTTCATCCGCAACGACCCGCGCGCCTGGCCGCTCGGCCCTGCGGGCTTCTGGGAAAGTTTGACGCTTCCCGACGTGCTCCAGCACCGCACGTTCGTCGTGCTCGTCGTCGCGTTCGCTCTCTTCGAGTGGATGGTGCGCACGCAGCGCCTGCCCGAGCGGCCGTGGGGCTACGTGTTCCCGTTGCTGTGCGCAGTGGGCGGGGGACTGCTGCTCACGCACTCGCACGCCATGTTCAACCTCAAGGACGAGTTCCTCACCGAGGTCACGCACGCGCCGCTCGGTATTCTCGGCGCGTTCGCGGGCTGGGGCCGGTGGCTCGAGCTGCGGCTGCCCGCGGCCGGCCGCGCGCCAGGGTGGGTGTGGCGCGGCTGCTTCACCGGCGTCGGTCTCATCCTGCTGTTCTATCGCGAGGGCTGATGATCGCCGGGCACGCCACCGTCGAGGCCACCGCGCGCTACGCCGCCAGCCACGCCGAGCGCGCGGCTCCTGAGCACTTCCGCGTGTTTCCCGGCGGCGCCCGCGCCTCTTCGCTGGGGCTCGGCACGTATCTGGGCCGTGAAGACGCGGCGACCGACACGCTCTACGAAAAGGCGATCGGGCGCGCGCTCGAGCGCGGGATCAACGTGCTCGACACGGCGATCAACTACCGCCACCAGCGCAGCGAGCGCGTGATCGGCAAGGCGCTCGCAGCGAGCATCGCCCGCGGCATCGTTGCGCGCGAGGACGTCCTCGTCACGACAAAGGGCGGCTACCTCGCGTTCGACGGCGAAACGCCCCCGGATCCCCGTGCGTACTTCGCCGCCACCTACGTACAGCCGGGCATCGTGCGCCCGGGCGACGTCGTGGGCTGGCACTGCATGACACCGCGCTTCCTTGCCGATCAGCTCGAGCGCAGCCGGGCCAATCTCGGTCTGGAGACGATCGACGTCTATTACGTCCACAATCCCGAGAGCCAGCTCGACGAGGTCGAGCGTCCGCAATTCCTCGCGCGCCTGCGCGACGCGTTCGCCGCGCTCGAAGAGGCGGTCCAGGCGCGGAGGATCCGCTTCTACGGCGCCGCCACGTGGAACGGATTTCGCGTGGCGCCCCAGGAGCGCGGCCACCTCTCACTGGCGGAGGTCCTCGCGGCCGCGCGCGACGCCGGCGGTGAGAATCATCATTTCCGCGTCGTGCAGCTCCCTTACAACCTGGCCATGCCGGAGGCGTTCACGCTCGCCAATCAGCGCGCCGATTCGGGCCTGGTGCCCATGCTGCGCGCGGCGGAGCACGCGGGACTCTACACCATGGCCTCGGCCTCAGTGATGCAGGGCCAGCTGTCGCGCGGTCTGCCCCCCGAGCTCGGTGCGGCGCTGCCCGGACTCGCCACCGACGCGCAGCGCGCGCTGCAGTTCGTGCGCTCGACACCCGGCATCGGCACCGCGCTCGTCGGTATGAAAGCAATTGCGCACGTCGAGGAGAACGCGGGGGTGGCGCGCACGCCGCCCGTGCCGTGGGAGCAGTTCCAGCGGCTGTTCAGCGCCGCCTGATGTTGCGCCCACCGCGCACGTCCGGTACGGTGTCCCGGTGATCACCCTCGAGCGTGACCACGAGCGCGCTCTCGGGGTCCGTCCCAGCGTGTCCGCGGTGATCTTCGATCGTCGTCGCCGCCTGTTGTTGCAGCAGCGCTCGGACGGCGGCCAGTGGGGACTGCCCGGCGGCTCCGTCGAGATCGGCGAATCGGTGAGCGACGCTGTCGCGCGCGAGGTCCGCGAAGAAACCGGTCTCACCGTAGTGTCGCGACGCTTGATCGGCGTGTATTCGGATCCGGGTCTTCAGGTGGTCCGTTATCCGGACGGCAACGTGTGGCACTACGTGAACGTCTGCTTCGAGTGTGCGGTGCGCAGCGGCACGCTGACGACCTGTGACGAGACGCTGGCGCTCGAATGGGTCGCGCTCGATGCGCTGCCGTCGACGCTGCTGCCGAACCATCGCATCCGCATCCGCGATGCCCGCGCCCGGCGCGTCGCGGCCTTCGTGCGATAAGGAGGACCCGGCCGTGATCCGACGGATTCACCACGTCGGCCTCGTCGTCAGGCGGATCGACGACGCGTACCGCTTCTATCGCGACGTGCTCGGCCTGCCGCTGCTGAAAGAGCGCACGATCGCCGACCAGGGCGTGCGCGCGGCGCTGCTGGCCGCCGGTGACACCGAGATCGAGCTCCTCGAGCCGATCGACGCGACGTCGGGCATTGGCCGCTTCCTCGCGCGCCGCGGCGAGGGCCTGCATCACCTCTGCTTCGAGACGCCGGACGTCGCCGGCGCGCTCGTGAATCTCAAAGATCGCGGGGCGGAGCTCATCGACACGGCGCCTCGAGACGGGCTCGCGGGTCGCATCGCGTTCCTGCATCCGCGCGCGTGCTGTGGCGTACTCGTCGAGCTCGCCACGCCGCCGGCCGACGAGGCACCTGGCCACGCCGCGCCGCTCGGCCTGAAGCGGCTGGTGATCGGCGCCAAGGACGTCAAGCAAACGGCGGGACGCTTTCAGGCGCTGTTCGGCTTTTCCGAGGTCGCGATGAACGGCGGCCCGCGCACGATGCTGGCCGTCGGCAACAGCGCGCTGCTCGTCGTACCGGCTGGCGAGGTCGGCGGCACGGAGGGCCTGGTGGCGCTGTCGCTCGTGGCGGAAGATTTCGCGGCGCTCACGGCGGCGCTGCGCCGCGCCGGAACGCCACGTCTGGAGGGCACCGCCGAGGTCTCGATCGAGCCCGCCGGCAGTCACGGCGTGCACCTGCACATCAGCCGCTACAACTTTCCTTGATCTTCCTGGGGGCCCCGACATGGCCCCCAACAGCCCCTCGGACTCCCCGGCAACGCTCGGGGCGCCGCGGCGAAGCCGTGGCGCCCTCGATGTGCCGCCTACAACGCGTCGGCGGCGGCGGCGATGCGGTCGAGATCCGCGCGCGTATACGACCCCAGCGAGCGGAAATCGAGGTCGGTGTAGTTCTTGATCCAGCGCATGGCGATCTTCGTCGCCTTGCGATAGCGCTCCTGCGTGGCGGCGTCCTTGGGCCTGCGCGCGAGGATGTCGTCCAGTTCTTCCTGCAGCAGGCGCTTGATCAGCGCGGCGTCGTGCGCGACGGACGGCCCTTCGGTCGTGGCCGTGCGATGGCGCACGCGCTGTGCGATTTGCGCGACCGACATGCGGCCCGTGGCGAGGTCCTCCATGAGCGCGGGATGCACGCCGGGCTTGCCCTCGAGGCTGTCGATGCCCTTCGCGCCGCGGCCGTTCAGCCAGCCCTCGACGTACTCGATCACCATGCGGACATTGCGGCGGGTGCCTTCGAGCGTAATCGGCCCGGCCGGAACGTCGATGCGCACCGGATAGCGCTCGGGCCGCGCCATCTCGGCTGTCGGCCTGAAGCCCGAGCCGATGAGCTGCTTGAACGGGTCCGCCGCCGTCTTCATGTGGAAGATGTGGGCGACCCAGCCGCGCAGAAATCCCTGGGCGGCTTCCCACTCCTTGTCCTTGCGGATGGCATCGCCGGCGACGCGATTGACCTCGGGATCGTTGCTGGGCAACGCGGTCGCCATGCCGCCGATCGGCACTGCGGCGTGCTTGAGACAGATCGCGACCAGGCGTCGAAAGATGTCGGCGAGGAATGGCGTCGTCTTGATGTCCACGCCGAAGCGGTCGGGCCAGACGGATTTCGGATCCGTCATCACGTACTCGAAGATGGAGGCTTTCAGGTCCCAGCGCGCGGCGTTCAGTCCCGCCGCGTAGGGGCCGAGCGCGTGCAGCATCTCTTCCATGTAGTACACGCACGGCAGCGACTCGACGAGGATGATGCCGCGGATGGTCGCGGCCTTCAGAAATGGCAGCCGCTCGCGGCACGCGTCGAACAGCTCGCGGTAGAAGCGCGCCTCGTCGGGCGTCTCGAGCTTCGGCAGGTAGAAGTAGATCCCCTGGCCGCGGTCGGCCTGTGCGCGTCCGGCGTAGAAGAGTGTCAGCGCCGTGCCGAGAATGGCGGCGTTCACCGGCGCGCCGTCGATGCGCACGTCGGACTCGTCCAGATGCAGGCCCCGCTCGCGATGCATGAAGAACGGCAGCTCGCCCGGCGCGATCTTGTATTCGCGCTTGCGCTCGGTGTCGGCGAAGTGCAGCTCGCGGTTCACCGCGGCCAGCCGGTTCGCAGCGGCGCGGACGGTGTCGATGAGGCGGTGGCCGCCGGAGTCCTCGTCGTCATCGAGGTCGCCCTCGGCGCGCTCGCCCTCTGGCCCGGGGTTGAGCGCGTTGATGAACATCGAGGTGATCGAGCACGGGCCCGAGATCTCGATGCCCGGCTTCTTCAGGTCGTCGGGAACGGCGGGTACGTTCCAGTTCGCGGTCGTGGCCTCACTGGGCGGCAGCGGCGCCGGCTGGCGTCCGGCGTGCGCGTCGGCCAGCATCCGCGTGCGCTCAGCGCGCAGCTTCAACGCCCGCGTGTGGAGGCGGTCGTGGAGCGCGGTGAGCAGCTCGTTGAAAGCCGGAGTGAACAGGCGATCGGCGCCCTCGACGGGCTCGAATCGAATTCGCGACGTCGGCGTCATCGGTCGGCGTTCTCCTGCGGAGGACGGTGGCGAACGGGGCCGTTTTCGCATGGCCGCGCGCCTGTGTCAACGAGGACCGCGACGGGCCCCCATATACAATGGAGCGCCTCCCATGTCATCGCCTCCGCGCTTTCGCGGTCTCGGGAAAGGACGTAAGACGCGCCGCGCGCTGGCGCGAGGCGGCACCGGGCTGGCGGCGCGGCTCAACGCGGCGCTCGGCGCCTGGGACGGCGTGAAGATCACGCCGATGTTCGGCCGGTGGGGCTACTTCGCGGGTGAGCGGCTGTTCGCGTGCTTTCCGCTCGCGCGCAAGGAAACGGATCTCTGGATCCGGCTGGGGCCGGACGACCAGCGCCGCGCGCTACGCGAGCCCGGCGTACGGCCGCACCGCCGCTTCGCGCGCCGCGGCTGGATCGAGCTGGACCTCGCCGACGAGGCCGACGTGCCGCGCGCCTTGCGATGGCTGCGCCGCGCGCGTGGGACGGAGCTGCCGCCCGAGGAGGCCGACTGACGTGGGCGCCGTGCGGGACCTGGCGGAGCGGTTCTGGCGCGGCGAGGTGCGCGGCCTCGAGCTCATACGGGCCACCGGCGCGGTCGAAGAGATCGCGCCCGACGTGCTGTTCGTGCACGCGTTCGCGAACGTCACGGCGGTACGCACCGAGGCCGGCCTCGTGCTGATCGACACCGGCAACTATCGCGCGCGCGACAAGACGTTTACTGCCGTGCGCGACTGGGACGCGGCCCCGCTGGCCGCCGCCGTCTACACGCACGGCCACGTCGATCACACGTGCGGGCTGCCGCCGTTTCTCGCGGAAGCGCGCACACACGGCTGGCCGCGCCCGCGCATCGTCGGCCACCGCGACGTCGCGCGGCGCTTCGATCGCTATCGCACGACCGCGCCATGGAACGGCCTCATCAACGCGCGACAGTTCTCGATTCTGCCGTCGTGGCCGACCGAGTACGACTATCCCGATACCACGTACGACGCCAGCTATCGGCTGGAGGTCGGCGGCGCGGCGCTCGAGCTGACGCACGCGCGCGGCGAGACCGACGATCACTCGTGGGTGTGGTGGCCGGCGCGCCGGATGCTCTTCACCGGCGACCTGTTCTTCTGGGTTGCCCCGAACGCCGGCAACCCCCAGAAGGTGCAGCGCTACGCCGGAGAGTGGGCGGTGGCGCTCCGCGCGATGGCCGCGCACGGGGCCGAGCTGCTCGTCGTGCCCGGTCACGGCGTTCCAGTCTTCGGTGCGGAGCGCGTCCGGCAGGCACTGGAGGACACCGCGCTCTGGCTGGAGACGCTCGAGCGCGAGACGGTCGCTCGAATGAACGCCGGCGCCTCGCTCGAGCAGATCCTCGCTGAGGTGCGCCCGCCGGCGGACCTCGCCGAGCGCCCGTATCTGCAGGCCGTCTACGACGAGCCGGAGTTCGTCGTGCGCAACGTGTGGCGGCTCTATGGCGGCTGGTGGGACGGTGTGCCGGCACATCTCAAGCCGGCGCCGCAGGCGGCGCTCGGGCGCGAGGTGGCGGCGCTGGCCGGCGGCGTCGGCGCCCTCGTCGCGCGCGCGAAGGCCCTCGCCGGGAATGGCGATCTTGCGCTCGCCGCGCATTTTGCCGATTGGGCGGTCTCGGCTGCGCCGGAGGATCGCGCGGCCCACGCCGTGCGTGCCGAGATCTACGAGGCGCGGGCGAAGGCGTCGGCAGCGCTCATGACGCGCGGGATCTTCGCGGCCGCCGCGCGCGAGTCCGCGGAGAAATCCACCTAGCCCAGAGCGCTACGCGCCCGCCGTTTCCAGCTCCGGCGGCGGGCCTGCCTCGCGCGCCCGGCGCTCGATCTGGGGAATGTCGACGAGCGGCAGCAGAAAATACGTGGCGCCCGTCATGGCCGCCGAGATCCACACGAGGGTGCTGTAGCTCGTCCACTCGTAGAGATAGCCGCCGAACACCTGCGAGCCCTGCGTGCCGAGGTTGTAGACCGACATCAGCAGCGCGAAGAACGTGCCCTCCGCGTGCTTGGGGCACGCCTTGGCGGCGAGATCCAGGAACGCGAGCTGCGTGATCATGCCCACACCGCCGAAGACCGTATCGATGACGATGGCGGAGACGTGACCGTTGTAGAAGAGGTACGCGAGCGTGCCGACCACGGCGACGGCGATGGAGACGACGATCATGCGGTGCAACGACACGCGGCGCGACAGCGGCGCGTACGCGGCGGCGCCGACGATGCCGGCGGCCGCGCCGAGTGATCCCAGGGTGCCGATGAACTGCTGGCTGAACTTCAGCGTGTCGGTCTGGTAATAGAACAGCGGGATACCGAGCGACGGGCTGAACGTCCAGAAGAAGATGAAGCCGGCCACGACCCACATCGTGCGGTCGCCGACCGCGTGCCGGATGCCGCGCCACGCATCGCGGAACTCCTCGCCGCGCGACCTCGCGGGCGCCTCGTGAATGAACGCCGCTCCCATTGCGAACGCCAGGCAGGGAAACGCGGCCACGAGCAGAAAGCCCGTCTGCAGCATCCGATGCTGGGCGAGATAGCCGCCGACGAGGCCAACCAGCAGGGTGGCGACGTTGATGGCTGTCCATTGCACGGATTGAAACGCGCCGGTGAGCCCGAGCGGCTTGCCGTTCTCCACCATCATCGCGTCGGTCAGAACGTCGGTGAACGCGATGCCCACGGCGACCACGAACAGCAGCACGGCCATGGCCCAGTACGTCGGCGCGGGCTGTAGCCCGAGCGCGAGGGCGGCCAGCGCAGCGAGCGCGGAGGTTAACAAGAAGTAGCTCCTCCGCCGGCGGCCGAAGAGCGGGAAGGCGTCGGAGACGATCCCGTAGATCGGCTTCACGAGCCAGGGGATGAGCGTGATCGTGCCGAACGTCGCGACCTGCGAGGGCGACAGGCTGAGCGTTTCCTTCAGCGTGAGCGTTCGCACCTGATCGGCGACGTAGTACATGCCCTGGGAGAAGTAGACGACCGCGAAGAGGAGCGCCAGGCGGCGCGCATCCGGAGTCTTGAACGGTAAAAGGTGGTCGAGCACCGCGGACATGCGCGGCATCATAGTCTAGAATCCGCTCATGCACTCGGTGTGCCCGCACGACTGTCCCTCCTGCTGCAGCCTCGACGTCACCGTGGCTGACGGCCGCATCGCCGACGTCACCGGCACGCCGGGCCATCCGTTCACCCAGGGCGTCATCTGCGGCAAGGTGCGCGAGTACGCCGAGCGCGTGCACTCGCCGCTGCGCGTGCTCACGCCCCTGCGCCGCGTGGGCGCCAAGGGCTCCGGCCGCTTCGAACGCGTGTCCTGGGACGACGCGCTGGCGGAGATTGCCGGACGCTGGCGCGCGATCGTCGCCGAGTACGGTGGGGAGGCGATCCTGCCGTTTTCGTACGCCGGCTCGATGGGGCAGGTCCAGTTCTACGCCGGCCACCCGCTGTTCCACGCCCTCGGCGCCAGCCGGCTCGACCGCACGATCTGCGTGACCACGGCATACGCAGGCTGGTGCGCAACGGTCGGGCGGGTGACCGGCAACGACTCCGAGCAGATGGTCGGCGCCGATCTCGTCGTCCTCTGGGGCGTCAACGCCGCGTACTCGACGATCAATGTCATGACGCTGGTGAAGCAGGCCCGGCAACGCGGCGCGCACGTCGTCGTCGTCGACCCGTACCGCACGCCGACGGCGGTGCAGGCGGACGAACACCTTGCCGTTCGCCCGGGCACCGACGGCGCCCTGGCGCTGGCGATCATGCACGTGCTGATCGGCGAGGACCTCATCGACCACGACTACATCGATCGCGCGACGCTCGGCTTCGAGGCGCTCGCCCAGCACGTCAAGGCGTGGCCGCCCGAGCGCGTGGCGCCGATCGTCGGGCTGGATGCCGCAACCATCGTCGCCTTCGCGCGGCGCTACGGCGCGAGCCCTCGCACATTCATCCGCCTCGGCATCGGGCTGTCTCGCCACGACAACGGCGGCATGACGTGTCGCACGCTGGCGTGTCTGCCGGCTTTGACCGGCGCGTACGCGGATCCGCACGGCGGCGCGCTGCTGTCTTCGGGCGGCGCGTTTACCCTCGACATGCGAGCCCTCGAGCGGCCGGATCTCATGCCCAAGCCGGCCCCACGCGTGATCAACATGATCCAGCTCGGCCGCGCGCTGACCGATCCCGCGCCCGGACCGCCGGTGAAGGCGCTCTACGTGTACTCCTCGAATCCGGCGGCGGTGTGTCCCAACCAGGAGCTGGTGCTGCGCGGTCTGGCGCGCGAGGACTTGTTCACGGTGGTGCACGAGCAGGTGATGACAGACAGCGCCCACTATGCCGATCTGGTGCTGCCCGCAACAACGTCGATGGAGCACGCTGATCTGTATCGCTCGTTCGGGCAGTTTTATCTTCAATACGCAGAGCCGGTGCTGCCACCGGTCGGCGAGGCGCGCTCGAACTGGGACGTCTTCGCCGCGCTTGCCCGCGCGCTCGGCGTGGCCGAGGGGCACTACGCACGCGGTTACGACGCGGCGCTGAGCGCGGCGCTCGCCGGCGGCGAGCCGCACGTGCGCGCGATCGACCTGGACCGCCTCAAGCGCGAGAACTCCGTGCGGCTGGCGTTGCCGCGGCCGTACCTGCCGTTCGCCGACGGCGCGCCGACGCCATCCGGCAAGGTCGAATTCGTCTCGGCGTCACTCGCCGCGCAGGGCCTGCCGGCGCTGCCGACGTGGGAGCCGCTGCGCGAAGGACCCGCGCGCGCCGACCTGCTCGCGCGCTTCCCGCTGCAGTGCATCGTTCCGCCGAACCGGTTCTTCCTGAACTCCTCGTTCAGTCAGTCCGAGCGCCTGCGCCGCCGGCAGGGGACACCGATCGTCATGCTCGCGGCGGCCGACGCCTCCAAGCGCGGCATCGCCGACGGCGACGCCGTGCGCGTGGAGAGCCCCCGCGGCTCCGCGCGCTTCACCGCGCAGATCACCGACGCCACGCAGCCGGGCGTGGCGGTGATCGAAGGGATCTGGTGGCATCGGTTCCATCCCGGCGGCCGCGGCGTGAACGTCCTCACCGACGACCGCGTGGCCGACATGGGCGGCGGCCCGGCGTTTCACTCGAACCTGGTGGAAGTCTCGCGCGCGTAACGAGCCACACGACCCGGAGGACCCTCTGATGGATGCCAACGCGAAGAAGACGGCGCTGCGGATGATTCCGTACGGACTCTATGTGCTCACGGCTCAGGACAAGAGCGGGCACGCGGCCGCGGCGACCGTGAACTGGGTGACGCAGGTCGCATTCGAGCCGCCGCTCGTCGTCGTCGGCGTGAAGGTCGATTCGCACGCCCACCCGCTCATCAAGGAGACGAAGGCCTTCGCGCTGAACGTGCTGGGCAAGGGGCAGCAGCCGCTCGCGTTCACCTTCTTCAAGCCGGCGGAGGTCAAGAGCGGCACGATTTCCGGCGAGCCGTTCCGTCCCGGCGCCACCGGAGCGCCCATTCTGACCAACGCGCCCGCGTTCGTGGAGTGCACGCTCGAGGCGACGGTCGAAAAGGGCGACCATTCCGTGTTCGTCGGACGCGTCGTCGAGGCCGGCGTGACCAAGGCGCCCGACGGCCGCCCGGACGATGCCACGCTGTGGCTCAGGGATCTCGGCGACAAGGTCTTCTACGGCGGGTAAGACGAGAGCGGTGTCTACGACGCGGGCGTCGACGCCGTCTGAGCGGCGCGCAGCTCGCGCGCGGATATTTGCGGCGTGCCGCCGAACGCGCGCAGGAGCACGGGCAAGACGATCAGCGCGGCCACCAGCGACGCGAACATGCCGAGCGTCAGGAGCAGTCCGAGGCCGTAGATGCCTCGATGGGCGGCGAGCAGCAGACTTCCGAAGCCGACCATCGTCGTCAGCCCGTTCACGAACACCGCCATGATCGTCGAGCGTGCGATCAGCGGGCCGCCGTGCTCGCGTCCCTCCATGAATCGCATGACGATATTGAGACCAAATTCGGCGGCGCCGCCGAGGATCAGCGGGATGCCGAACACGTTGCCGAGGTTCAGCTTGAGATCGAACAGCCACATCAGGCCGGCCGTCCACGTCATCCCCAGCGCCAGCGGGGCCAGCGCCAGAAGCGTCTCGCGAATGCGCCGCAGCATCAAGAAGGTCAGGGCGCTCACGAGAATGATTGCGTAGAGCGTGCCCTGCTTGTATCCGCGCTCCATGAGCCGGATCGCCTCGTACGTGATGACGGGCGTGCCGGTCACGTCGCCGTCCACTGAGCGCAGCTCGTTGACGAATTTTGCGGCCCCGTCGCGGTCCCAGATGTCCACCGCCGGGTGGATCTGCAGGAGAAAGCGCCCGCTGTCGCTGATGAACTTGCGCCGGATCTCGGGCGGCACGTCAGCGAGCCCGACCGTTCGGGGGTTGAGGTTGGCTTGCAGCCGCTGGAACGACGTGACGAAGTCGCGATAGACCTGCTGCTGCAGGAAGAGCAGCGCCGGCTCGCTCACGGTGCGGTCGGTCTTGCGCAGCCGCAGGACCAGCTGGCCGATGTCGTCGCGCAGCGAGGCGAGCCGCCGCCGCGTGTCGCCGACCGGGGCCTCGCCGGCGGCGATGTCGAACCGGCGCTTGAGCGTCTCGAGCGCGGAGATGAGGCGATCGACGTCCACGGGCTGCGGCCGCGTCACCCGCACCGGCGCGACGATCGGCGCGAAGTCCCGGATGATCTTCTGCTTCTCCGCCTGGTCGTCGGGGATGAGCAGCAGCGTGGAGTCGACCTCGGACACGCTCGACAGCGCACGGAACGCCTGCTGCTTGCGGCGGAGCTCGTCCAGGCTCATCGCGCTCGACAGCGCGGCGAAGCCGGAGCGGCCCGACGTCTTGAGAATCTTCTTCTCCCAGGTGACCGACTCGGTCCCCTCGGCTTGTAGATTCAGCAGGTTGTAGTCGAATCGCACCTTGCCGAACGCGTAGACCGACACCGCGGCGAGCAATGCCGCCGTCACGAACACGGTCTTGGGATGGCTGCTGATCCAGTCCACGAACGGCACGTGGACGCGCTCGAGGCGGATGGCGCGCGGGATGTTCATGCCGACGCGATCGAGGTGCCGCCTATCGACCAGCACGAGCAGCGCGGGAAACACGAACATCATCGCCACCCACGACAACAGCAGCGCGGACCCGGCGATGAAGCCGAGCTCCTGCAGCCCGCGAAAGTCGGTCAGGATCAGCACGTAGAATGTCGCGGCGGCGGTGATCGCGCTGAGCAGCATGCCGGGCCCGCTGCGCATGGCCGTGATCTCGATGGCCTCGCGCAGGTTGCGCCCGAGGAAGAGCTCCTCCTCGTAGCGGAACAGGTAGTAGATCCCGTAGTCGATGCCGATGCCGATGACGATCGGGATGAACATGACCGAGAACAGCGAGAGGTGGCCAACGACGAGCGTCGCGAGCGCCATGGACCAGCACAGGGACAGTGCCAGCACGATCAGCATCAGCACCGGCTTGCCCACGCGCAGGAACGCCAGCAGCAGCAGCGCCAGCGTGAGCCCGAAGGCCAGCAGCGTGGCGTACTCGCTGTCGCGGAACGCGGCGGTCATCTCGTCGTTGGACAGCGCCGGCTTGCCGGTGACCCCGACCTCGACGTTCGGGAACTCGGCGCGCAGCGCCGCCACCGTGGCGCGCACGCCCTCGATCGCCTCGCGATTGCCCGTGAAGCTGCCCTTCGCGGTGGCCGGCTCGGCGAGGATGAACAGCAGGCGCTGGTCGTCGGAGAGGAAATAGCCCGCCCCCTCGATGCCCTCGCCGCCGACGGAGAAGAGGCCGCCCCAGGGCGAGCGGTACAGCGTCGGGCGGTCGAGACGTCCCGCGATCTGGGTGACGACGTCGTGGACGAATGTGAGATCGAGCGATCCCTTGGAGGTGCCCGGCCCGCTGTCGAGGCCGAGGTCGAGCAGCCCTGTGACGAACGCCTGCGCGATCGAGGTCGCGATGCCCGCCACGAGCTGGTCGAGTGTCGGCCGCTCGGCGAACTTCTCCATGAACTCCTGGTAGTCGAAGACGCGCTCGCGAATCTCCTTGAGCCGGTCGGCGGACAGATAGAGCAGTGCGCGTCCCTCGAACTGCTTGGGATCGATCCGGTAGTTGATCCGGGCGAGGGGCACCCGGTTGGCGCGCAGATCGCTCACCAGGCGGTTGGCGTAGATCGTGGCCTCGGGCAGCGACGGCGCCTCGACGGCGATCACCAGATCGTCGAGGTTGCCGAACTCCTTGTCGTACTCGACGTAGCGCTCGATGAAGCGCTTGCCCTGCGGCAGCAGCGCGCGTGTGGAGGTCGCGAATACCAGAAATGTGAGCGAGTACGCAAGGGAGACCACGGTCAGCACGAGCGCCGCGCCCACCGTGATCCACGGGCGCAAGCACGCGAGCCGGACGAGACGGCGCAGGAGGCGCCCGGTCCGGGACGTCACGACGAGCTACTCTTCGCCGGCGATGAAGCGCTCGAGCCGCTGGCGCGCGGTGTCGTCCGCCCACTGCTCGGGCGGAGACTTCATGAGGTAGGCCGAGGGCGCGACGAGCGCACCCTTGAGACCGCGATCCAGCGCGATGCGGCAGCACCGGATGGCGTCGATCACGACGCCCGCGGAGTTCGGTGAGTCCCACACTTCGAGCTTGAGCTCGACGTTGACCGGCTGATCGCCGAAGGAGCGGCCCTCGAGGCGGATGTGGGCCCACTTGCGGTCCTCGAGCCACGGCACGTAGTCGCTGGGGCCGATGTGGACGGCATCCGTCGGCAGCTCGTGGGCCAGCTGCGAGCGCACGGCGTCGGTCTTGCTGATCTTCTTCGACGCGAGCCGCTCGCGCTCCAGCATGTTGTAGAAGTCGGTGTTGCCGCCGAAGTTGAGCTGGCTCGTGCGCTCGAGACGCACGCCGCGGTCCATAAACAGCTTGGCCAGCACGCGGTGCACGATGGTGGCGCCGAGCTGCGACTTCACGTCGTCGCCGACGACCGGCAGCGCGCGATCCTCGAACCGCCGTCGCCAGTACGCCTCACGCGCGATGAAGACCGGGATGCAGTTGACGAACGCGCAGCCGGCCTCGAGCACCTGCTCCACGTACCACTTGGTCGCCATCTCGCTGCCTACGGGCAGAAAGTTCACGACCACGTGCGTGTTCGTCTCGCGCAGGATGCCGACGATGTCGGCCGTCGAGCCCGGCGCTTTCTTGATCATCTGGCCGAGGTACGTGCCGAGACCGTCGTGCGTCATCCCACGCTGCACCGGCACGCCGAGGGCGGGGGGCGTCGCGAACCGCACGGTGTTGTTCGGGGCCTCGAAGATCGCCTCCGAAAGATCGCGGCCGACTTTGCGCTCGTCGATGTCGAACGCGGCGGAAAACTCGATATCGCGCACGTGGTAGCCGCCGAGGCGAGGATGCATGAGCCCCGGAATGAAGCCGTCGTCCGGTGCGTCGCGATAGTAGTGGACGCCCTGGACGAGCGACGACGCGCAGTTACCGACGCCGATGATGGCGACTCGAACGGATCCCACGATGGCCTCCTCGGCTCGGATGGCGCGCTCGCTGCCGCGCGGGGCCGACGGGGGTCGAGTGTAGCACACGGTCGTGTAGAATCGCGGGAGTGCGCCGTGCGTGAGGAGGCTCCGTGAGCAAAACGACGACGACAATGGTGGCGGACGAGGTCGAGCGTGCCGTCGCGGCGCTCGACCTGGATGCGCTCAAGGCGAAGTACTGGGCGCAGGACGAGTTCATCCACCTCGAGCGGTGGCTGCCGGCGTCGCTCGTCGACCGCATGGTGGCCGAAGTCGACCGCGTGCGGCCCTCCGTGCACCGCAACTACATCCCACGCCACAAGAAGGGTGGCAGCGTCAGCTACTACACGCTCGTCGAGCAGGCGCCGACCATCCTCGCGGTCTATCGGGCGCCCGCGCTGATTCGCCTGCTCGCGCATCTGAGCGGTCGCGAGCTGCAGCCCTGCCCGCAGACCGATCCGCACTCGTGCGCGCTCTACTTCTACACGGAGCCCGGCGATCACATCGGCTTTCACTTCGACACCTCGTACTACAAGGGCAGCCGCTACACGGTCCTCATCGGGCTCGTCGAGCGCTCCTCGAGCCGGCTCGTGTGCCAGCTCTACAAGGCTGATCCCAACCGCCGGCCGCCCGTCGAGCTGAGCCTGGCCACGCATCCGGGCACGTTCGTCGCGTTCAACGGGGACAAGCTGTGGCACACGATCACGCCGCTCGGCGAGAACGAGGAGCGCGTGAGCCTCACGCTGGAGTACGTCACCGATCCGTCGATGAGTCCGCTGAAGCGGTTCTACTCGAATCTGAAAGACTCGTTCGCCTACTTCGGTCTCAAGACCGTCTTCACGGGTCGAGTCCGCACGAGCGGCGGCTAGGTCGGCACTCGCAGGACATCACACCGGCGCGAGCGGTGCCGCCGCGCTCGCGGCGCGGCGTGTTGCCGCGAGCGCGAGAGCTAGCCGCGGCCGAGCACGGCGAGGCCGGCGCGCACGACCCAATATGCGTTCGAGCCGAGCATGACGACGATCATCAGCAGCGGCAGCAGCGACGGCGCGAACGTCCGCAGCGCGATGAACAGCAGCAGCAGCGCGTAGAAGCCGTCGCGCGAGCCCATGTCTTCGACGGTGCCCGCCATGCCGGTGGTGCCGCGCGGCGGCCACCACTTCGCCACGAACGCGCTGGCCACGATGCCCGCCGCGCCCACGACGCCGAGCTGCATGCCCGTGCCGGTGACGGTCTCGGACGTCACGCCCATGGCGACGACGCTCAGCGCGTGCACCAGCGTGTCGGCCACGGTATCCAGCCACGAGCCCAGGCGTGACTCCGTCAGCGTGAGACGCGCCACCTCGCCGTCGGCGTGGTCCAGGATGACGGCGACGACATAGATGATGAGGCCGGCCAGCGCGCTGGCCGGCGTCGCGCGCCAGAAGCAGGCGACCGCAGCGAGGCCGAGCACGAGGCTGGCGACGGTGATCGTGTTCGGGGTGATACCGAGCGCGATGGCGGCGCGCGTGACGTGGCGCGAGAAGCGGCGGTGCAGATGCACATCGAGCCGCGTATCGATCGCGCTGCCGAGTGAGGCGTGCAGGATCCGAGCGGCGGTGGCGCGGCCGTCGGCATCGCGCGCGGCGATGCAGCGCGTATCGACGGTTGGGCGGATGCCGGTGCGCGCCAGCTCGGCGGCGAGGGGCGTGCCCGCGCCGAGCGCGCTGCCGAGGGTGCCCGCCAGGCGCGCGTCGACGCTAATCGCAGGAGCGTCGAGGGCGGCGGGCGCGGCGACCGAGGCACCGGGCGCGCCGAGCGTCGTCCGCAAGACCTCCGCCGGGATGACAACGGCGGCCGGCACCAGCAGCAGCGGGCCCGGCTCCGGCATCTCGCCGTCTTTGAGCCAGACCACAGCGCTCCGCGCGCGCGGCGAGGCGGCGATGGCAGTGGCGATGGCGGTTTCCTGCAGCGCGGCGGGCACATACACGGTGCAAGCGCCAGCGCGGATGGCGGCGGCGATGGCGCGGAATCCGAGCGGCCGATGCGCGACCGGCGCCTGCGCGACGTTCAGGTCCTCAGCGGTCGCGAGATAAAGGGCGGCGCGGTCGATCACGCGCCGTCCAGCCGGACGACGTGCGGTAGCACGTCCGCCTCGGCGCGGCGCAGGTCTTCGGCGAAATCGATCTCGGTCCAGCGGAGGCCGGTGACGTCCACCCACCCCACGTGGTGCGAGCTGACGAGCATGTGCAGCGCGTCCTCGTATTCGTTCATGCCGCGGCTCTCCTCGATGACGCGCTCGAGGAAGCGCACGAACGCGGGGCCGGCCTCGGCGCCGCACTTGAAGAAGCCGACGCCTTCGCCGACGACGTCCCACGCCTCGGGCACCACCTTCTTGCCGAGCGCGATCACGCGGTCGCCGCGGGTGTAGAGCTTCACCTCTTCGCCGGTATCGGCGAATCCGCGGTCCAGCAACAAGGCGCTCGGCGCGGGGGCAGCGAGCAGCCGCCGCAGGAACTCGCGGGGGAACAGCACGTCGGCGTCCATGATCAGCGCGGGCTCGCGCAGATAGTGGCGCGCGGCGTACAGCGACAGCACCGAGCCGCGCGTGTACTCGGGATTGACCACGTAGTCGACGGCCATGCGGCCCACGCGGTCGCCGGCGGCGCGGCGCACCTGGTCCGCGCAGTGTCCCACCACGAGCACCGCGCGGCGCACACCAGCCCAGGCCAGCGCATCGAGCATGCGGGTGAGGATCGGCCGGCCGCCCACGGGCAGCAGCGCCTTGTGCGTGGAGTCCGTCAGCGGCGCGAGGCGCCGCGCGACTCCGGCCACGAGGATGATCGCCGTCACGGGCTGCTCGTTCAGACGCGCCGTCCGGCGTCGGTGGCGGAGCCCATTTCTTCTTGCCGCGACTTCATCTTCTTCACCAGCTCGGCGTAGGACGAGGTCTGGATGATCTTGTTGAACTGCGTGCGGTAGTTCGATACCAGGCTCACGCCCTCGATGATGACGTCGTAGACGAGCCAGCGCTCGCCCTTCTTGAGCATGCGGTACTCGATCGGGACCTCCGTGCTGGTCTTGGTGAGGAGCTTGCTCTGCACCGAGGCCTGGTCGCCCTCGATCTTGTCGCTCACGTACTGGATCTTCTCGCCGCCGTACAGCTCGATTTTGGAGATGTACGAGCGCTCGAGTAGGTCGCCGAAGAGCTTCACGAACTCGTCGCGCTCGGCGTCGGTGCGGGCCGCCCAGTGCCGGCCCAGCGAGCGCTTGGCCGTCTCGCCGAAATCAAAGATGTCGTCCGCGACTTTGCGGACGGCTGCGCGCTTGTCCTTGGGCTTGTCCTTCAGCGCGGGATCGCCGAGCAGCGTGAGCACGCGATCGACCTGCGTCTTGAGCTGCTCGGTGGGCGCGCCCGCGTGGGCCGGCGTCGCCACGGCGACAGCCAGCGTGAGGATCAACGCGGTGGTCACCAGCGATCTCATCATCTGATCTCCCCGCTTCATCCCGGCAGCGCAGCCTGCCGAAGGGTGGTCTGGCCGGTTGCCGCGTAGAGTGTAGCAGGCGCCCGGTCAAAAGCCTGCGCTCGATTTCGCTCGTGCGTCGTCCGGCGTCACTCCGCTTTGATCCGATCGCCCGCATGGACGACGTGAGCGAAGCGACCCGGCGCGTCTACCATGCGCACATCTCCGGCTCCTGAACGATGCCGCGGCCCTGCGCCGGCATCTCGCCATGTTCCAGGAGGATTACTTCAGACTCGAGCCGGGCTGGTTCACCGGCCGCCGCGTGCTCGATGCCGGCTGCGGCGACAGCGCCAAGGGCGCGATCCGCTACCACCAGTTCGGCGCGCGCGAGGTGCAATGGACGACATGCAGCGCCACACCGGTGAGACGGATGACCTGAGTGCCCTGTTCCCCCTCCTCGAACTTCTGCGTGTACATCCAGAACGCGCTCCAGGCCCCGGTGCGGCTGGCGATTCCGGACGGGTGTGCGGGAGCAGTAGGAAGCGAACCAACCTCGAATTCATCGCCCGGCGGAGCTGACGCGACTCAGACCTTGCCGAAGATGTACTTCGACAGCAGCTCCTCGAAGTCCACGGGCGCCTCGACCTCGCGGATCTTTCCGCCCGGCGGAATGATCTTGTCCGAGCCGCCGGGGCTGATCCTGACGTATTTCTCGCCGATCAGCCCCTTGGTCTTGATCGAGGCGATCGAGTCTTCCTGCAGCTTCACGCCGGTCTGCAGGCGCAGCTTCACACGCGCCTGGTAGTTGTCGAGGCCGATCGACTCCACGCGCCCGATCTCGACGCCCGCGATCTCCACCGTCGAGCCGGACTTGAGCCCGCCGACGGACGGGAAGTCCACGGTCACGCTGTAGCCGCGCGCGCCGAGAAACGAGACACGGCCGAGCTGGATGGAGAGATAGGCGAGGGCCGCGATGCCGAGCACCATGAACAGCCCCACCACGATGTTGACGCGCGTGCGCTCCATCAGTTTCCCTCCGGCTCCCCGCGGATGAACTTCTGGACGATCCGGTTTTGCGACGCCTGCAGCTGGGCCGGCGGTCCAACCTCGACGATCCGGCCTTCGTGCAGCATCGCCACCCGATCGGCGATCTCGAAGATCTCGGGAATTTCGTGGCTGACCATGACCGCGGTGAAGCGGTGGCGGCGGTGCAGATCCAGGATGAGATGGTGGATCGTGTTCACGAGCACCGGATCGAGGCCGGTCGTCGGCTCGTCGAAGAACACGATCTCCGGCTCGGTCACCAGCGCGCGCGCGATGGCCACGCGCTTGCGCATGCCGCCCGAGACTTCGGCCGGATACTTCTGACCCATGCCCTCCAGCCCGACCTGTGCCAGCGCCGAATCCACGCGCTTGCCGATCTCGGTCCGAGGCAGCCGCATCTTCTCGCGCAGGGGAAAGGCGACGTTGTCCGCGCAGCGCATTGAGTCGAACAGTGCGCCGCCCTGGAAGACGACGCCGTAGCGCCGGCGGATGGCGTCGAGCGCGTCGCCCGAGAGCCGGGTGATTTCCTGATCGTCGACGAGGACACGCCCGGCGTCGGGCTGCAGCAGCCCGATGAGATGCTTGAGAAAGACGGACTTGCCGCCACCGCTGCGCCCGATGATCACGGTGATCGAGCCGGTGGGAATTTCGAGGTCGATGCCGCGCAGCACGGGCTGGGCGCCGAAGCGCTTGGTGAGCCCCTCGACTTTAATCACAGGGGCCGATCACCATACAGAACCTATGAAGTAGTCCCAGACCAGGATCAGCACCGACGACAGCACCACGGCCTGCGTGGTCGCGCGCGCCACGCCCTCGGCGCCGTGGCCGACGTGAAAGCCTTTGTAGGTGCAGACCCACGTGACGATGATGCCGAACGACACCGATTTCCAGAACCCGAGCCCGATGTCGGCGAAGTCGACGAAGGTCTGCATCTCGCCAAAGTACGTGCCGGGCGACAGCCCGAGCAGCTCGACGCCGACCAGATAGCCACCGAAGATCCCGACGACGTCGAACAGCGCGGTCATCAGGGGAAACGTGATGATGCCGGCGAAGATCGACGGCGCCACCAGGTAGCGCATCGGGTTGAGCGCCATCACCTCGAACGCGTCGATCTGCTCGGTGATCCGCATGATGCCGAGCTCGGCGGTGAGTGCGGACCCCGCGCGGCCGGTCACCATGAGTGCCGCGAGCACGGGCCCGAGCTCGCGGATCAGCGAGAGCGCCACCGCGGGTCCGAGGAACGCCTCCGACCCGAACCGCGACAGCGTCAGGAAGATCTGCAGCCCGAGGACCATGCCGGTGAAGGCGCCGGTCAACAAGATGATCAGCAGCGAGCGGAAGCCGATGAAGTTGATGCGGTCGACGAAGGCCCAGAACTTCAGCGGCGGCGTCACCATCGCGGCGACGGCGGCGGTGAGGAAGGCGCCGAAGCGGCCGAGCGATGAAACGACGAAGATGGTCCACCCGCCGAGCAGATCGAGCGGGCGCAGGAGAACTGGAGCGGCGGACTCGCTCATTTCCGGGCGCGACGATAGACGCCGAGAGCCCAGAGTGGGAAGTAGTTCGCGTAGAGGTGATATTTCAGATAGAACACCCGCGGGAACCCGGTGCCGTTCCAGAACGGGTCATCCCACGACCCGTCGGTCCGCTGCGTGCGCAGCAGGTAGTCGACGCCGCCCTCGACGGCGGTGCCGCTCGTGTGGCCAGCGGCGAAAAGGCCGAGCAGCGCCCACGCCGTCTGGCTCGGCAGCGACTCACCGATTCCCGCCAGCTCCGGCTTCGCGTAGCTCTCGCACGTCTCGCCCCAGCCGCCGTCCGGGTTCTGCCGCCGCAGCAGCCAGCGCACCGCGCGCTGCACGTACTCGTGGCGCGGGTCGACGCCGATGGCACCCAGCCCGCGGAGCACCGACCACGTGCCGTAGATATAGTTGACGCCCCACCGGCCGTACCAGGGTCCGTCGTGGCGCTGCGAGCGGCGGATGAAGTGGATCGCGCGCTCGACCGCCTCCAGATCCTTGGGATAGCCGAGGGTGCCCAGCAGCTCGAGGCCGCGACCCGTGAGGTCTTCCGTCGCCGGGTCGAGCAGCGCGCCATGATCCGCGAACGGGATGTTGTTGAGGTAGATCCGGTCGTTGTCGGCGTCGAACGAGCCCCAGCCGCCATCCTCGTTCTGCATCCCGAGAAACCAGCCGACGCCGCGCTCCTTGGCCAGTCGGACCCGGTCGGGGTCGACGCCGCGAATCTTTTCGAGCGCCATCAGCACCATCCCGGTGTCGTCGAGATCGGGATAGAAGTCGTTGCCGTACTGAAACGCCCAGCCGCCCGGCTGCACGTGCGGCCGCTTCACCTGCCAGTCGCCGGCGACCAGGACCTGCTTGCCGAGCATCCACTCCGCGGCCTTCACCAGCGCCGGGTGATCGGCGGGCAGATCGCTCTCGATGAGCGCGTTGGCAGCCAATGACGTGTCCCACACCGGCGAGACGCACGGCTGGTAGTAGAGCTCGTCGCCGCGCTCCACCGCGAGCGCCTCGATCTCCTTGCGCTGGCCCAGGACGAGCGGGTGGTCTTCGGGATAGCCGAGCAGGCGCAGCGCCAGGATGGAATTCGCCATCGCAGGGTAGATGCCGCCCAGCCCGCCCGGCACCCCGGTGCGCTCCTCGATCCACTCGCGTGCAGCCTCGATGGCGCGCTTGCGCAACGGTCTCGGCGAGAAGCGCTCCCAGATCTTGAGCCCGTCGTCGACGCCGATGAAGAACGACTTCCAGAACAGGCCGCGCCACGAGAACGGCTCCGGCACGCGCGGGAAGCGCAGGCTCGTGTTCTCGCGGCCCTCCGGCCACAGCTCGTCGAGGGCGAGCTCGCGCGGCAGCCAGTGGACCGGCTTGCGGTCCATGATGATCAGCAGCGGAACGATCACGCAGCGCGACCAGTACGAGACCTCGTAGATGTTGAAGAGGAAGAACGGCGGCGGCAGCAGCATGATCTCCGCCGGCATCGTCGGGACGCCGTTCCAGTCGTACTCGCCGAACAGCGCGAGGAGGATCTTGCAGAACACGTTGGCCTTGGCGGGACCGCCCATTATGCGAATGCGCGCCCGCGCGCGCTGCATGACGGGGTCGTCGGGCGACGCACCGGTCATCTTCAGCGCGAAGTAGATCTTGATCGTCGCCGAGAGGTCGGAGGCGCCGCCCTCGAAAAGACTCCAGCCGCCGTCTTCGTTCTGACGCCGGCGCAGATACGTCACGGCTCGGCGCTCGACGCCGTGGTCGACGCGATCGATCAGGCGGTGCAGCAGGAGGGCTTCCGCGGTGAGCGCTCGGTCCGCTTCGAGCTCGCCGACCCAGTGACCGTCGGCAGCTTGGCGCGACAAGAGGTGGTGCTGGGCGCGAGCGACCGCCTCGTCGAGAGCCGTCACGTCACGAAATGTTAACATGCACCGCGACTTCCACCATGGACCTCCTCGTCGGTACGCTCGTCCTTCGGCCCTATGTCTTCGGCTTCCTCGCCTGCTTTCTCGTCACGGCCACGCGTGATCTCGGCTGGCGCCGCACGCTCGTGTTCGCAGCGTGGGTGTGGCCGCTCGCGTGGCTGTCGGAGTTCGCCTCCACGCGCATCGGCATTCCGTTCGGCCTCTATCACTACACGGGGGACACACGCGGGCTCGAGTTCTATATCTCGAACGTGCCGCTCATGGACTCGCTATCGTTCACATTTCTCGCCTATGCAGCGTTTTGCATGGCGCGCGGAGTGCTCGGAAGCGATGCGCGGGCGGGGCGGCTCACGCTGACCGGCGGGCTCTTGATGATGCTCCTCGACGTCGTCATCGATCCAATCGCCGTGCTGGGCAACCGTTGGTTCCTCGGACGCATCTTTTACTACGAGGAGCCCGGTGTGTACTTCGGCGTGCCGCTGTCGAACTTCGTCGGGTGGGCGCTCGTCGGCGCTGGTGGTATCGGAGGGTATCTGGCGCTCACCGGCGATGGGCGCGGGACCCGACCCGCGCCAGGAATGGCGTTATACTACGCGGTGCTTGCGTTCAATCTAGCGGTGACGGCCTGGATCCGCGAGTGGGTCCTGCTCGGTCTCGGCCTGCTGGTGCACGTCGCGACCGCCGCTGTGTTGTGTGCCGTGCGACGACGGCCGGCCATGAGGCCGGACATGGAGAGCCAGAAGGCATGAGCGTTCCGCTGTCTCAGATGTGGACGGTCGCCACGTATGTGCTCAAGCAGCGCCTGCGTCGCAATCGCCGCTACCCCCTCGTGCTCATGCTGGAGCCCCTGTTCCGCTGCAACCTCGCGTGCGCCGGCTGCGGCAAGATCCAGTATCCGGGCCACGTCCTGCGCAAGCACCTCACCGTGGAGCAGTGCCTGGCCGCGGTCGAGGAGTGCGGCGCTCCGATGGTGAGCATCCCGGGCGGCGAGCCGCTGATGTATCCCGACATCGGTCGGCTGGTGGCCGAGCTCGTGAAACGGCGCAAGTACGTGTACCTCTGCACCAACGCCATCCTCCTGAAGGAAAAGCTCGAGGAAGGCATCTTCGCGCCCTCGAAGTATCTGTCGTTCAGCGTTCACATGGACGGTCTGCGCGAGGAGCACGACGAGGCGGTGTGCCGCGACGGCGTCTACGACCAGGCCGTCGAGGGCATTCGCGAGGCGCTGCGCCGCGGCTTCCGCGTCACCACGAACACGACGCTCTTCGATGGCGCGTCGCCGATTCGCATGCAGATGTTCTTCGACGAGATGATGGACCTGGGCGTCGAGGGCATGATGCTGTCGCCGGGGTACAGCTACTCCAAGGCGCCGGACCAGGAGCACTTCCTGCGGCGGCAGAAGACGCACGAGCTCTTCAGCAAGATGCTGTCGAATCCCAAGAAGAGCTGGAAGTTTAACCAGTCGCCGCTGTTCCTCCAGTTCCTCATGGGCAAGTGGGACTTCGAGTGCACGCCGTGGGGGAACCCCACGTACAACCTCTTCGGCTGGCAACGCCCGTGTTACCTGCTGCAGGAAGGCTACGCCGCCTCCTTCAAGGAGCTGATGGAGACGACGCGCTGGGAAGGCTACGGTCACAAGAGCGGCAACGAGAAGTGCAAGGACTGCATGGTCCATTGCGGGTACGAGCCCACGGCCGTCGACACCGCGTTCGCCTCGTGGAAGGGCTTCAAGGCCACCGTCGCGGCGACCCTCACGGGCCGGTTGTGACGACGGACGAGCACCCGTTCGAGGGGTGGGACCCGGGGCCGCTCGAGGGCGCGGCGCTGGCCGAGGTGATCGAGCAGGCGTTCGACTACCGCGGCGACGTCACCCTCGTCCGCGACAATGGCTCCGAACTGGTCGGCTACGTCTTCAATCGTAACGCCGAGGCCGCGACACCGTTCGTGCAGGTGTTCGCGACTGACAGCGGCGACCCCGTCACGATTCCCTACGCGGACATCCGTTCGATCCGCTTCACCGGCCGCGACACGGCCGCGGGCACCTCGTACGCGGCCTGGCTGCGCCGCCGGGAGGCGGCGAAGGCGGTCGGTTCGCGGGGCGCGTGACCCGCGTCCTCGTTCTCACCGCCATCGACGTCGAGGCGCGGGCACTCGCCCGTCATCTCGGTCTCGCTCCCGTGCCTGGCGCGCGCGTTCCGCATTTCGCGGGCGGCGCGCTGGAGCTCGCCGCGGTGGGCGTG